>JABACA010000009.1 GCA_014237975.1 Mariniblastus sp. | reverse complement strand
TCCTGGCGCTGGCGGAAACACTGCCCCAGGCAGAAGGCTTGAAATCAGCTGCCAAATCAACTGAAAGACATTACAAACACGTTCTCAAGAAAATCGAAGCGATCGACGACCCGCAATTGACGACCGACGATCAAATCGATGACGTGGAAGAAGATTGATGCCAACTCGGCATACGCTCTCAAAATTTTCGCAAACTGGTTTTCACAGGTCCCTGGGATTCATCCAATACCTGCATCGCAGTGATCTTCCATTGATCGTCAATTAACTCGACCTGGAAACGAGCATCATACTGGTTGGTCCTCTCGTGGATATGGCCCCAATGTTCGACCGTTCCGACCAGATCCCATTGACTGCGAAAACCAAAACTTGGCCGGCCAGACAAACCTGAATCCTGGTCGGGTGCCAAAGCCGATCCAGCCACAATTTTTACTTCGCGGATGTTGGAAACAGCGCCTCCCTGCTCCTTCACCTTGAGACTTTCAATGATCTTCAGGTACAGATCCCGCAACAGTTCACCGTCAACACTCTGAGCAAGTGCATTGTAGATTTCCTCTTCATTGCGATAGTCAAAGGCACGAAAAATATTCTTATGGAGTTGTGTAAAAACCTGGCTAGCCTGCTCGGGCGAAACCTTGGGCCTGGCAGCAAAAGGATTTTTCAACTCCCACACCTGGTAATTCCAGGTCAACAAACCCGCCAGCAAACAAAGAACAACGACTAGCAAAGCGTTTATCCATGAGCATCGACAAAACAGGCAACAGCCCAGCCATCCCAGCATGACCATTCCAAACACGAGGGAAACCAGAGGCACCTTGATGACGGGCACTGCATACTTCTCAGCATCGGTGGTGACTCCGGCAATGGGTGCAATGCGTGCCATGTCAGTCGCCTGCCATTCAAACGTGTTGTCGGTCAGGAACATCGTGAATTCCGTTTTCTGGATATCGTCAAACGCAAACACCACCGAGTCGACCGATTTAACTGCGTCATTAAACAGATTCCAGGTAACACTGACACTGGTGGGCATTCCCTTGGTGCTGTACGACATAATGACGCCAACCCTGCCATTGGCCATGCTTACCTTGCGACGTTCGGCTTGAACGGCAAAATCACGCAGGTCCAAACCGTAAAAATCGATCCGGTCAAACTTCGGCTGGACGACAACACCATCAATCTCGACCGGATTGCCCGAGGAAAAGAATGCCTTGATCTTTTCAGCAGCCACGTCCTGCTCCTCGGTATCAAGAAATCCGGGGTCGGCCCGGTTCAATTCCAGAAACGAGGCAAGACTGGCCAAAGGAATCAGGACTTCGTGTCGAACCTCGTAATGGGTGATGTAGATAAAGGAGTAAACACTGCTGTAGCTCTGGATTCCCAGCGTCTTTTCACGTTGTTTTTCAAACCAACTTTCCCAGTCTTCATCCGAGGCATCTGACGTGAGCGCTGGGTCATCCCAGTCAAAGCGAAATGTTTCGGGCTGATCCGGTTTCATCATTTTCATGAAAGGTTGATCCGAACCCGCCTGTTTCAGAATGACCTTCAGTTCCGACGGGAGCAGCATGTCTTCGGCAACCATACGCTGATTGATCGTGATGAATTCCGGAGGTTCCTCGAGATCATATTCCAGCACAAACCCCATCGTATAGTTCATCAATTGACCTTGGCGGATCCCCTCTTCCGGGATGTCAAAGTGGATGATCTCGACTATTTTGGCCGGCAATTTCAAACCATCCGCGGTGATCAACTCGATTCTCTCCGCCAGGTAATTGGCGTGATCATTGGTGGCGTCTAGCAACTCCTCCGAGTCGTAGAACCCGTCGTTCAGTGCTTCGACGCCCTGCAACAGTTCCAAATCTTCGGCAAATGCCTTGAGTTTGACCGTCACCTTGAACTGGGTCACATAAATATCCGCCTCGACAACCGAAACGGGGTGCGACGCTTCGTTGCCCGTCGTTGCCCACGACATCGAAACCTCGAAAAACACGAGCATACAAACGAAGAAACCAGCTGCAAAACGAATCATGGGCCTATATTTCACTGTCTGATTGAATGGACGGATCTGTTCCAGCCTGCCGCCAGCTCAAAATGTACGTCCGATTGCAATAAAAACCGATTTCGGTGAAATTCTTGGTGCGTCCCTTATTCTAAACCCTTCACCCAAACGGGTTACAGGTATGGATTTGGGCATTCCCACAAATTGACCAAATTGGCTGGTTTCAACCGCAAACCGGTCCCAGAAAACGATATGAACGCGTTATCAGAAATCAAATCTCGATTCGATCGGGTGTTGAATCAAATGGTGGATGACCCCTCCAAACTGCTGGATATGATTCGGCCAGCCCAAGACAGCAAATTTGGAGACTACCAGGCAAACTGTGCCATGCCGATGAAAAGCATGATGGGCCAGCCTCCCAGACAGATTGCTGAACAGATTACCAGTCAACTCGTCATCGATGATCTGTGCAGTTCGGTCGAAATCGCCGGCCCCGGTTTCATTAACTTGAAACTCGACGACGAGTGGCTCAAGCATCGTTTGACCAAAGCACTGCAGGATCCGTGTCTGGGGATCCAACCGGTTGAAGCCCCGGGTACCTATGTGATTGATTTTTCATCTCCCAATGTGGCCAAGCCCATGCACGTGGGGCATATTCGCTCGACCTTGATTGGCGACGGGCTGGCAAAGACACTTCGATTTGTGGGACACAACGTGATTACGGACAATCACCTGGGTGACTGGGGAACCCAGTTTGGAATGATCATCTATGGTTACAAACACTTTGTTGACGCAGATGCCTATTCGGAGAACCCGGTCGGTGAATTGGGGCGGCTGTACAAACGGGTGCGCCAAATCATGGATTTTCATGCGGCCCGCGATCAGTTACCTGTCATAGAAGAACGACGGGTCAACCTGAATGCGGAACTTGAAAAATTGGAATCCGTTGGCGAGTCGGGCAACCCGGCGGTCGACAAGAAAAACAGGAAGGAAATTGGGCGGCTCAAGGGAAAAATCTCTGAACAACGCGAGCAGGTCGCTGAGCTGGAATCGAAAATTGCCGCCGTTAGATCGGATGCCGAACTCTTGCAGCAGGCCGAACAACATGCGGATATTGCTTCGGAGGTTTTAACGGAAACGGCAAAACTGCATTCCGATGATGCAGAGAACCTGGCTCTCTGGAACGAATTCCTGCCATGCTGCCGGGAGGATATCCGACGAATTTACGACCGATTGGGTATCAAGTTTGATCACGAGTTGGGTGAGAGTTTCTATCACAACCAGTTACCTGGTGTTGTCCAATCCCTGGGAGACAAAGGTTTGTCGAGGGAGAGTGAAGGTGCGACATGCGTCTTTATGGACAATTACGATACACCGATGATCATTCGAAAAAAGGATGGGGCGTTCTTGTATGCGACCACCGATTTGGCGACCATTCAATACCGAGTCGAACAGTGGAAACCAACGACCATCCTGTATGTCGTCGATCATCGCCAGCATCAACATTTCGAAAAACTATTCGATGCAGCACGATTGTGGGGCTTTTCCGATATCGAGATGAGGCACGTCAGTTTTGGAACCGTACTGGGAGACGATGGAAAACCATTCAAGACGCGTTCGGGCGACACGGTGGGACTGGAAGGACTTGTCGACGAGGCCGTTCGGCGAGCCGCGCAACTGGCGGGCGAATTAAATTCGGAAATGGATGAGATGACTCTCGAAGATATCGCTCAAGTCATTGGAATTGGCGGGCTCAAGTATGCCGACCTTTCCCAGAACCGGTCCTCCGATTACAAATTCAGCTACGACAAAATGTTGGCTCTCAAAGGCAACACGGCAACCTATCTCCAGTACAGTTACGCGCGGGTCCAGGGTATTCTGCGAAAAGGTGACGTCGACGTAGCCGCCATGCGAACCAACCCGGTTGAATTTCGATTTGAGAACGAAGTCGAACGCAAATTGGGCATCAGCCTGATTCGTTTTGGCGAAACGCTGGACGAAGTTCTGGTCGACTATAAACTCAATCTCCTGGCAAGCTACCTGTTTGAACTGGCCCAAACGTTTTCGGTCTTTTTCGAAAGCTGCCCGGTCCTGAAAAACGACGATGGAGACTTGAAACGCAGTCGCCTTCAACTATGTGATTTGACCGCGCGGACGATCCAAACAGGTCTCTCACTATTGGGAATTGGTGTCGTCGAAAAAATGTAGGTCTTTTTTTGAAACGGAGTTCAGTTGTGTCTCGAAAAGTCAGTTTGAAGTTGAATCAGATTATAGAAGGAGACGCATTTAAAGTTGCCACCGGGCTGCCCACGGAATGTGTGGACACGATTGTGACCAGCCCACCCTATTACCTGCAACGGGACTATGGATCCGATGCGCAAATCGGGCAGGAAGCCTCCGCCTCAACCTACGTGGAACGGCTAACCGAATTGTTCGGCGAACTGCTTCGCGTCGTCAAGCCAACGGGTTCTGCCTGGCTGATCATCGGTGACAAATACCAAAATGGCGAATTGATGGGAATGCCCTGGCGCGTTGCACTGGGACTCAAGGACGTGGGATGGCGATTGCGAAGCGATTGCATCTGGCACAAACCGAATGCGATGCCGTCGAGCGTAAAAAATCGACCCACGACAGATCACGAGTACATTTTCTTCTTTTCGAAATCCCGAGATTATTTTTACGATGCGGACGCCGTTCGCGAACCGCACGTCACCTTTTCCGAAAAATCAAAAATGAAGGGTGGTCGCCGCCACTTTGGTAAGCGGGGCGGAACGCCGGAGCAGGGCAAGAACGGCGGAAACACTAATTTGCATGATGCTCGCTGGGACCAGGCATTTCACCCCAAAGGCCGAAACAAGCGAACCGTCTGGTCGATCCCGCTTTCCAAATTCCGCGAAGCCCATTTCGCCGTCTTCCCGGAAACCTTGGTCAAAACCTGTATCCAAGCCTCCTGCCCAACCGGCGGAGTCGTTTTAGATCCATTTTCTGGCGCCGCAACAACATCGCTTGTCGCGCAGACGTTGGGACGCAGTTATCTGGGGATCGATTGCGTCAAGGAGTATTGCGAGTTGGGTCGTCAACGGCTTGAGAACGCACGGAATGGCGACGAAACGAAGTGAATCATGGCGATCACCGAATTTGAGGCAAAACACTGACGTCTGCCCGATTACAGAAATTTGCTTTTTGGCTTATTATTCCTGTTTTCCGCAAGTAACACACGACATTGGAATTCTCTTATGCGAGTCCCACTTTCCAAATTGGCGTACGCAAGATCCGGTGACAAAGGGGATGGAAGCAATGTCGGTGTTGTCGCCTATTCTCCAGAAATCTACACCGTCCTGAAACGGGAATTGACCGCGGACCGAGTTAAACAGCATTTCAAGGAAATCTGTTTTGGCCCAGTCGATCGTTACGAAGCGGACAACCTTTTGGCCTTGAATTTCATTCTCCACGACTCCCTCGGAGGAGGCGGAAGCGAAAGCCTCAAAACGGATGCCCAGGGAAAAACGCATGGGCTGGGACTTCTCTACCTGGAGCTGGATGTTCCGGACGAACTAGTAATACCGGCCAACTGAACAGCTCATTCTTCGAAAGAATGTTCGGCATCGGGAAACGTCCCTCCGCGTACGTCGTCACACCATTGGCGAACAGCCGTATTTACCGTCGTCGCAATATTGGCATACGGTTTGACAAAGCTGGGTACATAGCCACTGGTCAATCCCAACATGTCGTTGACCACCAGTACCTGGCCATCACAGTCGGGGCCGGCACCAATACCGATCGTTGGAATGGTGAGTCGATCGGTTAAAAGCTTGGCAATCTGGATCGGCACGCACTCAATCACAATCGCGTATGCCCCTGAATTTTGCGCGGCCAGCGCGTCCTCCAGCAGACGCTCTTCGTCACGTTGCACCTTGTAGCCTCCCATGGCATGAACGCTTTGTGGGCGCAAACCAACATGGGCCATCACGGGAATCCCGGCACCTACCAATGCTTCGATCACGTCGGCCTGATCGGCCCCACCCTCGAGTTTGACTGCCTGGCAGCGAGTCTCCTTGAGAATGCGTCCAGCCGCTGCGACACAGCTGTGAATCCCAAGGTGATTGGTGGGAAACGGCAGATCAACCACCACCATCGCACGCTCGGCGGCACGGCCGACCATTTCCGCATGGTAGATCATTTCATCCAACGAAACGGGCAATGTGTTTTCATGGCCCTGCACCACCATGGCCATACTGTCACCCACCAACAGGATATCGACACCGGCAGCATCCAGCATTTGGGCCATCGTAAAATCGTAGGCCGTCAACATCGTTATCTTCTGACGCTGCTGCTTCTTTTTCAGCAATGCCGGTACGGTCATTCTCTTAGGTCGATTTTCTTGATTTCGTTTCATCGACAATCCGGATTCAAAACATGGCACATTCAACAAACGGAAACAATACGCCAACGAGGGCCGGCTCCATTAAGGGGCGAAGCCGCCAAGCGGCTTAACCCAATCTACCAGTAGAACTGAGATCAGGAGAAATTCCAAATGGACGGACCAAATTTACGTGGTTCCGATTATTTGCCAGTGGTCCTTTGCGCCACTTCCTCTTCGGTCAACTGACGACCAATCCACTCGCTGGACAGTCCCCCTGTGGCGTCTTTTGCAGTCAACATGGGCTGAACATACCTTTGTGGCTTTTTATTGCCAGGAACTTTGAATTTGTCACCTTTTTGGAGAATGGGGCGATCTTCCGTCATGCCTCCAAAACAATATTCACCTGCCGCCTGGCAGGGAATCCAGTGACCTTGCTCCTGTTCGTCTTCCATGTAGAACTCCGGGTACGTATGCCCGGGAATCCAGACGGCACGAGCCGGAATGTTCTTGACGCGACAGAATGCGATAAACAGGGATGAAAGCTCTTCACAGTCTCCTTTTCCCGAATCGAGTGCCTCCAGACATTCGTGGATGACAGGATCAAACTCATACTCGACGCGGGTTCGAACCCAGTCATAGATTTTCTCGACCTTTTCATAATCTGAAACATCATCCCCAAAATCGAATTCCTGCTCTGCAATCGCCTTGATCCTGGGATGGTTGCTTTCGATATAGGGACTAGGCCGCAGGAAGGGTCGGGTATTGCTGGGAGGTGATTTGGCAAAATGGAGACGTTTCGGATCCACCGGAGGATCAACGTCACTCTTGTCCACCCGAAAAATCACAGAAGCCTGGGCCACTTCTCCATCCGCAAGACGATTGGCTTTAATCATCAATTGTTTCATTGGCCTGGTAAGATTATTGTAGGACAGCCGTCGCAGGTTATCCGTCTTGTTTTCCCGTACGATCTCCACCTTCTGTTCTGGCCAATCAACAGGAATCGGGATGGTCGCGGTAATGCCAGAAGAATTCCCATTGGACTGAATCTTGAGACCAAACTCCCAGTAAGTCTCACGGGTTTCTCCCAAAGTGGGACCCATCTCGTCTTTTAGTTCCAATGGAGAATCATCATCACCCAGTTGGGCCGTTACAACCGGGCTCCAACAAACCGAAATCGCCACAAACAAGAACCAGAATATTTTACAATGGCTGGACATCAGTAATAAAACTCTCGATCCAAGACTAGTTATCTGCCGGCAGCAAATCACGGATGAAACGGACTTGTGGTTTGGCCTTACCCGATCCCTTTACAAATTCAGCAACAAACTTCTGACGCTGTTCCTTTTCAGGAACCTTGATGTTGTCCCCTTTTTGCAAAATGATCCTCGGTTCACTGACACTGCCAAACTCGCGCAACCCGGCGACTTGACAGGGAAACCAATGATGCTGGCCCTGTTCATCGACCAACATGAATTCAGCATAGGAATGCCCTTCGACCCAGACGACACGAGCTGGAACCTTGGCCGCCCTGCACATCGCCACAAACAATCCCACCAGGTCCTCGGCACTGCCCTGGCGTTGACGGAACGTATGAATACTGTCCTCGTCCTCGCCCTCGCCCTCGCCATCCGCTAATTCTATATTATCGCGAACCCAATCAAAAATGGACTGGATTTTTTCCCAATCGGTTTCCGGCTCTGATATAAGCTGCTTGACCTGGTTGCGCAATTTTGAATTTCGATAGGTAATTTGAGGACCGACGCCCAAATATTCTTTCGCCTCCCGGGGGAGTTTCTTGGAAATTTGAAGCAATTCCGGATTGTCAGGTGCACTGACTTTTCCAACGGTGACTTGATACAGCATCGAAAGTTCGACCAGGCGATTCGCAGCGATTCGAGGTATTTCAATCACCAGTTGTTCGACGCCACTGTTCAACGACCGGTGCTTGACGCTGCGGATTTCGGCCGGGACACTCTCTTTTAACAGTTCGACCCGTTGTTCGGGCCAGTTGGTAGGAACCGGAATGGTCACCAAGAAGTTTGTAGCAGAACTTTTTCCGGCTTTGATTTGCACGCCAACCCGCCAGTTGTATTTAACTGGATTGGCCAGCGATTGTCCTCCACTTTGAAACCCGTCATTCGTGCCTGCCAGAGATTCATTGGCAGTTTTTTCCGAAGAACCGTTTGTCGTTTGATTTTCCTGCAATACTCCGGCTACCAGCTGACCCGTATCGAGGCCTGAAGCAACCATGCCAATAAACATCACAACAAAGGGTATCAACTGATTCATTGGTTAGTTTTCCCGAAGTTCGGCTTCCTTGACGTATTGTACCGTCCGGCCACGGCATCGAACAAACATTTCCAGTGAATCCCAGGGACAGGGATCAATAAACGGGTGATTTCACGTATTGTCAACGGAGATTATTCAACCTTCCGGTGTCGGCCAGCGCAGCAAAATACGACCGGAAAACCCTGTCGCATTTTGTTTACATCGAGAGAGCTGCGTGACCTAGCCGCCGTTCGCGGGACCTATGGGAGGCGTGACCATATTGGAATTTCCATAGACTTCCGATGAAGGCAACGTCTCAATTCCCTGCTGGTTGTAATACTGAACTCCAGTGTTAGGTGTCGCGAAACCTGAAGCGGGTATCGAAGCAGGATTTTGATCGTATACTCCTGATCCGCAAGTACCATCAGTGCATGGACCAACGGTGTTCATTCCGCAAGGTTGTGCCATTGGCGGTTGGCATGTGTTACATGCTGAACCACGGAACCAATGTCGGCAGGAATTACAGCCCGAAGTTGCCAATAGCATCGCCCCAACGGCAGCAATTAAAATCGCGTTTTTCATGAGAAACCTCCTGACAATCCCCGATGCTCTTCCAAAAACCAGGTTGCCATTCCATGTTTGGGTGCGCGACTTTGAAACGCCAGTTTCGACCCGTCAACTAATTCACGCACGGATTCGAGTCTTGCAACCGTACACCGCATCGATTGATGTGCAAGTGAATCATGTTGATTTTTGACAACAAAACAAATCAGGCTACGGAAAAACCAGCAACTACCCTACAATGAATGACCTGCGGTTTTCAAATCCATTCAATCCCACCAGGCAACAAAGTTCGTTTATAACAATTCTTCTGAAATTACCGCCTTCCCGAAAAACATGCCGGCACGCCAATTCATTATTACCGTTCTGTTGCTTGGCCTGGCTGGCACTACCAGTTGGCAACCAGCCCTGGCTGAAACAATAAGCAGAACGCCGACTGGCTCGGACGAGTCCGGTTCGGACAACACGGGTGGCGATGAAAAACAGGAAACCGTGCAATCCTGTGATGAAATCTGGTTCGTTTCAGCACGGTCAGTTAATTGCGAAACGACGGATTTGTCGAGACTCAAAGTAGAAGTCTTTCGCGGAGGCTGCTGGACATCGTCCAGCCTGTCCGAGTTGCTGCAATTACACCAGGACGACTCAATTGGTGAGACGGTGTTATACGTCCATGGAAATCGCACCGATGAATGTTCGGCCAAGCATCGCGGGAGGCAAGTTTGTCGGAATTTGTTCGATTGCTGCCCCCCCCCTCGACCTCCGATCAGGTTTGTCATTTGGGCGTGGGATTCAGATCGGAATGGCCATGGCGTGACTGATTTCTGCATCAAGTCGCAGCGAGCCGTCAGGTTAGGTGCTATTTTTTCAGCAACCGTCGATGCGTTTGGTTCCGTCAACCCACCGTTGATTGTCGGTTACAGTTTGGGCTGCCAGATAATCGCCAAGGCGTTTACCGATAACGATTTATCAGAGAAGCAAGCCGTATACCATGTGGCCATGATTGTGCCGGTAATGGAATGCCGGTTTTCCAGTCAATGCTGTAGAAATTCCTATCATTCCAAATCGATTACACGATCCGTTGTTTTTGCAAACTACAACGACATCGTATCCTGCCTCGCCCAACGGATTTGCATCCGTCAATCTGCAGGCAATTTCCGGTCGTTTGAGCAGTGGGTTCAAATGCCCGATCAACCGCTGGGAAACAACCAACTGATCAACATGTCGCGCACATCCAATTGTCAGCACTCGGTCATCAAATATACGTCCAAGTCGCATGTCCGGCGGACCATTTGGTCCTTGCTGAGGGAAAACGTCCAACCAGCGGTCGAATCCCAATGATTACCGGCTTGGCGGATTGCGACAAGTTCACCTGCCGAGTGACACTCGTTTCCAGAGCTTGAAGCCATTGGCGGACATTTAGTTACCGTTATTGATTTGGCACTACGCTTTTGTCAAGCGTTCGCTTAAGATTGGACCCTCTTACACTGTGGCGTCCGTTCCTTTTTGTCTCTGTTAACCGCCGTCATGTCACTAACACTGATACTGTATTGCTGCCTGATTGCAATTTGCTCTGCCTTGGGCGGCTCCGTGCCGTCTTTTTTCAAGCTGACGCATCAGCGAATCCAGTTAATTCTGAGCCTGGTCTCAGGAGTCATGCTGGGGGTTGCATTCCTGCATCTGCTGCCTCATTCCATCATGGTACTGGGCAACGTACAGATGGCATTGGCGATTTGTCTGTTCGGACTGTTGTTCATGTTTTTCCTGGTCCGCATGTTCCATTTCCATCAACACGACCTGGCATTTGATGACGACCACGAGCACGTACACAAACGTTTATGTGATGACGACCATCATCACGTACATTGCGACCAGCACCAGGGCAGTATTGATTTTTCATGGATTGGACTCTGTTTTGGCTTGGCAGTTCATACTTTGATTGATGGAATTGCACTGGCATCAGCCGTTACATCAGAGTCGTCTAATTCGTGGTATCCAGTCGGATTGAGTGTCTTTATCGCCATCGTGTTACACAAACCGCTGGACGCACTTTCGATCACGTCTTTAATGGCTGCCAAGGGCTGGTCTCCTGCAAAACAAATGACAGTGAATGTCATTTTTTCGTTGATGTGCCCATTGGGCGCCATCTTGTTCACGCTGACCGTGAACCAGTTTGTCGATGCAAGAGAGATGATCCTGGGGATCGCGCTCGCATTTTCAGCGGGCATTTTCCTTTGTATCTCGTTGGGCGACCTGCTGCCGGAGGTTCATTTTCATTCGCACGATCGATTGAAACTGTCTGCCATGCTGATCATTGGCGTGTTGATTGCCTTGGCCATCGAGACATTACCGGGCCATTCTCACAACAAGTCGAAACAAAACGATTTGGGCAACAACGAAATAACACAGCCTCCATTACAGGAATAGCATGTCGGCTAGGGTTGCTGTTCCACGACTTGCTTCAGGTTCTCGAGAGACGATTGATATTGGTATTCCATCTGGCGGCCGAACAGCCAGGCAAAATAGCCAAAAAACGGCCCACTCGGCAGACGACCCGAACTCTGCCATACCACGGTGGTCGAATCTCCGTCTGGCTGGAGGGTGATTGAACTTTCCATTCGTGGAAAATCGGCGAACAGCATTTGATAATCAATTCGCTGGCTTGGCTGGCTGGCCGTTATCCACATCTTGCCCTTACCACGAACCTCTGTCCAAAACTGCTCGGCGCCAACGCCCTTTTCGTTACCCCGGTACTCGACCTTCAGGCCAGGTACTCGGTCGGGGCTCCACATCGACCATTGACTCCAATTTCGAGGGACATTGATCATCGGGAAAATGGTATCGGGCGCAGCCTTCATCTTGAGTTGGGCTTGAAAATCGTAATCACGTGGCAAAAAACAGCCAATCAATGCCAACAATCCGATGACCAACAACACGACTAATACAATCCGAGCAAACAGATTTAACATGGTTGATCGCTAGCCCCAGTGGAGTTTGACAACTTGGTTCTGTTCATCACTGGTTCTTGTTCGCGGGTCGATCGCTGGTCGCAGTAGAATCCAATTTCTTGATTTTCAGATTTCGGAATTCAACAGGGTCACTATGCCCGGCCAAACCAAAATGCCCGCGGACCCGATCCTTTCCCGGATGTGGCGTGTTGGCCATATAGTCATTAATCTGGCTCATGTCACAGTCCATGATCACCGAGCCATTTAATTCGACTTTAATCTTGGAACCATTGACGGTTACTTCCTGGAAATTCCATTCACCGGGCTGTCTCAAATAACCGCGATGCGCGGCTTGTATCCCATAGGCGCTACCATGGTATTGCCGGTCATCCAGCTTGGCGTATTTCGAATGCTCACTGTCGAGAACCTGAAGTTCACACATGCCGACATACGCGGTGTCACCTGTTCCGGGATATCGAATGGCCAAGCCGTTATTGCCCCCCGGGGGCAGTTTGAATTCCAGACGGGCGACAAAGTCCGCGTATTCATTCTCGGTGAAAATCGTACCTCCTTTTTTCGGTTTACACCGGACAACGCCATCAACAATCTCGTAGTTTTGGGTAGGCCCCTTCCAGCCAGCAAAAGACTTCCCATCGAATATCGATTCGAATCCTTCGCTATCGGACATTGCCAGAACCTGGTTTGCCTCGTCGGCAGCTATCTCTCGTGCAAAAATATTCTTCCAGCGAATTTCACCCCCATGCGTCTGCAACTGAATCCGGCCAGTGTTAACCAGGGGTAGATCCCTTCCCCAATAGTTCTCCATCAGGGCGCCATCGACCACTAACTTGCCATTTAGCCAGACCCAGGTTCGGGCACCGATCTGGCGGAGCCGCAAACGATTCCATTCGCCAAATGGTTTGTCGGCCAGTACCAGTGGATCTCGTCCAGCAGTACCCGGCGTATTATTCCAGAGTCCACCGGAGCCTTTATCGGCACCAATGTTCCATTTCCCCCCGGCCTCGGTAGTATCCCAGATCTGAACCTGGGGCGTTTCTTTCAGATAGACGCCGCTGTCCGCATTGGCCACCGTCTTGTAATCGATCAACAACTCGTAGTCCCGAAACGGCTTTTCGTAGGTCAAGAACGGTCCTTTCCCGTCGTTGACAATCTCACCGTCTTCGACCCGCCAGAACTTGGCAGTCGGCTTGGCGGATTCTTCCATGCGAGACTTTTGGTCGTCCTCCGATAGTGCCTGGAACTTGCGAGGATCTTCCGTCTTGAGGGCATGCCAACCGGATAAATCTTGGCCATTAAACAATGCCTGGAAACCCTGGGGAGGCTGATTGTCTTCTTGGCCCAACAGGGCAAAGGGCAGGGCAGAAATTGCCATGCAACAGAATATCGTTCGTCTTAAAAAGAACCTGTCCACCATTGCACTCTTTCCCGGATTTGGATTATGAAATGACCGAGCTAATATATTAACTTTGTTTACCTGTGCTGGCTACTGTCACCGTTGGATTAAACCGGCTGCCAAGCGGACGCAACAGCGGGGTGTTTTACACCCAAAAAAATCACGCAGTTTCCAATTCTTCGTTTATTCGCGGGACAAATCAGCTAACTTGAGGGTTCCAAGCCAAACCAAGTGGATTTGCAAAAATGACCGATCCTATTTCCAACCAACCGGTGGATCATGAATTCAAAATCCAATCACTGGATCTACTGGATCAATCAATGATCAAAGTCAGAAACTGTTTTCGACAGCTTTCCGAAGATCAGATTTGGTGGACCCCGTTCAGTTCGTCCAACAGTATCGGCAATCTGGTGTTGCACTGCTGCGGAAATCTTCGCCAGTGGGGAGTTAACGGCGTCCTTCAAATCCCCGACGATCGTCAACGCGACGGGGAATTCGATACCGCCACCCACAACAAAAAAACCGAATTACTGGAGCTTTGTGACATGACGATCGATGACGCTCGCCAAGCGATCAACCCACTGACCGAATCCGAGTTGATGTCGACCCGTCACATACAGGGATTCGATGTCACTGTTCTGCAAGCCGTGCTTCATACGACGACTCATTTCGTCGGTCACACGCACCAGATTATCTTGCTGGCCCGGCAACAACTGAAAGACAGATATGAATTCTCCTGGCAGCCTGGTTCCGATCAAGACAGCCTGCCCATCTAGCAATGAAAGCGGCCCGAGTGTGAAACGGCTGACCCAAGAACCGTGTCTTTTGCTAGCAACGACTAATCCCAACCCGACGGCATCCAAACTGATCTAGGTCCAAAGGAACACATGGACTAGATTTTTCGTGATGCGCCGGTGTCTTCCTTGTTCTCAATGATCAAACAAGTTTCCACCGGCCGGCGTACTAAAAGCCAGGCAGTCAGACGGATCCATGGATTGGTTGACGGGTAAAATGGAGTTGGAAATGAAACTGACGGAGTTGGCAATCGACAACTTTGGAGCCTGCCGAAACGTACATCTGGAACGATTCAGCCATGGGTTCAATCTTCTATTCGGAACGACTGGAACGGGAAAAACTACGCTTCAGAAGTACATCCGAAATGTATTGTTCGGTTTCTCAAAAGACCATCCTGACTGTTTAGGTCATCTGACGTTTCGCAATGGGGAGCAGCTAACAAAACTGACCCGCAACGCCGTCCTGCATGGGAATTTATTAGCGGTAGATCTCTGCACTTCATCGCAACTGGCTATGCCCATCAATGATTATTTGCTCCAAGTAGGGCCAGCTTTTTTCGACACGATCTATCAATTCGACTCCTACAAGAACTGCACCTCTATCAACCAGATCATTCGGCAACTTCGGGACCGGTTCAACGTAGTGACCGGAAAACCGGCGTGGCAAGATCAAACAGAACCGTTTTCGTTTCACAACGAACACAGCATCCGCAGCGAGGAGCGGAATCTCGTCCTTGCTGAGGCCCGAAAACTCGAATCGGAACGATCACTTTTATTATCGCAGTGCAAGTCAAAACGATCCATTGACAATACACCGCGGATAAAACTGGAATGCGAAATTGACGCATTGTCAAGCAAAATTAAACAATACGACCTAGCCGCTCTTCGTGAGATGATTGCGACCACTGATTCCATGGTGAGGGAAACTCGATCCCAGCTGGAAATTGCAAATGCAGATACTCCCTCCGTCCAACCAGCCAGGTTCATTGAGTTACTTTCCACCTTGTATGGGAACCTGGACGATCTGGATAAACAAATTCGCGATGGGCGACAACTTCAAACGGCCGTTCAGACTCAACGCCTAAGGCTGCGGGACGAGATGGCCGTTTGGAACAACCTCGATTTTGATGTGCCGCAACACCCTTACCACCAGGTCCGCCAATTACTTAATTCCCTGCAACAGCGGATAAAAAATACAGAAACTGCGACACACCAAATGCTGGATACTTCACAATTGACACCCCATCGAGATCCTGAACAAGCGACATCTCAGATCTTGAAATGCTGCAACGCAATGCAGAGTGAACTGCAGCAACTGTTGGCAGAACTGGAAAGACAACATCAACACCTTGGGCATCGCTCCACGACCGCTGAATTAAAACAACTGCGATTGCAATATGCGAAAATGGCGGAAAACCTGAGTCATCTTTTGAATCGCCGCCAGGAGATTCTGAAGAAGATTCAACAGCTGGATGTCACCGGTGCTCAAGCCGTACTACACGCCGACCCGGCCTATCTGCGTTGCGCTGCCGAACAAGGACATTGGATTGCCCGTCGCCGGTTCTTTGGAGAGACTCACTCCCCCCAGGGCTCACCCAGCCAGTCGGACGCCAATCGCCTCCAGAATCGATTGACTGAACTGCAAAATCAACGCAAACAACTCGTCCTCAGGATCGTCGATTATGAAAACTGCCTGGGGCCACTCGAGACGCAGCTAGCCAGTTTGCGGGAACAGCGAACTCAAATCGACTGGGACTCTACCCATCCAATGGATTTGCAGCTTTGCCAGATCGAAAACCGGTTAAAGCAACTGGAAGACAAATCACACATGTTAGCCGAATACACCGTACGGCCTCGCTACCCCGACTTCCAGCCCGACCCGCTTCTACGACGGGCGGGTCAATTGGCCAGCCAGCTGACGTTGGGCGAAGTGACAGAGATTTGGCTCCACGAATCCCAGGCTGGCAATCACTTTCAACTCATCACGGGGGGTCGGCACCAGGACAGTATCTCTTACCAGTCGCTCAATACGATGGCTCAACACCAGGTCGCCTTGAGTCTTTGCTTGGCGGCCGTAGAGTCTTTGAATCGACATGGCATTTCGGTCCCGATGTTACTGGATGACATCTGGGTGGAATTGGATTCGGCGCGAGGCAAGGCAACGCTGGAATTACTCAACAACTTTTGCCGGCAGGGAATTCAGATTATCGCAGTCACTGCGGATCGCAATGTCGCATCACGCGCCCGGGATTTTGGAATCAAACTCCATGAATTACCCGAATTGGGTCGTTACACCCGGCAGTGTGTCGCCTCCAGAGACCAACCGATGTCAACGGTTGTGAATCCTGCCAGCGCCCTTCATACCGATAACAGCACGGTTACCAATACGACCGTATTTGCTGATTTATCGACGCCCATTACATACCCACTGGCCAATTACGCAGCTGACCAGACCCCGAAAAAAAATAACCGTCCGGAAACCATTGAAACCAATGACTCGATATCGACCCAAGCCACACCCAATGATGACGACCTGCCAGAGACACCCTTGCCGGATGACGGCTTAGTCCTGGAATTCGCGCCGCTGGTTGATGAAAGTACACCCCTGATCAACTTCGATCTGTTCACACCGAGTAACTCGTCTAGCCTGCAACAATGTGGCATTCAGGATGTCGCCGATCTACTGAACCAGAATACGAAAAACCTGACGCTCGAGTTTTCAAATCACGGGTTTACACCCGATAACCTTGACACATGGCAGTCAATTACCTGGTTGATGATCTGTGTACCCGGGTTGCGAATTGAAGATGCTCATTTACTCAGATCGATCGGCATTGCCGAGCCGGAACAGTTGTTCACTACCACCAGTGTGCAGTTGGCCGATCGGTTGCATCGCGTTTTAAGTTCCCAACATGAAAATTCTGTTCATTGGCAACCGGATGATTATTCGGCAGAACGGATTAATCGTTGGTATCGCGCATTGGACAGGACCCAGTCTCGCTGGCAGTCACTGACAGGTTACAGTCGGCAAATCCGCGCCAAAGGACAGGCGATAGATCATGGCGAATCTCCGCCCGACATGAACCAGGTTGTCCCATCCAGTCAACCGATCAGGCTGGCGACACCTCAGCCTTCCTCTCCAACTCGAAAAACCAGACGTCGACGATCCTCCCAGACAGCCAGCCCTACAGAACTGTCCATCGCCAACTCCTTCACCAAGCGAAAAGAAAAAAAGGAAGCCAAGTCAAAATCGACCCACACGAAAAAT
Source organism: Mariniblastus sp. (assembly GCA_014237975.1). Classification (GTDB taxonomy): domain Bacteria; phylum Planctomycetota; class Planctomycetia; order Pirellulales; family Pirellulaceae; genus Mariniblastus. The sequence continues at coordinate 46,564 of JABACA010000009.1, read as the reverse complement.
AGTGGCAAGCCACTTAAGTTCCACCTTGATTTACAGGATCACATTGAAGCAGCCCCCTCAATCAGTCCAAAAACGGCAAAACGATTACAGGATATTGGTGTTTCCAGCATCAAGGAATTTTTGGGCAGCACGGCCGAGTCAATGGCACAGGAAATCAACTACAAACCCATATCGGCAAAAACCATTCAAACCTGGCAAAACCAAACGCAGCTGGTCTGCCGGATACCTAACCTGCGCGGTCACGATGCACAGATCCTGGTAGCTTGCGGCATTACCGAACCCGAAATGCTGAACTCCTTGTCACCCGACGAATTATTCAAGATCGTCAAGCCTTTCTCGGAAACCAAACAGGGAATCAAAATCATCCGTTCTGGAAAAAAACCGGACCTAAACGAAGTCCGCGACTGGATTCAATGGTCCAATCAAAACCGGACTTTGCAGGCTGCTTAGCAGGGGTTTTCCAGGAGCCCGCTTGACGGGTGGACGCTTTCAGTCGTTCAAGCGATTCAATTCATAGATCAGGTCATTCGTTTCCAAACGCTTCTTCAAGCGAGTTTCCTTGCGGGCCTGGGCTTCTCCAGAAACCGCTTTTTCTTCCATTGATTCCGGCTGGACGTCGGGAACCTCGGTCGGCCGCCCCGCTTCATCCAGGGCGACAAAAGTCAAAAAGGAGATTGCCGCAATTTGGCCCGGTTCATTCCGCGAAGCATTTTCAGTCATGATTTTGACAAAAATCTCCATCGAGCTGGTGCCCACACCACAGACGTACGACGTAACGGTAACAATATCATCTCGCTGCACCGGTCGATGAAAGTGAACACCATCATTCGAAGCAGTAACGACAGCACCACGGCAATGTCGTCGAGCCGATATAGCGGCCGTTTCGTCAATGCGTTTCATCAACAAACCGCCAAACATCGTATCATGTGCATTCGTATCACCAGGTAGAACGATGTTCTCCTGGACCGCCAACGACTGCTTCATCGCGACCGTTGCTCTATTGTTCATCGTGCACATTTCCAATGAATAAAAAAAACCGGGAATCCGGCTAAGATCACTGCCGTAAAATCGGACCACCCGAAATTACATCTTCCGTAGCTTGATCAACATATTGATTAAAATTCTGCTTGAATTCCATCGCCAGTTTCTGTGCCGTCGCATCATAAGACGCCTTATCACTCCATGTATTCCGGGGGTTTAACATCTCGCCCGGAACATTGGGACATGAGGTCGGTACCGAGAAACCAAAAAGCGGATCAATCTCGAATTGGACATCAGCCAACTGCCCGTCATGGATCGCATCGATGATGGCCCGCGTATATTTTAATTGGATCCGCTCGCCCACACCGTAGGCACCACCACTCCAGCCCGTGTTAACCAACCACGCCGTTGCACCGTGCTTCAGCATTTTACTTGCCAGCAGGCTGGCGTATTTCATCGGGTGCCACACCAGAAATGCCGCCCCGAAGCAAGCCGAGAATGTCACCTCGGGCTCGTCCACGCCGACTTCGGTACCTGCAACTTTGGCCGTATAGCCACTGATAAAATGGTACATCGCCTGTCCTGGCGTGAGTTGACTGACGGGAGGCAAAACGCCAAATGCATCACAGGTCAGTAAAACAATGTTGGCTGGATGAGATCCAACACAGGGAACTTTGGCATTTTCTATGTATTCAATAGGGTAAGAACACCGAGTATTAGGGGTCACCGAGATGTCGGAATAATCGACTTGATGGGTCAGGGGATCCTGAACCGTATTTTCAAGAATCGAACCAAACCGAATCGCGTTATAGATCTCAGGCTCATTGGCGGCCGATAGATTAATACACTTAGCGTAACACCCACCCTCGATGTTAAACACGCCGGAATCATTCCAACAATGTTCGTCGTCACCAATCAGTCGACGTTCGGGATCTGCAGATAACGTCGTCTTGCCAGTACCCGACAACCCGAAAAACAATGACACATCGTGGTTCGCCACCCCTTCGTTGGCTGAACAGTGCATGGACATGATTTCGTTCTTGGGCATCAAGTAATTCATAATCGAAAAGACGCCTTTTTTCATTTCACCGGCATACTCGGTGCCCATGATGACCATTTCGCCGCGATTGAAATTAATGGTAATACATGTTCCCGATTCTACACCCTCGATGGACGGATCTGCCGTCGCCTGCCCCGCGTTGTAAATGACGTAATCAGGTTTGCCAAAATCTTCCAATTGCTCACTCGTCGGCCGAATCAGCATGTTGTGCATAAACAACGCATGGTAGGCCCGAGAACAGATAATTCTGACTTTGATTTGACTAGCCGGATCCCAACCAGCAAATGCATCCACGACATACAGCCGAGTACAATTTTCCAAGAACGAAACAGCTTGTTCCCGCAGCTGATCGTAAGATTCACTCATCAGGGGAATATTAATATCGCCCCACCAGACATCGGAATGAACTTCCTGTTGATCAACGATGCGTTTGTCTTTCGGGCTGCGGCCAGTCTTTTCGCCAGACATACTGGCAATCCCGCCGGAGCTGGTGATTTGCCCGTTATCAAACAAAATGGCGTCATGATACAACCGCGCGGGGCCAGGGTTGTGAAGAACGCCTGCGGGAAAACAACCATGTGCAATGGATTCAAGACGAGATTTTGTAACAGAAGCCATGATTAAAAAGAGTTTGGTTTTGTTGGAAGATTGTTGCCAAAAGGAACCCGTCTTCTGGAGTTGGACAATCTGGTTAGCCTACCCAGATCATCCTGCATTTGTAAGTCAGTTTGCCTACAAAAAACTATGAAACCGACGATTCGTTGTCTTTAAATTTATTTCCCGCGGCGGACGAAATCGCGAAAGATCTTTAACTCCTGGGAAACCAAAACGACCCTGGCTATCCTGACCTACCCCGTATGGCTCGTTATAAAATTACGTGTTACCGTGTAGATGAACTCGGCCGCTTTATGTCGTTCCAATACTGCCGAACAATATCCGTCTAATCGACGCTCGATCTTATGACTCCAGGCCAAAATTTTCGGCAGGCAATTCAGGAAGAAAATCCCCTGCAAGTGGTAGGCACCATCAATGCCTATTGTGCACTGTTGGCTGAGAAATGCGGATTTCGCGCGATCTACTTATCCGGGGCGGGTGTTGCCAACGCTTCGTTCGGGATGCCCGATCTGGGGATGACTTCCATGTCGGATGTTGTCGTGGAAATCCAGCGGATAGTCTCTGCATCCGACCTGCCTCTGCTGGTCGACGCAGATACTGGGTGGGGTCACGCATTATCGATTGCCCGAACCGTGCGAGCATTTGAAGCTGCCGGCGCGGCGGCGATGCATATTGAAGATCAGCAATCGGCAAAACGGTGTGGACACCGTCCCGGCAAAGCGTTGGTCGATACAAATGAAATGGTCGATCGAATTCATGCCTGTGTCGATGCACGAATCGACCCGTCCTTTGTGATTATGGCCCGCACCGACGCTTTGGCGAACGAAGGTGTTGATGCCACAATTGAACGGTGCGCAAGTTACGCAGAAGCTGGTGCCGACATGATTTTTGCCGAGGCGATCAGAGACGTCGAACAATACAAGCGATTTACCAATTCGATTTCAATTCCGGTGCTGGCCAATATGACAGAATTTGGACAAAGTCCCTTGCTGGAAATTGACCAGCTTCGAGACGTTGGTGTAAAGCTGGTTCTTTATCCGTTGTCTGCGTTCCGTGCAATGAGTTTGGCAGCGATGAACGTCTATCGAGGGATTCGACAGGCAGGAAGTCAGAATAAACTTCTAGACGTCATGCAAACCCGCGATGAACTGTACGATGTTCTTGATTACTTGCGATATGAAGAACAGATGGACAAGATAATAAACAGGCGAAAAAAAACATGACTGTGAAGAACAAGAAAACGGGTGGACTGGCGGGGGTTGTTGCCGGCCAGACCGGCATCGCGATGGTCGGAGCGCAAGGCAAGGGGTTGTTCTACCGGGGATACTCCATCCACGACTTGACCGAGCATTCGTCATTCGAAGAAGTTGCGTTCTTACTTTTGTACGGCAAATTGCCCAATCAAACGGATCTGGACCATTTTGTTTCCCGTTTGATCAACCAAAGGGCACTACCCGATGAACTGAAGCAGACACTTCGAACCATCCCGGCTGCTGCGCATCCCATGGATGTCTTGCGTACCGGCTGTTCCATGCTGGGGGCACTGGAACCGGAAACCGCTTTTGAACAACAGGCTGACAAAGCAGAGCGACTGTTGGCCTGCCTGCCTTCCATGCTGCTGTACTGGTATCGATTTTGCAACGAGGGAGTTGAAATCGATTTTGAGTCCGCACAACCATCGATCGCCGGATATTTCCTGGAGAAATTGTGTGGACAGGAACCCTCCGCGACACATGTCACGGCAATGGATGTGTCACTGATACTCTATGCGGAACACGAGTTTAATGCTTCCACGTTTACTGCCCGGGTATGCACTGCCACTCTGTCCGATATTTTTTCGGCCATCACGGCTGCCATCGGCACCTTGCGCGGGCCGTTGCACGGGGGGGCCAATGAGGCAGCCATGGAACTGATCGAGAAATTCCAGACTCCCGACGAGGCGGAAGCGGGTATCATGAAAATGCTGGAGGACAAGTCTCTCATCATGGGATTTGGCCACCGTGTTTACACCGTTTCCGACCCGCGAAATGACATCGTAAAGAGCTGGGCAAAACGACTGTCGGAAGAATGTGGTGATGCCGTTTTATATCCGGTTTCGGAACGGATTGAACAAGTCATGTGGCGGGAAAAGAAACTGTTTCCAAACCTGGATTTTTACAGCGCCCTGGTTTACCACTTCCTTGGGATTGCAACTCCCCTGTTTACTCCGATTTTCGTACTCTCACGAGTCAGTGGTTGGTCGGCACACGTATTTGAGCAACGCGGCAACAATCGTCTGATTCGGCCGGGCGCCGAGTATATTGGTCCCGACGAGACAACCTATCCCTTGATGAGCGAGCGGGAATAAAAGGCTATCGTAAAACATTCACGCTTGAAATTCAGGGCCCACGATGCTGCCGGCGACGTTTCGGCACTGCTTCAACTGCCAGACAAACCGATTGGCATCGCAACACTGGCGCACGGTGCGGGTGCGGGTATGGAACATGCCAACCTACAGGCCATTTCCGACGCATTGGTGCGACAAAACCTGGCAACGTTACGGTACCAGTTTCCCTTTATGGAAAGGGGCGGAGGGCGAGACTCACAGGAAGTCTCCTTTTCGACGATCCGACAGGCGGCGGCAACGGCCCAGGATCTGGCACCTGGCATTCCAATGATTGCCGGTGGGCACTCTTTCGGCGGCCGGTTGACGTCGATGGCGGCGGCCGCGGAACCGATCCCTAACGCAAAAGGAATTTTCTTTTGCTCCTACCCGTTGCATGCCCCCGGCAGTCCGTCCGATCAGCGGGCCATCCATCTGCCCCAAGTTACTGTTCCGATGCTGTTTGTCAGTGGAACCAGGGACAAGATGATGACGTTCGATCTACTCCAGCCAACCCTGATTGCATTGGGCAGCAAGGCCACATTTAAATGGCTTGAAACGGGCGATCACAGTTATCAGACACTGAAACGAAAACGGAGCATTAAGATTGACATATTTGATCAATTGGCTCGCGCAATATCTGGCTGGTTTCTGACCCTCAAATAAAAACGTGGCGGCCGCGTTTGACTTATCTCGTGCTGCACTTGGATGCGATATCGAGATAGACCATGGTAACCAACCCTCTGTCAGGAATTCACGAGACGTTGCCGATCCTGTTGTCTTCGTTACCACCGATGGTAGGCGGGATGCCCTGGTTTAACTGAAACAAACGTCCCTTCACCCTTTGCCGTGGCCGTATCATCCACTCCCAGAGTAGCTCGAACATTGACTCTTCGTTCACTGCTGTCCACTACCCATGCAACCAGTCGCAAAGTTCGATCAAGCGGAGTGGGCGCCTCAAATTCAACACCATAGCTGGCCGTCACAGTGCAGGGAGGTACGTCCAGGCCCAGTTTGGTCATCAGATGCCATGCGGCGGTCCAGTTCATATGACAGTCCAATAATGCCCCGATGATTCCACCGTTGACCATCCCTTCGTAAGCTTGGTGATGCGGTTGGGGTGAAAAATCGGCAATCACTTTGTCGCCATCGACATAACTCTTGATTTGCAATCCCAATGGGTTCGAGGGGCCACAACCAAAACAGGCCAAGGCGGGGGCAAATTGATCCTGCAAGCTCAGGTTTTTATTCATTTCAAACCCGGTGGTAAACCGGCCTATTTTCTCAAAACAACAACCGACTGGCGGACATGACGACAATCCAAAATTTCCTGGAGATCTAAAAATCTATCCCAACTTTTTTGAGATGATGATTGGGATAAAAAACGCAGGCAGCCGTTTCCATTATGCCCGTACCGACGTAAGCATCGACTGAACTAAACCCTTATTGGGATTTCCAGGCTCATGACAAAGCACATTCTAATTTGTTGCATTATGGATAGTCAAACAGGCGAGTCCACCAGGGCGAAAAATCCGATTCGCAATGTCTCGACGAATCAATCGGGCATCAATAGCCGGCGGCTTGACCGTCTTTGCGAGATTCGGAGGCACCGTAATAGACATCGTTTTCCGCATCATACATGATTCCTTGATAACCCCCGTAAGAACCGACGTTGTAACCAACACGGTGTCCAGCTTTCATTAATTGGCGTATCACTCCGTAGTCAAAACCCGTTTCCAGTGAAAGAGTACCACCATCGGACATGCGATCCCCGGTCGGTTGTGACGAACCGCTATGCAAAATTCGCGGGGCGTCACCCGCCTCTTGAAGATTCATATCAAAATCAACCATGTTGATGAGAATTTGCGCATGGCCTTGTGGCTGGGTTGCCCCACCCATCACCCCAAAACTCATAAACGGCTTACCGTTTCGTGTAACGAATGCTGGAATAATCGTATGAAAAGGACGCTTCCCCGGCGCGTAGGTATTGGCACGACCTGGTTTCAGGTCAAACAACTCTCCCCGGTCCTGCAAACAGAAACCCAGGCCGTCGGGACACATTCCCGACCCCATTCCCCGGTAATTACTTTGGATGAGTGACACCATGTTGCGATGCTGGTCGGCCACGGTCAGGTAGATCGTATCACCCGATTCGAGGTTGGGATTGCCGGGTGGATAACTGCGACCGGCAGACTTCTCCCGGATCAATTCCCGCCGACGTTGGCCATAGGCATCCGAAATCAACTCGTTAACCGGAGAATCAAAGAAATCCGGGTCGGCATAAAATTTGGCCCTGTCTTCAAAGGCAAGCTTCTTGGCCTCGGTAAAGTAGTGAATATGTTTAAAACTACCAAAACCGGCACCTCGTAGATCATACCCCTTCAGGATGGACAGGATTTGCAATGCGGCGATTCCCTGTCCGTTGGGTGGCAACTCCCACAGTTGGTAACCGTGGTAATCCACCGAAACCGGCTCCACCCATTGGGAGCGATGCGCAGCAAGATCTTCATACGACAAGTATCCCCCGTTTCGTTTCATGAATTCACCAATCGTCTTGGCGATTTCCCCTTGATAGAAAGCGTCACGGCCCCCGTTTGCGATTTTCTCCAACGTGTTGGCCAGCATTGGATTTTTGAAAATCTCGCCTTTACGAGGCGCATTTCCGCCAGGCAAAAATGTCTCGGCAAAGCCTGGAAACCTTCGCAAACCTCGACTCAGGTTCCAGTAATAGGCAATCAACTCAGACACCGGAAATCCTTGCCGCGCATAATCAATCGCAGGTCTAAGAATATCTTTCATAGGCAAGGACCCAAACTTGCCATGCAATTCAAACCAACCGTCAACACAGCCAGGTACCGACACGGGTAGCGGCCCCAATGCGGGTATACTCCCTCGATCGCCCACCAGTTCCTTCAGTTTTTCAAAGGACAAACTGTTCGGAGAACGGCCACTGGCATTCAAACCATACAGTTTCTGCTCTTTCTCGATCCAGACGATGGCAAACAGATCGCCACCAATACCGTTGCCCGTTGGTTCCATCAGTCCCAGTGTCGCATTGGCGGCGATGGCAGCGTCGATCGCATTCCCACCACGTTTCAATACGTCCAGCGCAACCTGCGTTGCCAAGGGTTGGCTGGTGGCAGCCATCCCTTTCTGGGCAATCACTTCCGACCGGGTTGCAAAAGGCTGACCCGTAATCCGGTCTTGCGCATCGAGGGATTGGATACTGAATCCGGCTGTCAATCCAATTGCGCCGCCAAGATAGAACAACGCCCTGCAAACCAAACGTACTGAACCGGGAAACCGTTTGAAAAATCCACTCATGAAAACTCCTTCACCTGAATGAGATGCCACACGTTATTGTGGACGCTTCGCGGTGTTAAATCAACATTTTATCCGTGCCGTGGCAAGCCGTTTCAAACGGATAACTCATCATCCGAATTGTCGGATGGTTGAAAGTCACGACCGATACGGGCCGCCCAATAGACCAATACCACGACAAAAAACATCAGTACGGCCGCGACAAGGTATGGCAAAAAAAGCACCACTTTGAGCATCGGTATACCGAGCCCGGAACCGAAGATCCGGGCCAAAGCGTTCACGCTCTGCCCCACGCCTAACGTCTCTCCTTGGCGTTGTGGATCGGACCAGCGCGACAACATCGCGTAAAGATTCGGCTGTAGGCAAGCATAGCCGATCACGCTGACAACCAGTGAAACAAACAACCAAGTAACCGCCTGTTCCGGGGGAGCGAAGAGAATCGACCAGGTCAAAATCGAAAACCCAACCACTTCAATGAAGGCGCCCACGATCGCCAACCTGGCCGGAGAAACATATCTCGTCAACGGCCGGACCACCCCGCCTTGCACCACTGCTACCAGAAATCCAATCAGGGCAAACGTGTAACAAACGTGTTTGAAACTAAAATGAAAACGCGCATCCGGAAAATCCGAGGGTCCCTTTAACAACAAGCTGAGCGTGGTTTCAAAATTGGCAAACGAAAAAATGCAGACGAAAAAAGCAGCTAACAAAATGGCGATCGCTCGATTTCCAAAGACCAATTTCAGGCGTTTGACATCCCACCACTTCTTGACGGCACTTGCCGATTTTCCTGGCACTCTCGATTCGGGCAACAGGAAAATCGCCATGCCCAAGGCAACCGCAGACAACGCGGCAGCAACAAACCCGGGCCCAGGCCCAGGATTCGAGTCGCCACTTGGAACGGCAAAAACTGCAAACAGTGGCCCCAGGGTAAAACCCAATCCAAAAGCCATTCCGATCAACGCCATCCCACGAGCCCGATTCTCGTTGTCGGTCGTATCGGCGATGTAGGCCTGGGCTGTCGCTACAGTTGCCCCGGCAATCCCTGCCCCAATACGGGTTACGAATAGCATGGGCAGGCTGCGATAAATGGTTGCCAAACCAAACAGCAGGTAGAACACGACCGAACCCACCAGTCCGATGATAATCACGGGACGCCGTCCAATTCGATCGGACAGCGCGCCCCAAATGGGAGCGAACAGAAATTGCATGATCGAAAAACTGGCCATCAATAGCCCGATGACCCAACCACCAGAATCGGTTGCAAATTGGTCTGCATAAATCGGCAGCAGCGGCAATACGATTCCGAAACCAAGCAAATCGATAAAAATCGTCAGGAATATGACAAGCAGCGACCCTTTACTCCCGGCCTTGCGCTCGGCGCCCGCTGGCTTAACGTCTCGATTTTCCTGCTGATTGCTCATACCGCTTCTACTTTTGCTTCCACATGTTTCCGTCCAACCATAACTCGTTTGGGTCGGTTTGCGAACCGTACATCCACCGCTTTACCCGATCTTCCAGCCACCGCCACAGCCCAGGCATCACCTAAGGGTCATCAGCCCACGTGATGGTAGTGGCGACGGGCTTCCAGCAGGCATTCACGCATCCTGTCAAACAGCAATTGGGTTATTTCTTCATCAGATAATCCCACGATCTCTGCATGGTCGATCGGTTGTCCGACAACCACCTGAACCTGGCCCGGTCTGGGATACTTCGCACCGCGCGGCCAGGCATCGTGAGCACCTTCGATTCCTATAGGGACAATCTTGGTCGGAACTCTCTTGACCAAGGCAACAAAACCATTCATTAGTGGCAACAAATTGCCATCCCAACTTCGCTGACCCTCCGGAAAAATCAAGATCGGCTGTTTTTTCTTGAGCCTTCGCAGTGTCTCCTTCATGCCGCCAATCCCCATCCCGGTTCGATCGATAGAGATGCAATCGAGCGTTCTCAGGATCATGCCCATGGGAAATTTGAATAATCCTTTTTTTGCAAGGAAGTTAAGACGACGGGGTGAAATGCAGCCAATCACGATCGGATCGAGGTTGCTTTGATGATTCGAACAAAGCAATGTGGCTCCCGACATGGGCAGCAAATGTTGGTTGTGGACTCGGACGTTGTAGACCACCAACAGGAACATTTGCCAAAACCATTGCCAAAATCGATAGAAACACCGCTGATAAAGTGAACGGGGAGGATCGTTGGTGAAGTAATTTGAAAACATATCCGTCGATTGCAATGGCAAAAATCGTTGGCCGCATCGACATGGCCACTGTACCTAACAGGGCAATCTCAACGACCGAGTCCAAGAACGTCGTGTAATGTCCATAATAATTTGAAACCAAACGGATTGTCGACCTCAAATGAGTCCGTTCCAATGGACGAGATGGAACTAAAGAACCTGTTTTTGACTTGAATTGATGTCGACCGGACCCACCCACTCAACCGAAATTGAAGATACGTTTGCCGAAGCATTTTCAATGCGGTATGCCCGCTTGATAGTCACGGCGATTGACGCCTACTGGCTGGATGCGGCTGTCCGTGAATTTTGTGGTTTTGGATCCAGCGTAATTCAATGTGACGCCGAGGTTGGTGTCGAACGTCACCTGGAGCCGACTGACACCTTCGACGGGCGAGTGGGGGCGGCCCTGCTGGTTTTTGGCTTTGACGATGCGAAGCTGACAAAATCGATCCAGAAACGCACCGGGCAGTGTTTGATGACGTGCCCGACCACAGCCGTTTTTGACGGCTTGCCGGGGTCCGAATCCAATGCCCCGCTGGGTGACCATTTGAGATTTTTTGGTGACGGTTTTCAAAAAAGCAAAGTGATTGGCGATCGCCGATATTGGCGAATTCCTGTCATGGATGGTGAATTCCTGGTTGAAAGCGAAGTGGGGATCCGGGCTGGAATAGGCGGCGGCAATTTTCTGGTTCAAAGTCGCGACCAGCCGTCTGGTTTGGCGGCAGTGCGTCGCAGTACGGCGGTTATCGCTAACTGCCCCGGCGTAATTACGCCTTTCCCGGGCGGCGTCGTGCGGAGTGGAAGCAAGGTAGGTTCCAGGTACGACGGGCTGGTTGCGTCGACATCCGATCGACATTGCCCATCGCTGAGGGGAAGGGTAGATTCCGACATTCACCCACAAGCCAACTGCGTTTACGAAATTGTGATTGATGGCGAGAGTTTCGAACAGGTTGCCAAGGCAATGGCCCACGGCATTCAAGCTGCCCTGTCATCAGACATTTTGTTGATCTCAGCAGGTAATTACGGCGGGAAATTAGGCAAACACCATTTCTATCTGAAGCAAATCATGAGCGATTTCCTGGAGTGAGCCACCACGAATCGAGTGGGCTGTTTCGCTTGCCGCTCAACCGCGGTCGCCACGGTTCTGGCACGGCAGGCCCGTTGCCCTTCATTCACCAGGTGATGGAAGGCCCCAGCGCGAGACATGGTTAGCAATCATTGGTCTCGGCTGAATCACAAGCCGTGTCTTGGATAAACTGTTTTTTTATTTTTTAGTACTGAGTAACCAAATTTCGCGGCGTAATACTCTTTGAACTAATCACCCGGATGGTTTCCTGCTGCACTCGAACGGTTAAATCCACTGCTGCCGTTTTGATTTCGCACCAACTGGCATGGCGATCGTAGTCGATCTGTATCTGATCGTTTCCGGCTTCCTCGACACGATCGATGATTTCTTCGACATTCAAAGCGTCTCGAAGCTGAATTTCCAAGACCCGGAACTCGTCCATAAACACATCCTGGAACGACCTGCTAAAGACAGATTCTGCATCCACAACATCGGAAATCACCCGTCGCCAGATAACCCGACTCGTGTCACTGGAGTCCACTTCCACATTGATGTGGTATCGAAAGGCGGGAGTCGAAATCGTACCTGCACCATCAATTGGTCCGTCCACAGTGAGGTCACGACGCTTGAACCCAAACCCGGATCGCAAGCCGTTAAATCGTGCATCAAGATCGGATTCCAGATCCGCGCAGGCTATCCGAGCCAACTGGTTCGGACTGGGGAACGCGTCACCTCTTTGCGGTTTCCGATAGCCTGCCAATTCTTTGATCGCCTGGCATCTTTCGCTGAGTAGTTTGACTTCGGTATTGGGTGTCGTGCAAAAGTTCATCTTGGTTCCAGTTCGATATTCCGTCCCACAGATTATGCCACGAATTGGGCAATCGGTTAAGCTTGGACCGAAACAGAAAAACTCCGGGTGGATTCAACCCTCTTCCCTGTACGACCGAACGACCCTCCCTGGTCGCAAAGGACTGCCTGGCAGGCGATGACTTGCCTAGGTTTTTCCTGTGTTTTCTTCCCGGTCTCGCATTTCCTGCTTGTCCACGACCACGCGACTAGCGGGGCGGAGAGATTCCCCCACGACCGGTCGAGAAGTGTCCATGAAATCAATCTAATTGTTCGTGAATTCTGGTGACCGTTTCTGCGGGAGTCGTACTGAAGACACACAGGCTATCCAGCATCATTGACGGTCAAGCGAAAAAACACGGCAAGTCAATCGAGGCGCCGCGAGTCGAAACTCGGTCGGTGACACGACCAAATCAGCCCTCTCACCCTTTGGATAAATCAGGTTTGCGCCTATACTTTGTTTCGCGATCGGACCGCCTGCGGCATCCAGCTAACCTGCCCTACAAGGAAAACGTGTCAATGAGATTTTTCAATCTAACCTTGCCAAAATTGATCCTAATCCTGGTCACGTCCAGCCTTGTTTCAACGTCCAGCTTGGTCGGTGATGAAGTATTGACCATTGGTTCCAAAGCCCCGTCGATTGACGTGGAACATTGGCTGTCCAACGGCGATGGCAAATTTCCAGTCGTCAAAGAATTCCAGACCGGCAAAGTCTACGTCGTCGAATTCTGGGCCACCTGGTGTGGTCCCTGTGTCGCCAGCATGCCGCATATCAGCAAGCTGCAAAGTGAATTTGCCGACCAAGGTGTCCAGATTATCAGCGTCAGCGAAGAAGACCTGGAGACGGTAGAAGAATTTCTAAAGAAGAATGTGACCGGGCAAGATCAAACATTCAGCCAATTGACCAATAACTATTGCCTGACGACCGATCCTGATGGCTCGGTCCAAAAAGCTTACATGCAAGCGGCCCGTCAAAATGGTATTCCGACTGCCTTCATCGTTGGCAAAGATGGACGAATTGACTGGATTGGCCATCCCATTGAATTGGACCAGCCATTGACCGCCGTCGTCAACGATAAATGGGACCGCCAGGAGTTTGCAACCAACTTTAAAATTCGCCAGGAAGTTGACGCCGGGATGCAACAAGCCATGGCGCTGTTACGGGAAGGAAAGTTCAGGGAATCGCTCACCTTGATGGACGAGTTGATTGAAAAAGCTCCCGACGGAAGCGACGCAGACAGCCAAGTAAAGATGATTCGATTTTCCATTCTGATCTCAACCAATGACCCCCGGTCAATCGAAGCATTTCACCAGATGATTGAAGAAAACAAAGACGATCCAGGAATGCTGAATCAACTGGCCTGGGGCATCGTCGAGATGAAAGTAGCTGGCGAAGATGTTAAAAAGCCACTGGTCGACGCAGCTCGCCGAGCCATCGACCTGGCGGTGACTGGCGATCCCAAAGATGGTGCCATTCTGGACACCCAGGCACACCTGGCATTGATGCAAGGCAAGATGGACGAAGCCATTCAAATCCAAACCCTTGCGGTCGAAAATGCAAAGCCTGAAATCAAGGCTGATCTGGAAAAGTTTCTGAAAGATCTCAAGTCATTGAAGGAAGAACAAAGCTTGAAAAAAGACGGTGAAAAAAAATAGCCGTCCTTACGCGGACGTTACCGACCTGCTAATGGCTGGCATCGTTTTTGTGCAGACGGGTTCGCTCAATGCAATTAGAATGACAAGGTCGTGGGATACAAACAAAGTTGACAAAAATGTGCGACGATGTTTGAGTCAAAGAACCGCTGTTTAACCCTTCACTTCCACCCTGCCCAAACCTTGATTCCATGAATTTCACAGCCCGTGTTTTGTTGTTGTTAATCTTGGCCACGGCACCGCTGAATCTGCTTGCGGATGAGCGGCCCAACATTGTCTTGCTCATGGTCGATGACCTGGGGTTCTCAGATCTGGGCTGTTACGGCAGCGAAATAAAAACGCCCCAGCTGGACCGTTTGGCTCGCAATGGATTGAGATTCACCCAGTTTTACAATTGTGCCAAGTGTGAAACAACGCGGTCCACCTTGCTCAGTGGGCGATACTACCCGGAAGTTAACAATCAAAAACTGGAAAACTGCGTTACCATTGCAGAAGCCCTGTCGGCGGCCGGTTATACGACGTTGATGACCGGTAAATGGCACCTGGATTCACTGCCAAACGATCGTGGTTTCGACAGGTATTTTGGTCACCTGAGTGGCGCCACCAATTTCTTTCGGGGAGATGACACGTTCCGACTGGACCGGGAACCCTGGCAAGTACCCGACAATGGCTTTTACACGACGGACGCCAATATCGATTTTGCTATCGACTTTTTAGAAAACTCAACCAGCCCCGACAAGCCTTTTTTCCTTTACGTTGCTTTTAACGCGCCCCATTACCCACTGCAGGCACCCGAAACGGACGTCAAAAAGTACTTGAACCAATATTCAACGGGCTGGGATCAGTTGCGACAGGAACGATTCAAACGGCAACAGGAATTAGGCCTTTTTGACAAATCCGTTCGCCCTGCACCGCGGCCCGAAAATGTAGCGGACTGGGATTCCCTGCAGGAAACAGAACAGAAGACAGAACAACTCTTGATGGCGACCTATGCGGCGATGATTGATCGGGTTGATCAGAATATCGGTCGCTTGCTGGCGGCTCTGGAGCAACAAGGCAAAGACGAGAACACGATCGTCATGTTTTTGAGTGACAACGGGGCCTGCCCCTTTCAGCGCACTCACGAGCAAACACGTAAGAAAAACCTGATGCCCTGGAACCCGGACTCGTACTGGACGTACGATCAAGGATGGGCTCATGCCTGCAACACACCATTCCGGGAATACAAACAAAATCAACACGAAGGCGGAATCACGACACCCATGATCGTGCATTGGCCAAACCGAATAGATCAACCCGGCCGCATTACACAGCAACCGGGCCATATCGTTGACATCATGGCGACCTGCCTGGACCTGGCCGGTTCCAGCTATCCGACTCAATACAACGAAAAACCAGTCGGCCCCGGGCGCGGGACGAGCCTGCGGCCCGTTTTTGAGGGAAAAAAACGCGACCTGCAAGACATCTATTTTTCTTTTTATGGCAAGAACAACGCCCTGCGATCGGGCAACTGGAAACTTGTCAACAAGAACACCCAGCCTTTCGAACTCTATAACCTGAAAAACGATCGTACTGAACTCACCAATTTGGCAAAAACAAACCCGGCTCAATTCCAGAAAATGAAAACTCGCTGGGATCGTCTGGCCCAAGAAGTGGGACAAGCAGAAAAAAAGAAGAACGGCAAAAAGAAGAATAATAAAAACGCGTCAGTATTTCCCAACTGGAAAAAGTTTGCCGTTCATCAACGCCGGCCTCAAACCGGTTGTATCCCGACGGGGTATGAAATGATTTTACGCGCTGCCAAGGTCAAGCAGGTTGATTTCACCACCTTCCAGGACGACTTTGACCTGGACAAACAACTGGGTAAGGGTCAAGCCGTGCCGAGGAACAACTTTGTCAGTGTGGCCGAAGCCATCAGGAAGAAACATCCGAACATCGTTTTTGAACAACAGGTTTTTGAAACGGGTGCAGAAAAAATCGCTTTTATCGACAAGCAATTAAAAACCCGCAAGCCGATGCTGGTTTCAGTTGCCATGGTACAAGACGGACAACTGAGAGGTTGGCACATCATGCCAATTGTTGACGCTAAATCTTCTCGCTATTGCCTGCTTGAATTTGTGGAAGCGAACGGAGAAACCCGAATCCAGTGGATCAGCAAGCAACAGCTGGCCGATCTGCACGATCAGTACGAGGGCGGCAAGGACGTTGCCTACCTGAAGAACAACTAACGGCCCTCGGAACAACCGGCAGTTGCCGTTGAACGTGAATGAACTGGCAGACACGGTACAAGACAGGGCGGGTATTTACTTTCCGCCAAAAACAAGCTGTCCACTGGAATAGGAGCTACCAAAATTCTTGGCAACCGAAGAAACCTGCAACAAGGCCGACTGAAACTGCTCTTCAGAGAGTGAGTCGAATGGATGAATGAAGGCGCCCCAGACCGTTTCATCATGAATACAATAACGGGCGTCCAAGGTTCGATCGAAATTTGCAGACAGACATTCGCGAAGAACCTTGTCCGAAAGTTCGTCAACGTTGGCAATCGGCGCAATAATACGAAGACGATTGTGTTTTTCATCCGTGATGCAATACATCAGCACGGAATCCAACTGGAAACGCCAAGCCCCGTAAACCCCGTCGACGTGACTACCATACGTGCGAATCAGACTGTCAACAGCTTCATTATTCATACCAGGCAAGCTGGTTTCACTTATCATTTAAAAGGCACCTCCGTTTTGCCGTCAATCCTTTTGCCTATATGTTAGTCGACTACAAATTCGATTCCAGTAAATTAAGATGGTATTTTCTGAAGGCTTACCTCATTCGATCAATCTACCCCAAAAGTACAAGCATGAGCTGTTTACCCAGAATGAACTTTCGCCGCAAAATTGCTGAAACGACTTTTTTGTCTGTTTCTCTCGTCGTTACTTTGCCGGTTTTGGCAGACACGTCAAAACGTTCGGAAACAGTCAAAAAACAACCCAACATCGTTTTTGTTTTCTCGGATGATCACGCAACGCACGCCATCGGCGCCTACAACGGGTTTCTCAAGCAAGTCAATCCGACGCCCAATATTGACCAGCTGGCACGTCAGGGGATGCTGTTCCGCAACAGCTTTTGCACCAATTCCATTTGTGGCCCCAGCCGGGCTGTCATTCAAACCGGCAAACATAGCCATATCAACGGCTTTATGGACAACGGCAACCGCTTCAACGGTGACCAACAGACGTTTCCAAAGTTGCTGCAAAAAGCGGGTTATCAAACGGCCATGATCGGCAAATGGCATCTGGGAACCGATCCCCAAGGCTACGACTACTGGGAAGTTCTCAAAGGGCAGGGGGCTTATTACAACCCAATCCTGCTGTCCGACGTTGGCAATCGGATTATTGAGGGTCATTGCACCGATATCGTCACCGACTTGGCCGTCGAGTGGCTGCAAAATCGCGACACCGACAAACCGTTTATGTTGATGTGCCAACACAAAGCACCGCACCGATGCTGGATGCCGGCTGCCCGACACCTCGACTTGTACGCGGAAGGGGATTTACCGGAACCCGATACACTGTTTGACCGTTACCAGGATAATGCTGCCGTGGTACGGGCCCAGGAAATGGAAATCGATCGCCACATGAGTACGGTTCACGACCTGTTCATGGAACCGACCGAACCGTGGATGCCACCCAAGGGATTGCCCACCGATCGGTCCGGTACTCGGAATTTAACCAAGATGAACGAACAACAGTTGGCCAAGTGGCATGCGGCTTTTGGACCCAGAAATGAACTTTTGCAAAAAGCACAATTAAAAGGGAAAGACCTCGTACGCTGGAAGTACCAACGCTACATCAAGAACTACCTGCGCTGTGTGCGGGGCGTCGACGACAGCGTCGGCCGATTGATGAAATACCTCGAACAATCCGGGTTGGCCGACAACACCATCTTCATCTACTCGTCGGATCAAGGATTTTACCTGGGGGATCACGGCTGGTTTGACAAGCGTTGGATGTACGAAGAATCGCTTAAGATGCCATTGATTGTAAAGTGGCCCGGTGTCACCCAGCCGGCCAGCGTTGATACGCATCTGGTACAAAACCTGGACTACGCCCAGACGTTCCTGGAGATGGCCGGCGCCTCCGTTCCGCCCGACATGCAAGGTCGCTCACTGGTCCCCTTACTGAAGGGTGAAAAACCGGAATGGCGCGATTCTGTTTACTACCATTACTATGCCTATCCCAGCGTTCACATGGTGGCCAAACACAATGGCGTTCGAACGGACCGCTACAAGTTGATGCACTTCTACCAGTTTGATCAATGGGAGCTGTATGATCTGCAGACGGATCCGGACGAATTGACTAACCAATATGCCAACCCGGAATATGCCAACGTGGTCGCCAAAATGAAAACACGCTTGGAGGATCTTCAATCGATCTACGGGGACGAAACGGTGACCGGAGAAATGACACAGGAATGGCAGGACAAGCATCTCGGTAACGCAAAAAATTAATCCCGTCTCAAGCGTGGTTTTCTGTCGCGATAGTGCGGGTCGATTTCCGATGCCGGTTTACCGACGAGTGAGAAAGGATATATTGTTCTACAAGTTTTGCTGCGAATCGATGAGTTCCTCAAGTTTGCACATTAACAACCATTCTCGTTTGGGCATGATGATGAACGTTTACCGCACAGCCAGCCGATTCTGTTTCCTGACCATTCTCGCCGCGCCCGTCTATGGACTGTCACAGGAAGCTGAAACTTCACCCGGAATCCGTCACGAGATCCTGATTGCTGGTGGCTTCACCGGCATTCTCGATGAACAGGGGAATGAGGTGTGGAAAACCAAAGGCGGTGCCAAGGATGCAACCCGGTTTGAGAATGGTCACATCCTGATCACTTACAAGGATGAAGTGGTCGAGTTTGATCGAGCCAAAAAAATCGTCTGGCAATACAAGAAAGACTCGGCCGATGCAGAACTGGTCAGTGCCTGGCGATTACCGGGCGGCCAAACCTTGATTACCGTACTGGGCAACCAACCGCGCCTGATCGAGGTCAATCCGGATGGCAAGGTCAGCAAGACCATCCCCGTGGATCCCGAACAAACCGACAACCACCATATGCAGACGCGGATGGCCCGCAAACTGCCCAATGGGAATTACCTGGCACCTCACCTGCTCGGTTTTTCTGTCAAAGAGTACACCCCGTCCGGAGAGGTCGTCGCCGACCTGAAAACCGACACCGAACATTTTGGTGGTCCCCAAACCAAGCATTGGCCGTTCACCGCGATACGACTGGAAAACGGCAATACTTTGGTCGGTTGCACTTATGGCAACCGGGTAGTCGAGTTCGATGCGAAGGGACAGGTTGTTTGGGAACTGGAAAATGACGACGTGGACGGGATCATCAAGGATGCATGTGGCATACAACGATTGCCCAATGGAAATACGGTCGTTACCAGCTATGGTCAGCGGGACAAAGATGCCGTCAAAATTTTTGAGGTCACGCCGGATAAGAAAGTCGTCTGGACCTACAACGGGCATCACGCCCACCATTTCCAGGTTCTGACAACCAATGGCAAGCCGATCGCGGGACCTCCCTTGAAATAGCCATCTCCCCGAGCCTGTTTCCCCCGGCGAGCCAACGGGCATCAATCTGACCGACGGCCAAAAAACAGCCAGTCGGTGCGGGTTTCATCGATCAACTCGTTGTGATAGCTGACCGGAACCACCGATACATCGGCAAACACTTCGTTCATCGCATCGGCAAATGGAGAACTCTCGGCGTAAGACCAGACGGCCAGCACCCCGCCGGGCAACAGGTGTTGCCGGGCCGCTTCGAGCCCGGCCACCGAATAGAAAGAAATATTCTCCTCGGCCAATCGTTCATCGGGAGAGTGGTCCACATCGATCAAAATCAAATCAAACGGTTCGCCCGTTGGTTCCAGCATCCTGCGGTAAACGTCGCCCTGGCTGATTTCCAGCCGCGGTTCGTGGTTCAGTTCGCTGGATAAGGGAACCAGTCCGTCTCGCATCCACTGAATGACCTGGGGCAACAATTCAACCACTTCCAGCTGGGCGACCCGTTCTGATTTCAACGCAGCCTGGGCCGTGTAGCCCAATCCGAGCCCGCCCACCATGACCTTTAACGGGTTACCGCTGTGCATCTCCAGTGCATGCTCGGCCAAAACCCGTTCCGAGTCGGTATACAGGCTGCTCATCAGGAATTCATGATTGAGCGTCACTTCGGTAACGATCGTCCCCGGTTGGGACAACAGTTCACGCCGACGCAGAAACAACAGGCCCAGTGGAGTTTGCTCATAAGCCAGGATTTCGAGATTCAATTCGGACAAAAGTTTCGTCTTTCAGGTTGGATCCATTAATCGACCACCCAGCAACTTATTGGCCTCGTGACTGGGCGGGGAACGGTTGGCACAGAATCGGACCAGTTCCGCATCTTTACTTGTCCCTTGGAATGTGTCATACAATCGGGCTTCCAAGTTTACCATTGAACCTGACCGGATCGTGGCGGCATGCAACTCTCAGCAATCGATTGGGCCATTATTGTCGGATATTTTGTTCTGACGATAGGGATCGGTCTGTTCTTTACCCGCCGGGCCGGCAAAAACCTGTCCGAGTTTTTTGTTTCGGGTCGGTCACTCCCCTGGTGGATCGCCGGGACCTCGATGGTTGCCACGACCTTTGCCGCCGATACACCGTTGGCCGTGACGGGATTGGTTGTCAAAAACGGGCTGGCTGGAAACTGGTTCTGGTGGGCCTTCGCCATGGGCGGCATGTTTACCGTTTTCGTCTATGCCCGTCTCTGGCGACGCTCCGAGGTGATGACCGATGTGGAACTGATCAAGCTCCGCTACTCCGGCCCCGCCGCCAAGGGGCTGCGATACCTCCGCGCCGTCTACGTCGCGCTGATTGTCAACCCGATCATCATCGGCTGGGTGATTGGTGCAATGTTAACCGTTTTAGAACAGACCATTTTCTTTGATAACAATCCGGCGGAAGCGGGGGCCGTCTGGACCTCCACATCGCTCTCCTGGATCACGATCATCGTCATGTTGACCGTGGTCGGAATTTATTGCACCCTGTCCGGTATGTGGGGTGTCGCGTTTTCAGACATGATCCAGTTCTGCCTGGCGATGGGCGGTTGTATCTGGCTGGCGATCGTGGCCGTTCAACATGTCGGCGGCGTCGATGTGTTGACAGAAAAAGTAGAGACGAATTTTGGCAACTCCCAGGCGCTGAGCTACCTGCCCGATTTCACGGTTACCGACCCCTGGATGCCCATCTCTGCCTTCCTGATCATGCTCACGATGCAATGGTGGGCCACCTGGTATCCCGGCGCCGAACCGGGCGGTGGTGGCTACGTGGTCCAGCGGATGGCCTCCTGCAAGGACGAACGGAATAGTGTCCTGGCCACACTCTGGTACCAGATTGCCCATTACTGTGTACGACCCTGGCCCTGGATCATGATCTCGTTTGTCGCCTTGGCGATGTATCCGCAGCTGCGAGAAAGCTACCTGGCCGACAACAGTTACGATGCGGGGGTCGGTTTCCCGATGGTGATGCGCGAGTTGTGTGGGCCCGGCCTGCGAGGGTTGATGCTGGTTGCGTTTTTTGCCGCCTTCATGTCGACCATCAGTACGCAGATGAACTGGGGCGCCAGCTACCTGGTTCGGGACTTCGTCCAACCGCTATTCATGAAAGATGCCAGCGACAAGCAATTGACGCAATGTTCGCGGATCGTTTCGGTGCTGGTTTTGTTGGTCGGTTTGACCGCCGGGTACCTGATGAAACAGCAAGGTCTCAGCGTTGACGATGCCTGGAAAATACTGGCCGCGCTGGGGGCTGGGACCGGACTCGTCTTCATGCTCCGCTGGTTCTGGTGGAGGATCAATGCCTGGAGCGAAATCGTCGCCATGCTGGCATCGCTCCTCTTTTTCTCTCTGCTCACGCGGCCCGGTACGCAGAATGTGCTGTTCGGCGATTACACTCTGCGGACGGAGGAGATCATGGCGATCGTGGCAGGTCTGACGATCGTGACCTGGCTGCTGGCGACGTTTCTCACTCGGCCTGAACCCGACACCGTCCTGGCCAGTTTTTACCGCAAGATTCGGCCGGGAGGACCGGGCTGGAAACCGGTTGCGGAAAAAAACCCGGATGTCGACGTGGACCAGAACCTCGGCATCAGCATTGTCGGTGCCCTGTTTGCCGCCGGAATCGTGTATGCCACCATTCCCGCCACCGGTTACCTGATTTTCGGACAGTTCACCCAGGCCGCTATCTGCTTTGTGATTGCCGGCATTTGCGCGGTGGTCGTAACCCTGGTTCTAAGGCGGATCTTTTGATCCAGGGGCCTGCCGAATGTCCCAGTTGGCCCAGGGCTGAAACCCCTCTTTACCAACTCGAAAGGTCGGCACACTGGCGTCGGGCTGCAAGGAACGGTGGGCGATCAGCTTACCGGTCAGCTCCGCCACGATTTTGGGGTGTTCGTTGGCCACGTTTGATTTCTCCAGTGGATCCCTGGCAATTTCAAACAGGAACAGCTGGTGGTCCGGACCGATTTCGTGCCGCCGGACATCGGGCCCCATCACGATCAACTTCCAGTCGGCCGTATGGATCGACATCGTCTCTTTCTGTTCACCCGACTGGCCGTGATACGAATACCAGTCGCGATCGGGCAAGTCGTCTGCCGTCCCGGCCAACAGATCGTTCAGTGGCAAACCATCCAGCGGACGTCCGGGTCGCTCCAGCGCCTTCGGATTCAACCCGGCGCTGGTCACGATGGTCGGCAGCAGGTCGATGTACCCGATCTGCTCGGTAATTTTCCGCTCACCCTTCCAGCGGGCTGGCCAGCGCACGCTGGCGATCACACGGGTGCCACCTTCGAAGGTTGTCAGCTTGCTGCCTCGCAGCGGCTGATTATTTCGGTCAAATCGCCCGACACCTCCATTATCACTCAGAATCCAGATTTGTGTGTTGTCGGATTCGCCCGTTTCGTCGATCGCCTG
Organism: Mariniblastus sp.; assembly: GCA_014237975.1. Lineage (GTDB taxonomy): Bacteria > Planctomycetota > Planctomycetia > Pirellulales > Pirellulaceae > Mariniblastus. The sequence goes on along the minus strand of JABACA010000009.1, from coordinate 23,408 downwards.
CAGGATACGGCCAATCCCCTGGTCCATCGACCAGATCATCCCCTGCAATTTTTCCTCTGCCGTCGGCTTGTCTGCCTGGGCGTACCGCTGGACATCGGCCGGCTTCGCCTGGAACGGGGAATGCGGCGCGTTAAACGGTACGTAACAGAAGTAGGGTGCCTCGTCCGCCGCGGCTTGCTCGATAAAGCGACACGCCGCATCGGCAATCAGGTCGGTGGCATATCCCGGCTTGGGGGACGGTTCGAATCCGACGTGCCAGTCCCGCTCTCCCTCGCGTGTCAGGTCGAAGTAATCGATCGCCCCGTTGTAGTGGCCTTCAAACTGGGTAAAGCCCCGTGACAACGGGTGCCATTTTCGATGGTGGTGCCCCAAATGCCACTTGCCAAAAATCCCCCGCTGCTGATAACCGGCCTCAGCCAGCAACTCGGGCAGCATTCGCTCCGTGACGGGCAATCCAAAATTTCTCTGCGGCGGGATCACGGCCCGGGCCAGGCCGAACCGAATCGGGTACCGCCCGGTCAGCAAACCGGCGCGGGTCGGTGAGCACATTGGCGCCACGTAGAACCGGTCCAGCTCGATCCCGCTGGCGACAAACTGGTCGATATTGGGTGTCTCGGCAAAATCGGAATGGTAGCCAACCGCCCCCCAACCGAGGTCGTCCGCCAGGATGACCACCACGTTCGGTTTCTCGGTGACCGCTTCATCGGTCAACCCGGCGCAAGCCGCCTGGGCCCACCCTCCTAGTGAACTGATCAAAATCAGCCCGGCTGCGATGTGTCGGAAGAACGAGAGTTTATTTGAACCGACCATGCAAATGCTCTCCTTGTCGGGCCGCCTTGAGTGCCGCCGCCGTATCGACGTCCGCCCCCGGATCGTGCTGACTGCCCATCCAAAAATCAAGGGCGGCCGCCAGCTTCGTCTTGGGTTTGTCCAGCGTTTGCTTGCCGGCCAGGTTGTTCATTTCATAAGGATCGTCCTGGGTGATATACAACTGTTCGGCCGGACGCGACATGTACCGTTTGACCAGTTGGTACGTCTTCTCTTGCCGCAATGGGTCGGCACCGACCCAGGTCGCCCAGTACGGGTTGTTCAATCTGCCCCCTCCCATCAGGTGTTTCTCGATGTAGATTTCATTGGGCAACAGGTTCCGAATGTAGCGGTGCTTGCCATCGGTCACCGAGCGGATCGGGTAGCGGGGACCCTCCGGCAGGTTGTTGTGCATGCCATAGGCATACAACCGGTGCTCGTCTTCCTTGCCCAGCAACACCGATTGGAAACTGCGACCGTCAAATTCCTTTTTTGTACCGGGAAGCCCAAATTTCCAGCGCATGCCCGGTAGATATTTTTCGCCCCCGGCCAGCTGCACCAGGGTCGGCGCGATGTCTGCGTATTGAACCAGGGCATCGGTCCGCCGGCCCGCTTCAATCCGGCCCGGCCAACGGGCGATCAACCCGGTATGCAGGCCCGTATTCCAGTTGGTCCATTTGCAACCGGGAAACTGCGAACCTTGCTCGGAGGTAAACAGGACGATCGTATTCTGCTCGGCATCCGACCTTTGCAAGGCGTCGAGAATTTCACCCACCTGCCCGTCCATGTAGGTGATCTCGGCCAAGTAATCAGAAAAATGCTGTCGCGTGACGGGCGTATCGGCCAGGTTGGGTGGCAGTTTCAGTTTCTCCGGCGGGTATTGGGAAGCGTCTCCCATCGTCCAGGGAATGTGCGGTTCGACCAGCGCGACCACCAGGCAGAACGGACTACCATGCTTCGCAGTATCCATGTAATCCTCGATCCCCTCCAACTCGTGGGGCAGCGTCGGTTCCCGCACGCAACTTTTGTCAAAACCGGGAACCGGATCAAACGGGAATGCCCCCTTTGGCTTGACATGCACCTTGCCGGCGATGCCCACCCGGTAACCGAGCGGTCGCAGGAAATGGGGCAGGCTGCGGGCGTCGGGCCGACTGGCCGAATGGTTCCAGGCGCAGCCGTTGGACAAGGGATACTGCCCGGTGTACAGCTCGGCGCGACACGGCTGACACATGGCCGACGCCAGGTAGGCCTGGTTGAAAACCAATCCTTGTCGTGCCAAGGCATCGAGATGGGGAGTCTTGGCATTCTGACCGCCGTAAATGGGCAAGTCGTTATAGGTGCAATCATCGGCCATGATGATCAGGATATTCGGCTTCTCTTTGGCCCAACTGTTGCCGGCAGGAAGGCAGGCCGCCAACAAGAAAACAAAAAACAGTCGGATCATCAGCATCAGGTCATCCCATGAGAATTCGATGGAAACTCGCAAACGATTATTCTACATAAATCATTTCTCCACGGATCGAACTAATTCCTGCAACCCGATGCATATTTCCATTAAACTGGGCCCGTGCCGTTGGTCCATCAACTCCCATTGAATTGGAAATCCCGAAATGAAGCTGATTGTTACGTTGGCGATTTTACTGAGCGGCTGTCCGGTGTTGGCTCAAACAGCATCGGAAATCCACCTGTTTGACCTGAACCATCATCAAGGCAGGATTACCTTAACGAATCCCAGGAACATCTCCCAACATCCGGGTTACGACAATCAACCGTTCTTCCATCCCGAGCAACCGATCATCTTCTATTCCTCTTTTAACGAAGACGGGCGGGCAGATTTGCGTTCCTATGACATGGCAACTCGGCAAACCCGAAATTTCACACAAACGGACGAACGAGAATATTCACCGACGGTGACGCCCGACGGCCAGTTCCTCTCGTGCATCATTCAGAGAGACAACGAGGCACAAGACCTGGGCAAATACCCTCTCAGCGGAGGGCCACCGATCGTTTTGATCGATTCACTGACAATCGGCTACCACGCCTGGATCAACCCAAATGAACTGCTGCTGTTTGTGTTGGGCGAGCCGATGACGCTGAGACATTTTGACTTGAGGAACAATCAATCCCGCATCCTGGCAGAAAATATCGGTCGCTCGCTTCACCGCATCCCGGGCCAGGCCAAAATGAGCTTTGTGCAAAAAAATGAAAACGACAAGAACTGGAAAATCATGAGTTTTGACCCAGCTTCCCAGCAACTGGCCACCCTCGCCTCGACCCTACCCGGCCAGGAAGACCTGGCGTGGACACCCGATGGAAAGATATTGATGAGTAACGGTGGACAGCTCTTTCTGCTCGATCCAGGTTCCACTGACAACAAAACCTGGGTACCCGTATCGATGCCCGACACCAAGCTGCAGGGAATCACACGAATGGCCATCAGTCCGGATGGAAAGCGACTGGCGGTCGTGGCGGACGAATAACTTGTCAAACAAGAGGAAACAGCGGCGAGCGATGCATTCATCGTTTAAGGATTGTTTTTTCGGCCATCCACAACAACCAACTCATGGTTTTGAACATCGTATTGGTAAACCCAATTGCCCGGCAGGACAGCCAGTTTGATCTGGTTGGCGCGAATCACTTTTTCCATGAACTCGTTATGATCTTTGGGGTATCTCCCCTCGGTCGCCTGAAAAAAGCTCAAGGCTCGTTGAACCTGCAGTTTCATTAATCGTTCTACTGTGGGTTTGTAAGCATTCAATCCGCCTATAGGATTCAGTGGATTGACTGGTTTCATCTTGCCATCACTGACCTTGGCCCCGGCAGCCGGATCAAATTCACCAATGTCCTGGGTTGTCTGGCCGATGATACCGGTTGCCGATGTTTCTCGCTTCGGCTCGGCAGGCTGAGAAGCGGTGCGGGGATCTTTACAGCCGTTCAAAATACAAAACAGCGCTACTAGCCCGACAATGATTACGTTCAGTTTCATGTTTTCCTACCAGTCGATATGAAGACGATCCATGGATTACATTCCGTCAAGATAGCCCATCTTCGCGTGCGCATCAAAAATCTGAGAGGCTCTCTCTGGAGCAAATCTTTGGATACCGATGGCGTCAATCATCATCGATTACAAAAATTATCCATATACAAGTCTAGAAGATCTTGGCTGTCGCGAGCAGAAAAATAAAATGGATCCGTGCGAATCCCCACCTTCAAAAGCCGCTTATAGGTGAAAATACCCACAGCCACCCTCGTCTTGTCGCGCAATGGTGAAACGGCCGTCATGTCTTCGAGCAACAAATTGCCGCATCGGACGCCTTTTTTTTCACGTGGCAAGTCAGCTTGGAATCTCCGCGACTGGTCACCCGTATTGGAAAAAATGGCAGTCGCCAGGCAGTCGTTACTGCGATAACTGGTTCCCGCATCGCTCAGGTCGACTGGCGCTTGAACCAGCAATCGCATGAAGGGAGAATCCAAACGCGAATGTTTGACCCGGATGGACTCTTCACGCAGATACGTTGACAGTCCCTGTCGGTCTCTGATTTGTTGATTGCTTCGACGGATAAAAGAGCACGTCACGACATTGATCGCTGAAAATGCTGGGTGGTCCGCCTGCCTTAAATCAAGCGGCATGTTGATGCATATCTCACCCACAGGATTCTCTTCATGGGCTTCATTCCAATCGGCCAGGGTCACCAACAACGACTCCAACAGTCGATCATTGACCGTTTGACCGTCATCCTGAGCCTTCAACCTGAGTTCCCGATACTCCGCCTTGTCAAAAGTGTGGGTCAAGAACCTGGGAAACAAAAAACGCTCTGAGGTTGCGGCATTGGTGTCTTTTTTTCCGATCAAAGGTTGAGCGCTGTCATGCGATAATTGTTCGCCGTTGCGGGTCGCCAACAATTCCCAACTGACATTGGCATTCAAGCGTTTCCTGAGATCTTGCGGATCCAGATCCACCAGGGGTGCATTTTCAGCTCCCATTTCCCTCGCATAGTACCAAAACAGATCGCCAAAGAACTGGTAGGCCCCGATTCCGTCAGTGGCCGTATGGTGAAACGCGGCAACAATCACCGCCCGTTCATGATTGTTCCTGGCCCAAATCCGAACACCAATTTCCTTTCGCAAATCGATGTAGGCCCCAGCACCGTCAACGTAGATCGGCTCATCCAATCCTGCCCAATCTATCTGGCTGTCGTAATCCTCGACATGAACCCAACAATCTCGATTCGATTTGGCGGGTCGAATCATGGAACGCAGCATGGGGTGCCGAATCAGTGCCTGATCAAAAGCGGATTGAAATGCACCTCGATCGATCTCGCCCGACAGTTCATATTCCATGACAAACGTCATCGGGTAATTGGGCGAGTCATCCACAAACATATAAGACTCAAAAGGAGTCATATGTAATGGAAAAACACCGCGTTTTGTCTTTACGTTCACTTGAGCTTGTGACCTGATTTTACCAAGTGGGCCGAAGTGGACGGACGGAGTTCAAATCCTCCAGCCCATCTGTCTGTACCTTTTTTAACTGATTCCGATGATGTTGGGCAACATCAAGCGTGACAATTCCTTGCGGAATACACCATCTGCCACAAATTTTGCCTCAAATCCAACGTCTGTTTGAAGGATGACTGGTTCTCTGAAACTTCGACTTTTGACCGATGGGGATTACCGATAAGGTTGCATTCAACACATCGTGGTCCGGAAAATCCCATGGGGCGATGGGACCATATTTAAGCGTCTGTGGGAATTAAAATAATCCACCCTTCGTTTCTGTCCTGCAACGCATCCAATAAATCTACCCAATGGGTCCGTTCACTAAATCACAGGCTCAGTTATACAATGGATGTAGCGACGGCAAAGAGATGGGCAAACGTCGTGGACACGATTAAAGGATGCGGTTTTCCCCACGAGTCAAGAAAAACACCTACAACGATGACTGAATGACTGTGAATACAAACGAAGAAATTGATAGCAACAATTGGAAACAACTGGCAACCGTATACGACATGCTCAGTTGCTTATGGCTCGAAGCGCTCACGCTTGAACGATTGCAAGCACTGGTTGGTAGTGAACTTCGCCAGTTGATTGAAACACTGGGTGGAATAGTTCCTCTGAATGCCACAAGTGAAATAACAGATGAATTGGCCAATGATTACCATCAGTTGTTTACCGACTCGCTGCTACCAATCCAATCCGCCTGGACGTCGGATCCTTGCCAAGCGGATTCCGCTTCGTCCTGCCTCCGTTTTTATGAAGACGTGGCCGGGTATCAGGTAAAAACGTCCGTCCCCGACCATTTAGGAGTTCAATTGGGTTTCATGGCTCATTTATTCACCTTGGCGTCTGAGGGACAAAGGGGGGGATACTACTTGGAAGTTGCTACGCAGTTTTACGAGGAACACCTCGACTGGACCTGCGATTTTCTCGAAGCCGTCCAGAAAAAATCGACCACTGACTTCTATCGTGGCGTGGCACGTATTACGACCTTCTTCTTGGACGAGGAACAGGATGAACCTGGACCTGCCTAGCGGCAGCAAGGCCATCATCCTGGAAAGAGTCCTGGCTTGCTCTATTTCTGATTCGGTCGTGTCGTTTTGCCATGGCAACATCCCAGCACCATGGTTTCCTTAGACTTTCTCGGTCGTTCCCACGTATCCAGCAGTTCACGATCTTAGGGAGCCAGATATAGAGACCAATGAAAACTGGTTCCGCTCAGCCAATCGTATCAAGTTTCGACTGGGCAAGAGGTGCGTCCAGCCAAGGCGGAAAAACAGGAAAAAACCGGGCAAAAAAAAACCGCCGGCAAAATGCCAGCGGTCTTTCTGATTGATCGTATGCCGAGCCCTAGACAACCATGTCTTTAAGGCCCTTGAGAGGTCGTACTTTAACCTGCCTGCTGGCAGGTCGCGGTTTGGCCCAGACCATTTGGCCCGTACCTGGGTTTCGAACCTCACGTTTAGGCAATGCAGGTCGATCTTTAACAACGACTTTGCATAAACCTGGAATCGTAAACTGGCCAGGACCGCCTTTCTTGGCAATGTTTTTTTCAATTTCGCCAGTCAATGCTTCGAATACCGCGGCGATTTCTTTTTTGGTCAGCCCGGTAGCTTCGGCAATGTTATTCATGATCTCAGATTTTGTGGGTGGTTTTGGGCCACCGGTTTTATTGGCCATATGCATTGTCCTCCTTGGATGTCACTATTTCGAAAAACACGGTTTCGTTCGCTAAAACGCGGATATTTGAGCGATTCAATGCGATTTATCAACTAGTTTGAAGGCAAAAACTCCTGAAAAACGGTAATTTTTACCCAAAAACCCCAATTTATTTCAAATTCCAACGCTAAAACGGGGGTTTTTCTGACTCAATCGGGCTGGGACGGGCAAAGTCAAACAGTCCAGAGTATGTCATTTCAGAAACCATTGCATGCTGTATTTGTTTAAAAAGCAACGGCAGAATTGGCGAACAATTCCATCCAGTAGTTTCCCTGGAAAACGGTTCATTGATCGATCACATCATTCAATTCAAAGACCTTTTCGACAGCGCATTGAAACGTTGGCTGGTTGCGCAACTGCTTGTCTTGGCCTGCATGATTTTCCTGTTGGGTCCGGCGGAAGTGGATGGATTCCAAGACCTGGACAATATCCGTCTGCAACACCAAATGAATCAAAAATTCCGACCGTTACTGGAACAATACTGTGGCGACTGCCATTGGGGTCCGGATGCCGAAGGCGGATTGGACCTGCAACCGACTAAACGTATCGATCATTTGTTACAAGACTCAAAACGTTGGCAGCGTTTAAAAGACCGTGTTCGCAAAGGGCAAATGCCACCGTCGGATGCAGAACCGATGCCTGAAAGTGACAAACAGCGTTTTCTGGAATGGTTAGAAACCAGTCTGAATTCACTGGATTGCACTCAGATTAACCCGGGCAACGTTTCGATCCGACGACTGAATCGGACCGAATATCAAAATACGATCAAGTCATTGACCGAGGTCGACTTTTCATCCACCGATTTATTCCCCAGAGACGACGTCGGCTACAGTTTTGACAATATCGCGGATGTCCTATCGCTGCCACCACTACTGATGGAACGCTATTTGGACGCCGCCGAGGAAATTACATCACAGGCGATCGTCGATCCAAGGGCCAATTACATCGATTCCAAATTTGTGGGGTCTAGTTTCGAATCCCAAGATGACAAAGTCATTGACCGAGAAGACACCAAGGTCTTTTCCAGTACGGGCAGTATGTCCCGTTTAATCGAACTGCCAGCAGCAGGACGTTACGAGTTGTTTGTCACGGCTTTCCAGGAGTCCAGTGCCGACGTGGAAATTGAGATGGAGGTGGTCAAGGACGGAACGTTGCTTGGCACCGTCCCGGTAGAATCAACCCGACAGGCCCCGGCAAAGCACAAGTTCACTTTCATCACCCGAGCACGTCAACCAAGAAAGTTCCAGATAACTTCGAAAATTAATACGGGCGATGCACCGGAACAAGCGGCAAGTTTGCACATAACGGATGTGATCGTTCGGGGTCCCATCAACGTAGACCATTCAGATGCTTTACTCGCCTACGACGCCACCGACAAGACAGATCAGGAAAAACGGAAGGAGGCTGCCCGGTTTATTAAGAAGTTCTCCCAGCGAGCCTTCCGCCGCCCTGTCAGCCAATTGGAATTGGAACGCTTTCTTCGGCTTTATGACCAAACCTATGCCGAGGAAGCGTCGTTTGTAGTAGCTGTTCAAACCGTTAGCCAGGCGATCCTGGTTTCTCCCCAGTTTCTATTCCGCGTCGAACAACCGGCAGCTGAAGGGAAAACCCGCGAACTGTCAGGTTTTGAGCTCGCGACGTCGCTCTCCTATTTCCTTTGGAGCGACATGCCGGACGACGAACTATTCAGATTGGCGGCAGAGGGTCAACTGGCCAACCAGGACGTCTGGCGGCAGCAAGTTGATCGAATGCTGCAAGACGACCGCTCCATCGCTCTGGTTGAGAATTTTGGGCTACAGTGGTTGCAGTTGAGATCACTGGAACATGCCGAGCCCGATCCAGACCTGTTTCCCAAGTTCAGTCGAAGATTACTTCAGGACATGAACCAGGAAACACTGTTGTTGTTCCAGGACATACTTCGTCGTGACTCAAGCGTGTTGCAGTTGTTGGAAGCGGATTTCACGTACTTGAATGCGCGGCTAGCCCGGCATTACGGAATCCCGATTGACAGGGAAATCCAAGGGTTCCAACGGGTCGATCTAACCTCCGCTAATCGGTCGGGAGGTTTATTGACGCACGCCAGTATATTAACGCTCACCTCCAACCCCAATCGAACCTCCCCTGTCAGACGTGGAAAGTGGGTCATGGAAACTTTGCTTGGCCAGGAACCGCCGCCACCGATACCGGATGTCCTGCCGCTGGATGATCAAAAAAAGTTGCAGGGAACTACTCGGCAACGACTGGTCCAGCACCGATCCGATCCCAATTGTGCCTCCTGTCACGAGACGATGGATGCGATTGGTTTTGCAATGGAGAATTTCGATGCAGTTGGACGATGGCGGCAATTGGACGATGGATTACCGATTGATGCCACAAGTCAACTTCCCGATGGCACCGAACTGGTTGGAGTTGAAGGCCTCAGAAACGCATTGACCGGTAACCTGAAAAAAGAGTTTCTGGAATGTTTGACTGAGAAAATGTTGATTTATGCGCTGGGCCGTGGATTGGAGTACTACGATCAATGTGCAATTGATGTGATGATGGATAAACTTGAAAAGAATGATTATCGTTTTTCTGTTTTGGTAAAGGCAATTACTGAGAGTGAACCGTTTCGGAAACGGCGTGGTCAGCCTGAACCAAATCATGATTAGTTACCGTCAAGGAAAACAAACTATGAATCGCACGATATCCAGACGAACGGTCCTTCGCGGACTGGGCACCGCGGTTGCGTTACCTTGGCTCGAAGCAGTTGCCCCGGCAAACATCTCCTGCAGCGGTCTTTCCGGCGCTGATTCTCCTGTTCGAATGGCCTTGTTGTACGTTCCCAACGGCATGCATATGCCGGATTGGCTCCCTGCAGGATCCGACCCCAAAACGTTTGAAATCCCCAAGATTCTGGAACCGGTAGCACGCCATCGTCAACAAATGAATCTGCTGACGGGACTGGCTCTCGATGGCGCCTATGCTCACGGAGACGGAGGAGGCGACCATGCCCGTAGTGTTGCCTCTTTTTTGACCGGCGCGCATCCTCGCAAAACGGACGGGAAAGACATTTCCAACGGAGTCTCCGTGGATCAGGTCGCAGCCAATCAAATCGGTCATTTAACCCGGTTTCCTTCTTTGGAACTTGGAACCGAGGAAAGTGCCCAGGCGGGGCGTTGCGATTCGGGTTACAGCTGCCTCTACACTTCCAATCTGTCCTGGCGAACCCGCAACAGCCCACTGGCCAAAGAGGTTAATCCGGCCGCTGTTTTCAGCAGGTTATTTGGTGGACCCAATCAAGCGGAAAACCGAATTGCACAAAACAAACGGAACCAGCGACGACAAAGCATCTTGGATTTTGTGCGTCAAGACGCAAAAAAACTGGAACGCCAACTGGGTACGGGCGACCGTCACAAGCTCGACGAATACCTGTTTGCCATTCGAGAGATTGAACGGCGAATCGCGGCCAGCGATCTACTCGAAGAACGTGAACCAGACGTTACCGATTTCCCTCGGCCCCAAGGCGTGCCGGCAGAATTTGAGCAACATGTCAAATTGCTATTCGACATGATGGTCCTGGCTTTTCAAACCGACTCAACACGTGTTATCTCGTTCATGTTTACCAATGCTGGTTCCAACCGCAGCTATCGGAACCTGGGTATTTCCGGCGGGCATCATCACCTGTCGCACCATGGCGGTTCCGTTGAGAAACAAGAACAAATCAGTCAAATCAACCAATACCACGTCAAGTTGCTGGGATACTTGCTGGACAAACTGCAAGCCATTGACGAAGGGGGCAGGTCACTTCTGGACAATTCAATGGTCGTTTACGGAAGCGGGATCGCTGACGGAAATTCACACCGGCATTCCAACCTGCCAATCGCAATGTTTGGTCAGGGTGGTGGTTCCATTAAAGCCGGCCGACGTATCGATGTTGAACCGGGCACTCCATTGACGAATCTTTACTGTTCCATGCTCGACCGGATGGGTGCGAGTGTCGGCACCTTTTCGGATAGCACGGGTCGGATTGACCAAATCGGTGGGTAACATGCCGACATCTAGTATTGAGCAGGACGAAAACTGGATGCGGCTGGCAATATCGCTGGCCAGCCGTGGCCGCGGACGAGTGGAACCCAATCCAATGGTCGGCTGTGTTCTGGTTCAAGATGATCGTCTCATCGGCGAAGGTTGGCACCGTGAATTTGGTGGAGACCATGCCGAAATTGACGCATTGAACGATTGCAAAGAACCAACGCAAGGCGCCACCGCCTATGTCACATTAGAGCCATGTTGCCACCAGGGCAAAACACCACCCTGCACCGATGCGCTGATCCAGGCAGGCGTCCGGCGTGTCTTGATCGCTCAAAGCGATCCATTCGAAAAGGTCGCGGGCAAAGGTATCGCGGCCTTGCAGCAAGCGGGAATAGAAACTCAGACTGGTTTGCTGGAAGAGGAAGCCGGTTATTTGACAGCTCCTTATCGTTACCGCATTCGGCACAGACTGCCTTGGGTGATTGCGAAATGGGCCATGACACTGGACGGACGCATTGCGACAAGAACCGGTGATAGCCAATGGATATCAAACGAAACTTCAAGAATCAAAGTCCATGAAATCAGAAGCCAGGTCGACGGCATCATGGTCGGGATTAACACCGCCCTGGCGGACGACCCTTTGTTAACTCCGCGGCCAGCCGGAATTCGTCATCCGACACGCATTGTCGTCGATTCAACCGCACGCTTGCCGCTCGATTCAAAATTGGTCCATTCAACCGATGAATTCCCCTGCCTGGTCGCCGTCGGACCGGAAGCGGAAAGACAGCGGTATGAAAAACTCGAATCTCGCGGCTGCCAAATCTGGCAAGGTGGTTCGGTACAGCCGAACGAGCGTTTGAAACAACTGTTGGCAGAACTCTCCGAGCGGGGAATGACTAACATTCTCGTGGAGGGTGGTGGTCGTTTGCTGGGCAGCCTGTTTGACGGTGGGCTGGTTTGCGAAGCGCATGTGTTCATCGCACCGAAAGTCGTTGGTGGCAGCGGTGCGATCTCCCCAATCGGTGGAATCGGAATAGACCAACTGGTTGATTCCATAGGTTTTTCTGAAACGCATATCGACGATTTGGGCGGCGACATCCATTTCCGGGGCCGCCTGACACGTTGATCGGCGGCAACGATCCATCCCAAATCCGGACGATTGCAAGACTTCCGAGCTCGAATGGGCAGGTCACACGCCATGGGGCCCATTCTCTCTCGGAACCGACCTGGCCCTGGGCAGCCGGCAATTGAATTCTGCTTTTCAATCAATGCGTTTTGCAGGGTGCTAATCGTAGTACAATAGAGTTCCTCAGGAAATTCCCATCTCCCTTTTTCGCAATAGACTTAATTGATGCCATTCAGAAGATTCATGATTGCCGCAACCTGTCTCCTTACTGCCTCTTTGTTGCCAGGCAAAGCTGGATTTGGCCAACGAGGCGGCGACGAGCTGGCCACCGTGGTGGCCGCTAAAGTCATCAAAATAAAACGGTCCACTCAACATTCGTTTATTGGGACCGTGCAACCCGTCCGCAAGGCAATGGTCGGCACGGCCGTTGCAGGGCGGGTCATTGACGTATTGGTTGAAGCGGGTGACCCCGTTGCCGTTGATTCCCATTCAACTAATGATCCCGATCTCGCCGGCCAGCCACTGGTTCGTTTAAGAACCGGAACACTTGAAATTGAAATTGGCGCTGCCGAAATCCAGTTGAAAATCGCCGAGCAAGCGTTGGACGAAATGCTCACAAAAATGCCAACGGAACTCGAATTAGCCCAGGCCAAAGCCACCGAGACGGCAGCCATCTACGCCAATGCCGAAGCAGAATTTCGCCGCATCGAAAACATGCAGGAATCCGTTTCGACACTTGAGCTGGAACAGGCCAAGCTCAAGTTTCAAATCAACCGGCAGTTATCAACCGCGGCAGCCATCTCTTTAAGACAATTTGAAGCAACCAAAGAAATTCGAATCTCACAATCCAAATCGTTGGTTGCAGTCGCCCAACAGGAACTTTTACGCTTGAAAGATCTGCGACAAAAATACACCATCCGGGCACCCTTTGACGGGTTCGTCACTCGAAAGTTAACCGAAGTCGGTGACTGGGCAACTGCAGGACAGGTTTTGGTTGAGATGGTACAACTTGATCCAATCGAAATCATCATCCATGTGCCACAGTCGTACATCAATCGATTGCAACAGTCGCTGGGTAACGGAGCCGATACGGTGAAACTCAATGTCGACGGTATCGAAAAACCATTTACCGGGAAAATACAGCGCATTGTACCCCAGGCCGATTTAAAGCTGCGATCGTTTCCCGTGAAGATTCGCATCAGCAACGAGATGATAGGTGATTCTTACATGTTGCAACCGGGCATGATTGGTCGTGTCGAACTTGGAATTGGCAACCAAGTTGAAATGTTGATGGTAAAAAAAGACGCGCTGGTACTGGGCGCGCTGAATCCATCGATCTGGGTCGTCAACAAGAATGGGTCCACTTCCAGCGTATCAAGCGTTTCAGTAAAAACCGGCGCCGCCGTCGGTGAGTGGATCCAGATTATTGGAGATATCTCTGAAAATGATACGGTTGTCCTGCAGGGCAACGAACGTCTTCGGGCCGGTCAGGCCGTCAGCGTAACACGCCTGGAAACGGAGACCATTCCGAAAAGCTAAGTTCAATCAAGAACTTTTTAAACGAGCTAACCGTGATTGCCACAGGCAATTATCACAGCCCCTCCCTTCCTATCCATCGGATCAAGGCGAAGCGTGCATCCTACCACCTGGTTTATTGATAATCCCGTAAAAGTAGCCGTGGGCGTCATTCTGTTAATGATGTTTGGGTTATTGGCGATGATCAATATGCCGATGCAGATGTCGCCGGACGTTGAGCGGCCCAGAGTTTCTGTCCGGACCCGCTGGCCGGGAGCGAGTCCTCAAGAAATCGAAAAAGAAATTGTCAACGAACAGGAAGAACAACTGAAGAGCGTCGAGGGCATTACAAAAATGTCATCGGAATGTTCGGACTCCAGTGGAGAAATCACGCTTGAATTCCTGGTTGGCACCAACATGCAAGAAGCAGTACTGAAAGTCAACAGTCAACTACAACAGGTTCGCGAATACCCACTGGACGCAGATAAACCGGTGATCCGGACTTCCAGCACTTCGGATCGACCTATCGCGTGGTTTATCTTGAGCGCCCGGCCTCCTTCGCCAGAAACGTTTGCAGCATTTGCGCAGCAGCATCCAGATCTTAAAGAGGAAATACAACGAGTCCTCGACTCAACCAATACAGGGTTGTTGGCCTTTCGATTGCGAGAACTTGCAAAAAAACATCCCGAGTGCGAGGTGTTGCTGCCAACTCAAATAAGTGTCCCGGAGTATCGCAAATTTGCCGAGGATGCCATTGAAGCCCAATTTGAACGAATCGCGGGTGTTGCCGATGCCGAAGTGCGTGGTGGTGAAATTCGACAGCTACAGGTAATCGTTGATCCGAACCGACTGGCATCACGGGGTTTGACGATTGATGATTTGCGACAGGCGCTGATCCAGGATAACACGGATGTTTCGGCGGGAGATTTTTGGGAGGGCAAGCGGCGTTATGTCGTTCGCACGCTCGGTCAGTACCGTGACTTGCAACAAGTTGAAAACCAGATCATTACCAGTGACAACGGTCGGCCGATTTACGTCCGCGATGTGGCCAAAGTCAAAATTGGCTACCAAAAACCGACCGGGTTTGTTCGTCGTTTTGGCACCACCAACCTGTCGGTGACCTGTTCGCGGGACTCCGGGTCCAACGTCATCAATGTGATGGAACAGTTGAAACAGGAAGTCCAGCACCTGAACGACGGCGTGCTGGCCCGCAACAACCTGGTTTTATCCCAGGTTTATGATGAAACCGTATATATCAAATCCGCGGTAGGCCTGGTCCAACAGAACATCATCCTGGGCGGCGCTTTGACCGTCATTATCTTGATGCTGTTTCTGCACCTCAACGCGCGAGCTATTCTTTTTGTTCCTATCCTGGCAGCGTCGGCCCTGGCAGCCGTCTTCATTTCAACCTGGTTTTTCGTCATCACCCTGGCCTTGATCCTGCTGGCTGGACTCTGGTTTGCCCGCGGAACTTTGGTGGTCGCCATCGCCATACCGACCAGTATTGTCGGTACATTTCTTGTCCTCAACGGACTCGACCGGTCATTGAATGTCATCAGTTTGGCCGGGCTGGCATTTGCAGTGGGCATGCTTGTCGATAACGCAGTCGTTGTCCTCGAGAACATCTTTCGTTATTACCAGCTAGGATATCAACCTGTCATCGCGGCCCAAAAAGCGGTCTCCGAAGTCTGGGGAGCTGTTTTGGCCAGCACGCTGACAACCTTGGCCGTGTTTTTACCGGTCATTTTTCTACAGGGCGAGGCTGGCCAGCTATTTGCCGATATCGCATTGGCCATCAGTGCGGCAGTGGGACTATCACTGGTTGTTTCAGTCATCGTAATCCCGACCGCATCTGCCCGAATGTTGCAGGTCTTTGACCGGGCACCTGTACGACCGCCAGGCGCAATTCAACGAGCCTTGGTCGCCTTTGGACAAGGTTTTACGAACCTGATTTTAAACATCAATCGTTTTATTCAACGAAGTTGGCTTACTCGGATTGCGGTGGTAGCGGCCATCCTTAGCGGAGCCTTCGGACTGGCCTACCTGCTCATGCCCAAGGTTGAATACCTGCCAAGCGGCAATCGCAATTTGATCATATGCAGTGTGTTGCCGCCGCCCGGATACAACATCCAGGAATTGGCCAAAATGGGCGAAGCGGTAGAGGAAGAGTTGCGGCCGTATTGGGACGTCAATCCGGAACTGGAGGACACCACCCAGCTGGACTACCCGACGATTGCCGACTTTTTCTATGTTGCCCGCGGTCAAAGCGTATTCATTGGTTTACGGGCCCACGACCCTTTGAAGGCTCGCCAGTTGATAGATCTGATTCGGGATAAGTTCCGCAGTCGATTTCCCGGCTCGATTGTGGTCGCCTATCAAACCAGTATTTTTGGCCGTGGCCTGTCGGGCGGACGCAACATCGATATCGAAATAACGGGGCCAGAACTACCTCGACTGGTCTCTATTGGCAGTGACGTCATGCGGCAAATCAAGACTTCTTTTCCGGAAGAAACACAGGCCAAACCGGAACCCAGCCTTGATTTGGCCAGCCCGGAGTTGCACGTCGTATTAAAACCGGAGCAGGCCAACGCAGCGGGTATCACCAATCGCCAACTCGGTTACGCGATCAATGCCATGGTCGATGGTGCGTATGCAACCGATTATTTTATTGGCGGTGAGAAAATCGACCTTGTCATCATGGCCGACGAAGACTTTTCCGCCAACTCCCAGGATATCGCCTCCAACCATATCGCTACCCGGGAGTTTCCCGACCCGGTTCGCGTCGATGCGATTGCCGATGTCACGATCGGCAGTGGACCGGAACAGGTAAACCACCGGGAACGGGAACGGGCCATTACGATTTCTGTTTCTCCTCCAGTCGACTTATCATTGGAAGACGCCGTTGCCATGATCAACAAGGAAATTGTTGTTCCACTCGAGGACCAAGGCATTCTGGGTATGGAATACAAAGTCAATTTGAGCGGTACCGCCGACAAGTTAGAGGAAACCTGGACGGCCCTCAAATGGAACCTTTTGTTGGCTGTGCTGATCACCTACCTGTTGATGGCGGCCCTGTTCGAATCATGGCTCTACCCTTTGATCATTATCCTGGCCGTTCCGATGGGCGCTGTCGGCGGCATCCTGGGACTGCACTTGCTGGGTTACTATTTGCAGTTTCGCAGTGAACCGATTCAAAACCTTGATGTGTTGACCATGCTCGGTTTTATCATTTTGATTGGCACGGTCGTCAACAATGCAATCCTTCTAGTGCATCAAACACTACACTTCATGGATGAGGGCAAGAACTCGTCCGAGGCAATCTTGCAAAGTATCCAAACCCGAATCCGACCCATTTTCATGACGACAACGACGACCGTCTTTGGTTTGTCTCCGCTGGTTTTTTTCCCGGGTGCCGGGAGCGAACTATATCGTGGCCTGGGCAGCGTCATCCTGGGAGGTTTGCTCCTGTCTACCATCTTTACATTGGTCCTGATCCCCACCTTATTGAGCATGATGATCGAGGTTAAATCCTACTTTCAGCAATGGCCTGTAAGGCGAAAGCAGGTAAGCAATCCCTCCTCCGACATGCCACCGTCCCAGACAAGCGAGTCATTGGATTCGGCTGCCGGCCCCCATGACCCAAAATGGGAAACGGCTCCCTCCAAAGATCAGCCTGCCTGACAGGGCTGGTCGCGGCTGTCATCTACTCGGCAAATGGAGCCGGCCGAATCACTGACCCCAGGTTCCTGGCTGTCTGGAAAACTCGATTTGGAAATTTCGCGCAACCGGACCAAAAATAGACTGTCTGTCAGATTCGTTAAAACTCCGGAAGCCTGGGTGTCGATTGCTGGCAAGGCAATAAACCCGAAAATACCAAACGCTTGCCCGAGTACATTCAAACCGTGTTTTCTTGGATCCCGACTTGGTCGCTGGAGAAAATAATCGCAGTCGGCTAGAATGGAACAAGTTTGAAGCTCGATTCGGTTTCTTTATTGTTGACGCCGACCCAACTACAAGTAACGACTGGTAACCTTTGATGGGATTTCTTTTTGCCCGCTCACTATTGATTGCTTTTATATTGGCCTGGCTACCTGCGGTGGCCTGGTCGGATATTACGCTTCCAAAGATATTCTCCGATCACATGGTGATGCAGCAAAACTCCAACCTGAGAATATGGGGGACTGCCGATCCCAAAGAAAAACTGACGATCACGTTTGACAAACAAGAAAAAAACGCCCAGGCTGACGCCAATGGACGTTGGTCAACGACGATTCAAACCGGCAACGCGGGTGGCCCTTACGAACTGCTAATCGCCTCCGAATCAAGTGACACTCGAGTCCTTGTTTCCGATGTCATGGTGGGTGAAGTTTGGGTTTGCAGCGGCCAATCGAACATGGCATGGCCAAACAAAAAAGCATTGAATCCCGAAGTCGAACTCGAAGACGCCAAGAATTACCCGAATATCCGGTTGTTCACTGTTTCCAACAGTGCGATTTCGAAACCGCAGTCGGAGTTTGCCAAAGTTGAACCATGGGTCTGCTGTTCTCCCGAATCGATCCAAGGATTTTCAGCCACAGCGTATCAGTTCGCAAAACAGCTCAGCAAAGAGATGGACGTCCCAATTGGTCTGATTAATACCTCTTGGGGAGGCACTCGATGCGAGGCATGGACCCCGGAATCCGCCCTGCAAGCGGACGAGCGATACGCCCCCCTGCTGGAGTTTTGGGCTGACAAGAATCAGCCAACCAGTCAACATCGTCCAGGCAACTTGTATAACGCCATGATTGCTCCGCTAAAAGGTTATGGCTTTCAGGGCGTCATCTGGTACCAAGGCGAAGCAAACGTGGGCCGTGGAGCCCAGTACGAACATCTGTTTCCAACCATGATTAAGAGCTGGCGAAAAGATTTTAATCAGGGCGATTTCCCGTTTTATTTTGTACAACTGGCCCCTTTCCGGTATAGCAAACAAGCCCCTCAAGCCCTGCCGGAAGTTTGGCAAGCCCAGCTCAAAACATTGAAGAACCTGGACAACGTCGGCATGGCCGTTACGACGGATATCGGAAATGTCAGCGACATTCATCCAAAAAACAAACAGGACGTGGGCAAACGCCTGGCGCTATGGGCATTGGGCGGAGTTTACAAAGATTCTATTTCAACCTCCCCGCAACCCATGAGTGGTCCGATTTTCAAGGACTTCTCGATTGAAGGTAACAAGATTCGATTGACATTTGATCACCTGGCCGATGGACTCAAGATTCGCAGTCCCGATAAGGAACTTACCCATTTCCTGATCAGCGGCGATGACCAGCAGTTTGTCCCCGCATCGGCACAGATTGATGGTGACACCGTCATCGTTTCAAGTCCCGAGGTTGCAAAGCCCGTAGCGGTACGGTTTAGCTGGGAAGATACGGCGGAACCTAACTTGATTAATTCCGCCGGGCTACCCGCATCCCCTTTTCGAACCGATGAATTCGACCTCTTATCCAAGGGTGTCGATCATTGACGCAATACGGAAAGGTACCAGGCAATTTTGCGGCTAATCGAATTTGTCGCTTGCGAGTCATTGCCATTGAAATTCTAATAGTGACTGACAGTCGTTGCATGGGATAAGACTCATGGCTAAAGGTCGTTTGGCTCCAGTTTGTTAACATTCATGAATAACGAATCCAAAGAATCCGAATTAGAAAACCAGTCCACCGGCTCAAAACCGACTGGCACCGAGGGAGGTGCGGAGCCCGAGCCTTCGCAGGGTACAACCGAAGTTACCAGCGAACCTAACTCTCCATCCGAAATCCAACCGGCCAAACCCCGCATTCAGATTGGAACCCAACGGGACGTGGCAGAAGCCGCACCCAGTCAGCCAAAAGCGGTCGCTCATGCCAAAGCCAACCCAGTGGACCTTATCCCAACTGTCGATGATGATGCGGTCGAAACCGAAACGACCGTTCATTCGACCGAGGGATTGGGCGAGGATGTCGAAGCCGAAATCGAAGCTGCGCTGGGTGACCTGTCGATGGAATCACTCGTCGACCGGATGCCGAAAGACGTCGCGGAACTGGAACCTAATAGCCGCGTCAAGGCTACCGTAGCACGGATTCATGGTGAGAATGTCTTTATGGCCGTTAAAGGTCAATTCGAAGGTGTGGTACCATTGACCCAATTCAAGACCGCGCCCGAGGATGGCCAACTGATCGAGGTGATTGTCAAGGAACGAAACGAAGATGACGGACTGTACGAACTCTCAATTCCGGGCGCAGCCGTTTCGATTGGCGATTGGTCCGACTTGACCGAAGGTGCCATTGTCGATGCGCGGGTTACCGGTTCGAACACCGGTGGACTCGAAGCTTCGGTTAACAATATCAGGGGATTCATTCCCGCCAGCCAAATCGACGTATTTCGTGTCGAGAATTTCGGTGAATATGTTAATAAGAAACTGCAGTGTGTTGTTACAGAAGTTAACCCTCAAAAGAAAAACCTGATTCTCAGCCACCGGGCTGTTGTCGACCGGGAAAACGAAGCCAACCGGGCTGAACTGATGAAAACCCTGGAAGTGGGGCAATTGCGGGATGGCACGGTTACCAAGTTGATGGATTTCGGAGCCTTTGTTGATCTGGGCGGCGTGGAAGGCCTGGTTCACATTAGCAAACTGAGTTGGGATCGCGTGACGCACCCCAAAGAGATTTTGAAAGAAGGCGAATCTGTCAAAGTAAAAATCGAAAAGATTCAACCCGATACTGGAAAAATCTCGCTGTCACATCGGGATACCATGGAACAACCGTGGGCAAAAATTGATGAAAAATACTCGGTTAACGAAACGGTAAACGGAACCGTAACACGAATTGCGCAATTTGGTGCTTTTGTCAAACTGGAACCGGGAATCGAAGGACTGGTTCACATTTCCGAAATCGCGCACCACCGGGTAGTCGCTGTCAAGAACTACCTGAACGAAGGAGACCAGGTCACCGTCAAGATATTATCGATCGATCGCGATAGTCAAAAAATGTCCCTGTCCGTCAAGGCAACCCAGTCAGCCCCTGTGAAAAAAGCAGAAGCCGACCAGGCGGCCGACGAGCCTGCCCGGGAATTGGCAGTTTCCAAACGTGATGAACCGCTTAAAGGTGGTACGGATCGAAGAACGGGTGGTGACGACATTGGATTGAATTGGTAGCCCGTCCAAATTCAATGTTGCAACTGTTTTGAATCAACGTTACTTCGGACTCCGGGAACGTCCGCCCAGCATTACGTTTACTGAAACATCAATCGGAACAACCAGCCCGTGTTTTGGAACTTGGTCGCCAAACCTCTGTTATTTTTGCTGCCTGCAGAAACAGCCCACTACACGTCAATGGCCACCTATGCTGCCCTGCTGAAAACACCCGGGATGTCGAACCTCTACCGCAAGTGGCACTCCGTCGACGATCCTCGACTGGAATGCGAAGTAGGTGGTATCCGGTTCGCAAACCCCGTCGGCTTGGCCGCCGGTTTTGACAAAAACGCCCGCTGGTATACGGAACTCGGCTGTCTCGGATTCAGTCACATTGAAGTTGGGACGATTACGGGAGAAGCCCAGCCGGGAAATGACAAACCACGGCTGTTTCGATTGCCAACCGACAGGGCTTTGATTAATCGCATGGGGTTCAACAACTCAGGAGCCGAACGGGTTGCCGACCAGCTTTGCAAACGCGTCCTGCCCCGGCCGGCCGGCAATCCGCTTGGTATCAACATTGGCAAGACCAAGGTCGTGTCTGAAGATCGTGCCATCGAAGACTACCTGAAAAGTTTCCGTCTGCTGTTTCCCTATGCCGATTATTTCACGATCAATGTCAGCTCACCCAACACACCCGGGCTGAGGAAATTACAAGATCGCCAGCAGCTGTTGCAACTGGTTCCAGCCATCACTGATCTCAATCTCAAGTTGGCCAACCAACAGAACGTAAGTCCACGTCCCGTCTTTCTCAAAATTGCACCGGACGTCACTGAATTTCAGTTGGATGATTTCCAGCACGTCGTCGAAGCAACTCATTTGAATGGCATTATCGCAACCAACACCACCGTTTCGCGAGACAATCTAGCAACCTCAGAACCTCACGTGGAAGCCTTGGGGCCAGGGGGATTATCAGGCGCACCATTAACGCAGCGCAGCCGCGAATTGGTGCATCAACTCTATCTTCGGGTAGGGGACCGCATACCGATCATTGGTGTGGGCGGCATCATGTGCGGCCAGGACGCTTGGCAGATGATCCTGGCCGGAGCCTCGCTGATCCAGCTTTACACGGGCTTCGTCTATGGCGGTCCAGGCACCGCCAAGAGAATCAATCGCTACTTATTAGGGCAGGTGGAAAAACACAACTTGCCAAACATATCCGCAGCCGTGGGCGGATTCAAAGAACTGGCCGGTCACTAGTAATTGGCTTAACGGCCCCCAGCGACCGTTTTTAACCCTGGCGAATTCCGTTTCTGGAAACCGTTTTGCAAGCGCTCGCTGAATCAGACAATATTGCCATAGCGATGGACCGTTTCCGAGATGGATTGTTCGCGGAGATGGTTGAGTAGCTCAAGTCTTCCATTAGCCAAAACGGGAGAGGAAAGAACAGGGATGTTTCCAATTTTCTCCGGGGAAAAAAGATTCACATCGTGGCCGCCCAGGAACCGCAGTGTACCGTTCTTCATGTTGCCTAGCCGCTCTGAAAGTTGCTGGTCCGACTCCTGACTTGTGTCGGCGCTTGCAACTTGGCCAATCGCGGTTGCCCACCCGGCGGGGCCGTTAACGCTGAGCTGCAATGATGTTCCGGTGATCAGGCAGGCCAAGGTTGTCTTGGCAAGGGCCAGTTGGTGATTGGCCTGGTTGGCATCCTGGATTCTCAATACGTGCCAGGGACGGGGCACATACCGAAAACAGTTGGTTTCACCATGAACCTTGCTCGGATCATGTTCGATGGAAAATTCTTTTTTCCACCAATAGGCATAACTTCCAGCGATCGCTTGCAAGGCAACCAGCTCTTGTTCTGCGAAGGAGAGTGCCTTGAGTTGATCCAGGGCCACCTGGATCGCCCCCTCCAGTTCGACGGATTTCATCGGCAAACCCGTTTCACTCCAATCACCCAGTGCCGCCACATAATTCGGTCCACCCGCTTTGGGACCCGGGCCGACACACGAATCTTTCCAGCCACCAAACGGCTGGCGTTGGACAATCGCACCCGTCGTTCCACGATTGATGTAGGCATTTCCTACCTCAACCCGCTCTCGCCATATCTCGATCTCCTTCGGATCCAAGGAATGCAGGCCACCTGTCAGGCCAAAATCACTGCTGTTCTGGATCTCAATTGCATGGTCGAGGTTGTTGACCCGAATCAAACCAAGAACCGGGCCAAAGCACTCATTGGTGTGATACCAAGATCCTGGCTGAACGCCGATACGAATTCCCGGTTTCCAGAGACAGGGATTATTGTCGACCATCTCCGGTTTCATCAGCCACTCTTCACCCGCTTCCAGTTGGTGAAGGCCCTGCTCGAGGTACTTGTCCGGAGGACGGATCACCGGCGTGACCGCGGCGGACATATTCCAGGAACCGCCGACCACCAAACTCTCGGCGGCGTCTTTGAGTTGTTCCATAAAATGCGGGTCGTCGTAAACTTCTTTTTCCACCAACGCCAGGCTGGTCGCTGAGCACTTTTGCCCGGCATGCCCAAAAGCACCTCCGACCAGATCCTTGATCGCCAAATCGAGG
>JABACA010000099.1 GCA_014237975.1 Mariniblastus sp. | reverse complement strand
AACAAATTGTGAATGCGATTCGGGTCTTTTCGTTGGATAGTGAAACGGCGATTGGGCCAGTTTTGCTTTGCCGGGAAGGAAGCCGTTGTTTGGCACTATTCTTCTTCTTCTTCTTCTTCTTCTTGAGCGTCTCCGAATATGAGTTCGGGGTTCTGTTGGCAAAGCTCTGGCAGGGAAGCTAATTCGTTGATTGCTTGCAAGAAGTCGAAAAAACCACCCTCGGGAGGATAAGCATAGGTGCCACCCTTTGATTCAATCTTCTGGTCAGCATATTCCAATGTGAGTGACCAGCTGGTGCCATCCATCACTTCCATCGTCGGCTTGCAGACGGGCGGCCAGGACCAAATATTCAGCTTGTCGACCTGGTCTCGGAACCAGTCCCATTTTTCTTTTGAGGGACGAGTTCGAGCCGTTAAATAATCGGATCCCATTTTAACATAGCTGATTTCATCCCCCTCAAGGTCGAACGAATAGCTGTCACCCATAAACCCGCCGATAGAGAAACTAAAACTACCTGGAATACTCATACCGTCTCCTAGCTGGGTTATTGGTCAGGAGTCAGATCTGAGAGTTTCCACGTTTTGTCCGCGTGGGTTTTGCCATCGCCGTGGATGATACGTACCTGGACCGTTGGGTCGTCTGCCGTGGTGTCGAAGTCGACCGTCGCAAAGCTCAGTGTTTTGCTATTGGCAACCCCGGAAGAGACGACCTCGATCAACGGATAACCCACACGATCGCTTTCCGGGTGGGTCCAGACGAGCGAGCGGTGGATGTCGCCCGACAGATAGATGACACCACCGATGTTCTCCTCTCCGATCGCATCAAACAGACGGTGGCGTGCAAAGGTGTAAATCCTCCAGCCATCATTTTTGCTATCCGACAACGTGGACCCCGAGGCAATCACTTTGAATTTGGCCCGGGAGTTTTTCAGGCCCTCGATCAACCATTCGAATTGAGCGTCGCCCAGCATCCGCTTCTGGTCGTCGTCGGGGGCATTGTCGGGGGAACGGTGGTAGCGACCGTCGAGCATAAAAAAGTCGACATCACCCCAGGAGAATTTGAAAAAGGCGCCTGGCGTTGTGGCGGTTCCCGCCGTCGGATTGCCCCAGAATTGATTCCAGCCGACCAGCGAGTTCTCTTTCCCCTTGGCCGTGCCGTCGGAATTGTTGGGGCCATAATCGTGGTCGTCCCACATCGCGTAGTTGGGAGTCGATTTCAACACGGCGGAAAACTCCGGAACCGCGCGGTACCGAAGGTGGTGTTTCCATTGAATGGTCGGATTGGTCGTGTCGCTGTACTGGGTATCGCCCAACGTGACATGCAGATCGGGTTTCTCAGCCAGCAACAAATTCCAGGACGCTTGCGGTTCGCCAAATTTCATACAGGAGGTAACGGCCAATCGAAACTGGCTGCCCTGGTCCGCGGCGGGTGCCGTGCGAAAGGAACCGCCATAGGCTGGGTCCGTCTGGCCGTCGACCTTCACCTGGTATTGGTAAGTGGTTAAAGGCTGTAAGTCGGTCAGGGTGACCTTGTAGGGCACGCCCGTGAGATCACCGGCCGGATTGGCGACCGGCTCGAAATTCAGCTTCCCCTTCCCTTGCCCCTTCCCCTTTGCGTCGGCCTCGGCTGCCCAATCAATTTCCAGGGGCGACCCCTGGGGGGCATACATCCAGATCACCGCGCTGGAATCCGTGGTGTGACCCACCAGCGGGCCGGCCGTCTCGGGTGCCTCTTGGCCCCAGGCAGCCGAGGATGTCATGAACAAACAGGCAATCGCCAGATAAACAGCGCGAGAGGGATTCACAATGGAACTCCATGTACAAATGATTGAGCGAGTGAAAGAGGGGCATCTCACCCCGGTGGTAAACGTTTCTGGATGACTTCCGGTTCCCAAGATAGAAGGCGTAGCGGCCTTTAGTCAATCAGATTCTCCCGTTGTTTTCGGATTACTTTCACGATGTCGTCGTAGTCGCCTCCGGTCAATTCGTAGTTGTATCGGAACTTTGCAGTTTGATCGCTTCGACCACAGGTTTTAGCCAAACCGCAATAATCGAACCTCCGTCCAAAATAGCAATCGAATTCGGGGCGAATTCAATTGCTTGCGAATTTGGCGGTGTTTCAGGAGTTCCAACAGCAACCCAGCCATCCGATCAGTTCGCAAACACGTTCCATGGCTGTTTGTTTAGTCGGGTTGAAACACCGGGCGTCCAATCCTCTTCATGAACGAACCGTAGTCGTAATCGTTTCGCGTTAGGTGGACGCAATGTCGTTGGATTACATTTTTCCGCGCGAGGGAAAAGCCCCCATGCGTAAAGAACTGTTCCCCGATCATCAACTTCGAGTTGTAAATCGTTGACCAAAACGGAGGTAATTCCTCCGCTGGGCTTGGGAACCGCCATAAACGAATGTTCCGCTTCTCGGTATACAAGCTGGAAACTGTCCTCGTCCCAATCCGTGCAGACTTCTATTCGCATGACACTTACCTCACGAAATTCCAGATCTTCGCAACTTGAATTGTCTAATTGTCGTCCCTCTTGTTGTGAAGCAAACGATTTAGTTCGTCTTCAAGACATTCTGGAGGAAATAACTGACTTTGCCACATCGCTTTTGCCGTAGATCGAAAAGTACCGGGCGAAACGGTAATCATGACGGTATCGCCACGCCTGTTTTTGAGTGGAACCGAAGCGCGAATCAGCCTGCCATCAGATGCAAAGATGTGGAAGTCAACTGCTTTATCAGTATTTAGAGTGTTGAGCACCCGGACGGCTCCAATGGTTGATTTTGGGTCGGATAGCTCGGCAATTAGCCTCTTGTTGACTTGCTCCCGATCCTTAATGTCAGTGATGCGTTTCAGCCATTTCTGGTCCAGCTTGGCATCATCATAATTCCAATATCCCTCCGTACCCAACGTTTCAGCAACGAGTACGATTTCGTTGAGATTTTCAAATGCATCCTCGTCTTGGTTTTGCCCAAGGCAAGTTCGCATACAACAGAATGCAAGTAGAACGGTAATAGTCATTGTTTTCATAATTTTGCCTCTATTCATCGGGGTTCGTCGTAGTCGCCTCCAAGTCAAATCGTAGTCGTATTTATCTCACCAAGTTCATTAGCCGAACTCAAAAGAACGCCAGTCGCGACAACTTTTGGCCCCTCAAGTAGCTCGAATTTAACGCCATCTGCAAGCAGATGATGGGGCGCTTCAGGCACCCGAAACTGCACTTGGGCTTTCCAGCGATAGCCATCGCTTTCCGATTCGACCATCCGAACGTTCAAAGACCAACTGTTGGGCTGAGGCTCAATCTGATCGCCGATCAATCTGGTGACCGCCCAGTAAATTGGTGGTTCTTCGCCTGTCGGAGGCTCCTTTCGTCCACCATCGTCGTGGCTCAACCAATCAACAATTGCAGGCTTCCAATCCATGTCTTAAGTTCCGGGTTTGGTCGTTTTTGAAATCGGTGCTGAGAGCGGATTTCGAGATAATATCGGAACAGCCAATTTCGCGTTGTGTATTTCGCAAAGTTCAAGGTGTCGTCGTAGTCCCCTTTTCTTCCGGATCAAACCTCTCAAGCAACTTGGTCAAATTGGCGAACAAGGATTGAATCTCAGAATTTGCTTCGCCTGACGACCAGTTTTTTCCTTGCTCAACGTCTTTCGCAACAGTTTGGAAAGCTCGTCGTAGTCGTATCGCAACCTCTGAATCATCTTCGTACAAGACGTCCAATGAAACTCCATTCATAGCTTCGGCTAGCTCGACTTGCGAAACAACTTCTTCATCATCTGAGAACCGAGTGGTGACTAGGCTGGCAAACGTGCTGAAAACAGCATTCTGAGCCATCCATACGTCTTCAGGGGAGCTTGATGTACTTATCGTGACTGCCATAACTAAAATCCGATTGGAATAACTTTGTCAAAAAGATTTTCTGGCAGCTTCAAGACATACTCAGCTACCTCATCTTGGATGTTTTTCGGGAAGTTGCTCAAGTCGATTACCGTAAAATCTGCCTTTTGCAGATGACGGTCGATTTGGTTAAAGAACTGCTGTTTTTGTTTGGCCCAGTGAGGAATCATCGCTGGGTTCCCCATTTGGTCATACGTGCGGCCTAGGTCGTCAACGTAGTCAAATGCTGGATCAACGCTGTCCTTGAGATTACGGCCTAAGTATTTTTGTGCTCTCGCTCTACTTGCCGCTTCTACTGCTGCCTTTGGGGCCTTCTTCCATGTCCGAAGTATCTTTGTGCCGGATTTATATACGCCTCCCGAGATGTAGGGAACCCCGGCCACAAAAACGGTAGGAACGTCCCAGATTGAAGCGTCTTTGTTGGCCAGGTCATCCAGGGTAAATAGTATATCGGCCGCGGGGTTTAAACGAACTGCTTCCTTGAGGCCGGTTTCCAGCTCGAAGGTCTTTACTCTCTTTGGGGCAAGTAAATCGCCGTAAGCGACAGACCCCGATCCGACCACCGCTAGGAAGCTGAAAAGAACGGCCAGAAATAGTCGAAGCGATTTAACTCTTTCCATCGTTTGCCAATTCCACCGCTTTCTTCATTGGCTTCCAATCTGAATCAAGCTCGTCGTCATCGTTCGGCTTGCGCACATTTTCGATTGACTTCGTATCCACTGCACCCAAGCGAATAAAATTCGCTTGGGCTTGTGAAACGGTCATCCCGTTGGCTGGACTATTTCGGTCGTCATCGTCGGACTGGACCAAGATATCGTCTTCCCAAAAACAGATCGGACAAATATCCCAGTCGCAGCGTGCATCAAGAGTCTTGTAGCCGCAGACAAAGCAAGTGAATTTCTTTTCCGTCGTAGTCATATCTGCACCTCAATGTCCCATCGCCTGTAGTACTTTCCAGTGTTCCGCCATTGCTTCCTGCAAGCTGCGAATGCCGCTGTTTGCCTTGTAAAAGGTCACAATCGTACGTTCCTTCGCACTGACGATCAGGATACGTTCCGTAGCGTGGTCGTACTTGAACAGCAGGTTTCCAACTTTGCTCTCCGTGACCTTGCCACCCATCTTTTGGAACTGTTTGGCGGCCTCTGTGTATTCCTTGAGGCTGTTGAATCCCATTCCTTGGCCATGTTTGGTGAAGTGGGGTGCTCCTTTCCCTTTACGCCAACCCTTGATGGTCAAGTCGCGTAATTCCTGCCCCGCGTTGGTCACTACCCTGTTTGGGGCCTTCTTCCATGTCCGAAGTATCTTTGTGCCGGATTTATATACGCCTCCCGAGATGTAGGGAACCCCGGCCACAAAAATGGTAGGAACGTCCCAGATTGAAGCGTCTTTGTTGGCCAGGTCATCCAGGGTAAATAGTATATCGGCCGCGGGGTTTAAACGAACTGCTTCCTTGAGGCCGGTTTCCAGCTCCTTGGCATGTTTGGCGGCAGTGGCTCTCAGTTCCGCGACCAATTCTTCATATCCGTCTATATCACTTTTTGCCGAGCCAACCATCGAGGTTCTCATCTCTGGCGTCTTGCTCCATTGGTAACAGATAGCTTCATGTAAGCGATCTGCCGCCTCGAAGACATCGTCACATCCATAAAGCGTTACCGATCGATCCTGGTAACTTTCGCCGGCGAGGTCCCACTCAAACCCCCAGAAAAACCACCACTTTTTTGTAGCCCGTATTTCTGCATTCGCCTCCAGGAATGCAATCCATAACCGTTTATCGAGTTCTTCCGTATGCAGGAGGTGCCATGCCTTCTGGACGTTTTCCTTGCTCAGGTCATGGGGGTCGATGGTGTCGGTTGTCCCATCCGTGGGGTTGTCAGAATTGTCCTCGTCCGATGCCACGGCATTGCAATAGTAGGCGTTTGAAAACTCGGTGGCAGGGTCGAGTCCGTCCAGGGTAAAGCGAGCGTTCGCTTCGGCATCGTCCGTGCCGGCGCCGGTCGTCATGGCGACCCCGGCCACCCCCACAATATCGGCCAGGACCGGCCGTTGGTTCGTGGGGTCCGCGACGACGGTCGGGTCGGTCGCTTCTGCATCGGCCGGTGCCGGCAGCCTTAGTTTCAGTTCGTGATCCTGGGCGGCGGGATAGACGGCGTCATACCAGTCGGCCCGCCGGGACAGTTCGGTCTCGGTGAGATCGTGGATGGGGTCCACGACGGTATCGGTCCAAAAGGTTGCCCAGCTGAACTCGGTTGGGCGGCGGACCGGGGCAGGGCTGCTGGAGATGTCGAATTGCGCTTGCAGGGCGAGCGCTTCGTCGAACGTCATTTCCAAGCTGCGAACGAGCGTAAAGCCGTCGGTGCAGACGATCCCTTCGACCAATCTCGATTGCAGGCCGTCCAAGGTCTCGAGGCAGTAGGCAAACGAGCCTCCGCCGACGCTCGGATAGGGAATCACCGGTTGTACGACCACCGGTTGGCCCAGCTCCGACCGGCTAAACAGGTCGATATTCAGCAGTTTCAGTGGGGTGATCGTGGCCGGGTCCCACAGTGCGCCAACCTCCTGGGCCATGGGTTCGGCCGGGGGGAGTGGCGCTGTCGTTTGGGCCATGGTCAGCGGGGGTAACAGGGTCAGGCTGGCCAGTGTCAAAAGGGCGAGGGCTTGGCGAAGTGGAGTCGGCATGATGGCACCTGGAGGGAGACGTTCCCTTAGGAGGGGATGAAAGTGATTGAACGAGGACGATTTTTGATCGTACGGATCGGCCCACAGCGGGCCCACCCCTCGATCTAGGGTACGAGATCAAGTTTTAACGAGGTCGACGGCGCGTGCGGAAAGTCCCGATCCGGAACGGCGGTTGGCGGGTAAAACGGGCGCCAAAACTGGCACACCTGGAGCGAGGGTGGGGACATTGCGGGGAGACAGCGAGAGGCTTAGCCGACCGTTTTACTGAGAGACGCCACCGTGAGCGGCGGCGCGGGCCAACACCAGGATTGCTCGCTTCACGTGAAGCGGTAAGGTGGGCCAGAGGTCGATCAACTGATCAAGTTCCCAAGGCTCGGTGACCGGTTTCATTTCAGGCGCTGCACCAGGCGCTGCAGCTACTTGGGAAGCGTTCCGTTTACCGACGCTTTTTGACAGAGCGGGAGACATCATAATTTGGGTGCTGAAACTAGCCCATTTTTGACGAGCCTTTACAGATATGAATCGCTGAAGCGTCGATTCTCGTAGCTGGCGAACTATTGGTTGCCATTTTTGATGAGGTCTTTCAATTCGTTCATCGGACTCTCTTGATTGTCCGTCGGACTATTGAGGATTTTTTGAGCAAGAGTCAGCATTTTGTCAAATTTATTTTTGTTTACCTTGCAAACATTGATCTTAGGCAAATTGTCTGGGGCACTCTTTTTTATCAGGCAGTATCCTTTGGGCGGTTCACACGGACCCTCATATTCAGTTTGTTTTTTTTGTATCCTGTCTCGTATTTCCTTTTTAAGTTCATCGCCTTCCAACCGGTCTTCAGGCTTGACGACACCAGGAAGGGCGCAGATTATTGCATCCAATTGGTCATCATTGATAAATAAACTACCTGATTCGTCGGGTTTCCAATTTGCTGCCGATTCGATTTTCAATTTGTCGAGGATTTGTCGAGCACGTTGTCGGGTAGTTTGTTCTTTTTCTTCTCCCGCTATATGTTTATTGGGATCATCATCATTATTTAAATAAATCTTTGTCGCTTTGTATCCTTCCCCTTTTTTAAGTTTTTTCCCGTTCTTTTTTTTAAAAATCGCAGGAACATCCAACAACACCAACGTTGCTTTGGGATAAGTTTCCCAGATGCTGCAACCGAGTTCCGGCGCATGATCTTCCATGAGCAATCTTTTCATTCTTACGAAACTGGCCCCTATCCGGTCCTTCCAAATATTCAGGCCATCGAACGCATAATCAACCGGCCTGTTTTGTAATTGCCAGACAAATTCGAATTTTTTTCGCGCGTTTGCTTTGTCCTCTTCGGCGTACGTTTTCACGAGTTCTTGAGGGTCAAGAACCGCGTCAATATAGACATGTCCCACGGTTGTTAAACGCTTCAAATATTCCATTTCAGCCTTGAAGAAATCTGCTTTAATTTCGCCTTTTCTTTTTTTGCCAAAAATATTGTCTTCGCGTTCTTCCCTGTGATGAACCCAGGCGTGGATTGCCTCCTCTTCATCTTGGTCATATTTTATCAGCGCAGCCAAGCCCGTTTTATTGCTTTGCCCCAACCCTGCAATGTCCAAACCGAAACAGATTTTCAACTTTGAAACAGATTTCAATGCGAGCTCCCAGTGGCTGTGAACGACGTCAGAGAAAAAAAAAAGAACAAATATCGGGCCTTCGGTTCCCTTAAAACATGAGTTTACCGGTATCCTGGCTGAGCATCCAGCGTCGGTCGTCGAAGTCAAAATTACCCTCGTTGCGAAAAAGCATGACGTGAACAGGAGGGGCGACGTTTTTAAGCATCTCTGGTTGGTCGTCGACGTAAATGGCAATGTTTTTGCTGGCGATTACCTCGGCCTTGGCATCAAAGCGGTCGACCAGGATTAATTCGTCGTATCGGATATTTCGGTCTTGCAAGTCATCAATCGCCTTTTGCCGATTACTGCGAAAGGTAATTACCATGACAGGACCGGGCCAGGAGTGTGACCAGGCGGAGAAAAATTCCGGTGATTCGGTAATCACGCCATCCAGGTCGAGGGCTAAGATCATTTCCGTGTTTTTTTTCGCTGTGTCTTTCATTGGTTTGTTCTCTGGGGCAATGGGTTTAGTTCACACATGGGTTAAAACTTCAGTGGATGCAAAATGGAAACGGCTAAGAATCGCTGGTCTTTTTGAAAGCCGGTTTAGTTAATTCTTTTTTATCGTGACTGATTCGTTGTATCTCGGAGTGAGATTTATTTGCAAATGTCAAAAGTTGATTGGTGTAAAAAACTGCCATTACGATGCGGGCCGTTTTCCGGGCCACATCCTCAACATCAAACAAACGGCCTGACTCTACGGAAAAACCATAACGATGTGAGTCGACGATGCCCGAGAAGCCGGGTATGGTGATCAACTCAGATAGGAAATCGAAATAGACGTCGACCGCTGGCCGAGAGAATTCGACGGGCAAACCGCCGGCATTGATAAAGGCCAAATCAGCTGCAGCAAGATCCAGATTGTCGAAAGAAGAAAACAGATAATCCCCGCGGCGACGGCGTCCGCACCTTGACCCGGAATACCAGGGAGGGAAGACCGGGATGTAATGGTCAAAATCCAGTTGTGCCAGCGCGGAAGAATTCTTGACGGATATCAGAACTTGCATAAGCGTCCCTTGTTTAAGATTGGAAGAAACCCGATTTCCCTAATGGCCGTGGCAGTATTTTCCACGGTCAACGAGACGTTTCGAATTGTCGGTTGTTTGAAACGATCCGCCCTTGTTAGTCGCACTTGGATCTGCGACCGCATTTAGGGGCGTTGTGAATTTCGCAGAATACGGAAACCTCTGAAAACCGTGTCCAAGTCACCAACCCTGCTTACGTGGGCGGACCATCGTCTGACAGGATAGTTGATAAATTGGGTGGATCAAAATCTGAGCTTTTGATGCCTTTCCCCGTTTGGGCACTCGCGCCCATTTTGGTCATATTGGATCGGTGAACTTCCCAAAAAATCTCTTCCACCGGCAAACCGGCAGAGACGGCATCGCCCAGTAAGACGTAGCAGCGATCGCCCCAAGCATCCGCGGCGGCCGTCAGATCGGATTGGGCGTGAGCTTCGACCCATTCGCAAAGCTCCTCCAGGGCGAGGGCCAAGCGAAGACAAAGTTCATTGTCGGCCCCCTGGATAGAGCTGATCTTGTCGAGAGCCTGTCTCAGATGTTTGGCCGCCGTTTCGGCCGTGTCAGTTGGGCCCCTTAATAAACGAGGTTTTTCAGCGATTGAGGCGTTAACCTGTTGGTGAAAATCGGTAACAGCAATTTTGTGAGGTTTCATGCAAAAGACCTGTGTGAGAATGTTGGAAAACAAAAAATTGAAAAAGTTTCCTGATTCCGATTGGGTGGTTACACAAGGCGGTACCAAACGCTAACTTTAAGGCCGTTTTTTGGGATGACAAAAATCGATTTCTCGTTCGTCGCGCGACCGCTGGGAAAGCTCAATTCTGTTGGCCCTTTTTCAGTCCAATCGCTTCTCGGATCCGTTTGGAGAAGTCGACACCAAGGCGAACACAGGGCCGGCCGGTGAGCAGATACCGGCCCCCCCGCCACAAGACTTCGCCTTCTTGATTGATGGCTGCCAGAAATTCGAGAGGTCCCTGGTTGCCCTCGATGATGACCGTTTGAAAATTGAGTTTTTCCATGAAATTACCTTGCTTGGTTAAAAAAAAAGTACAGATTGACTGCGCAGCAATAATTAGTCTTTGGTGGGCCCTGAAGCTTATCCAGCGAATTCAACCAGCTGACGGTGATTTCGATCCGTTAAAATTTGGATGGACCACGTGGCCTGCAGAGGGAATAGTTTCGGAGCCGGTTTGACACGTCTGGTCACGCTTCAGAAAGTTTTTGAAATTCGCGAGATCTTACACACAGATGTGAACATTGGCTGCCAAAATGGCCTTGCGGCTTGGGGCATGAAAAACTGAAGAGATCGAAACGAAGTAAAAAAACTTATGTTTACTCGCCGGGACGTACTCAAACATCTTCGACAACATGAGCGGCGCGGGCCAACAGCAAGATCGCTCGTTGCACGTGAAGCGGTAAGGTGGGCCAGAGGTCGATCAAATGATCCAGTTCCCTAGGCTCGGTGATGGTTTCCATTTCAGGCGCTGCACCAGGCGCTGCAGCTACCTGGGTAACGTCCCGTTTGCCGACCCTTTTTGACAGAGCGGAAGACTTCATCATCCGCGTGTCGGGGGTTCGAATCCCTCCACCGCTATTTTTCATGCGCCGGCTTTCACTGTGCGAAATGGGCCGTCTGCCCTGCCCGGGGGTTGGGGCGACTGGGGTGACGACACCCGCCTTCACTGTTGGAGGATCGGAATGGTTCCGATAAACTAAAGAAGTTGTGTAAGAATGGAAGAGAGTAAGTTAAACCACGCATCTAATTAGAGATCTAATAAGATGTCGCTGTTGTAGCAAAGTTCTTCGGTGATTGTGTACCGCGTGTTCATAGGCTGGGACTTTTAAGTATGAAAATTGATCCAAGAAAAATCCATTACTTTCAATTAGTCGACCCGGCTATCAACAAATGGCAGGGGCCCTATCTTTATCCACATTTTGTGGCACTTGTCAGCAATAAAGAAATTACCAAGAAAACATATATCCGGATTTTGAATCCGGAAAGCAAGCAACATTGGGATTTTCCTGAAGCATCAAGCTGCGCAATTTTTAATTCCATAAACGATGGGATCCGAAAGCAAAAAGACGCTTTGCGGTTGCAAGCCAAGCTCGAAAAGATTGAAGCAAAAGAACAACAAAAAAATGAAAGCAATAGGCGCAAACAGGAAGAGATGATTAAGCGCAATGAACAGAAGGAAATAGACCGTTTGGCGAAAGAAGAGGAAAAACATAAAAGAGACACGGATACAGATTCGAGTTCAGCGAATAAGACTACGATACGCCTAGCAATTGCCGGCGCGATCGGTATCGGCGCCCTTCTAATTGTTGGCGCTGGATTGCTTGTTGCCAATTTCGGGTCTGGTGGAGAATTTTCCGTTGGGTCCGTTTTGCAGACCGCTCAGGAAATTGTTGAACAAGGATATGTCGCTGATCGTTCCTACAACAGTGAAATCAACTCAGTCATTTCAAATATGAATTTAAATGACATAAGTGCGAGTGGCGCAATGCAGCAGTGTGCAAACGGCGCATATCGCCTTGGGGACATGCTGGCTATTATTGCAAAACAAACAGATAAAGACGGAAGTTCATCAAGCACAATCTCCTCTGTGTTGTCGAGAAGAAGCCTAGTCAATATATCGAGTAAGAGTGCCATCCAGCAAACTGGCAATGGAATTTATCGGTGTGTAGATCTAGCCGGAATTGTAGCTTTGGAGGTAGACCGTTCGGGAGAGTTCACGACGGAGATCAAAGCGATTGAATCGGAAATGAGTCTCAACGATATTTCAGCCCGGTCAGCGTACCAGCAGATTGCTAACGGCGGATATCGACTGGCGGAGATGTTGGCGATAATTTGTAAAATCACTGATAAAAAAGGAAGATACAGCGCAGAAGTAAACTCTGTTTTATCAGATATGCGATTGAACGATATTAGTGTAGATTCCGCACCGCAACAGGCAGTTAATGGCTTGTATGCGAGTGTTAAATTGATGGGAGTGTTTGCCAGAATTATGGATAGGAATTCAAACTACGGATCATCAATTAGTGCTGAGTTGAGCCAATTATCATTGAACAACATATCTGCAAAATCGGCGTACCAGCAGATTGCTAACGGTGTCTATCGGCTGACGGAACTAGCCGGATTGGCGGCAAAAGGAATCAATCCGTAATTTCTATCATTGCCGGCACCTCAGCTTCGCCAAACACGTAGGTGATAACTGTGTCTCGGGTGTCGCGACACCTCGAACACTCAATTCAGCCTTGTTCGACGCTTGTTGGTAAACGGTTGACACACGTTTTGCCGGGCAGTTCGTGAGTGAATTACAGGCGTGGGCTAATCATAATCCGCGTGTCGCCAGGTCGAACGTGTCCACCGCTATTTTTGAATATGTCCCGTGGCGGCGACCAAACCGGAGTAGCACGGACCGCTGGGGTCCCAATTATCTTGCTTTTCCCAATTTTCGTAATGCCTAACGCATGCTCCGTGGCCGCTTCAACTTGCTCAGGCAGGTTCCGATTCAGAGCAATAAAGAGCATCTCGGATAGATACGAACCAGTACCGGAGGGGTTGGTTTTGGGGTCGATTTTGCCAGTCGACAGATTTGACATGATCATCGGCCATCATCCGCAAGTAATGTTCGTCTTGAATAGGTTCCACGTGACCGATCCAGCGACAAACACGGTGCTTATCAAACCCAAAGATCTTGACCAATTCCGTGACCCACAACGAGCGCCGCGGCACAAATTCGGTGGCCAAAACCCGTGAGTTAATGCCTGAACTTGACCTGCATGGGTCAGCTTCGGACAAATCTTGAACCGAACGAGCGCCGGGCAAAAATCCCGCCGCGAAAACCCCCGAGTTAATGTTTGACAACTTCCCAAATTGCAGATAACAGGTTAGAAATTGAGGATTAAAATCCTTATCAGGCAGCCGATCCGGCACATTCACCCCGGCTCCATGGCAGAGTCGTCGACTTCAGAGGAGGCAATACCGTGGGTCCCGATGACCACCCCGTTCTTGAAGGCTTTTCCCAGGGAGAGGTCCCTAAGCAGGCGCTGGCCGAACTCGAGGCGGCGTTTGGTGAGCACGACATCGCCTTCGACAACGTCATCGTGCGAACGGATGCGCTCGGCACCGATATTGTCGGCGATGCCTCATGGACCGAATTCAATGATGTCGATTCACGAAACGTCTCTCGCCGCGTTCGGCGAACCTTCATGTTCTTCCACCGTCCGGACGCCACGCTGCCGGAGTTTTCGATCCAGGCGAAGCGGGGGTTGGCCGGTCGGTTCCTCATGGGGATCACCGCGAAGCTGGTGGGGATGCCGACCTTCGGTCTCGAGAATGAACCGGAGTTTAACGAGAAGTTCACCGTGGTGACCGCGAATCCCGAGTCGGCCCGGGTGCTGCTGGTCCGGGACATGGTCGATGCGATGGTGCGAATCGAGAACCTCAATCTCGCCTTCATGGCGCGGGGCCTGCTCTTCACGCGACACCCCGGGGTGTACCGCACCAGCGATGTCCGGGTCTCGGGGCAGCAGGATGAACGCGTCGGCGACAAGGATCGACTGCACTTCATCGAAGACGCGGTCGCCGTCTGCTCGCCCGTGGCCGACGATCCCGATGCCGGGCGCCGAGCCGCCGACGCCGTCGAGGGAACCTACGCCGAGGAGGCCTTCGAGAACCTGACCGAACAGGGAGGGTTGGCCGGCCAGTCGCTGAAGAAGATGGTCGTCACCCCGGACATGCTGGCCCATTTGGAACGGCACCCCGTACCTCGACTGGATGTCCCGGGCCCCGTCAGGCGTCGCGCCTGGGCGGGTACGACCTTTCTCCTGATCCTGCTCGGGGTTTTCTCGATCATCAGTCTTTCAGTCGGTACGTTCCTCGGTCTCGGTGCAGGTGGCTCGAATGGACCGTGGTGGGTGTTGCTGCTCGTCGGTCTGGTGCTGCTGGTCGTCTTCGGCCTGGTGATGCGTCATCGGTTGGGGCGCAAACGCATCGTCACCCACGGGCGCATCGTCCACGGACGCATCAGCTCGGTCGAGAAGACCAATACCAGCGTGAACGACGACATCATCCACAAGATCACCGTGCAGCCGCAGGCGGCTGGGGAGGAGACGGTCGTTGCGAAGATGGGGTCCCAGCCCGCGAAGGCGGCACGCCGCATGATGGAATCGGACCAGCCGACCTGGGTGCTGGTTGATCCGAAAAAGCCCGGCCGAGGCTTGTGGCCGCACGGATGGACCCTCGAAGCGATGTCGGACTGATCGATCTCTCGACCGTCGGTCTTCTGCCCGAAGCGTGCGTTCACCCAGTCATTTTCCAGGCATGTGAAAAGGGGTATCGAACGCTCTGCACTCAATAGCCCGCTGGTCGATTGGGGTTCTTGCCGTGTTGCTTGGCCGCTATGACCGCGCAGTAGTGCGGCTATGAGTTCGTTGCGAGGTCCACCGCTATTTTTCTTGCGCCTGATTTCGGTGTTACGACTCTCTCCCCCGATTTTCTACGGGTTAAGAAGTTTTCCTGATAGCCTGTCATTTTCGTTCTGATTAGGATGGTCCGTGTCTTAATCACTTCCCTGGAACCGCATCGATGAAATTCCTTAGCGCCTTGGCCGTCGTCTCTTTATTAATCGCGCCGCCTGCTGCGAGCGCACAACAGATATCACCCATTCCGAACCCCGGTGGCAATACGATCATTGTCGATACGGCCACCGCCACGAATGATGTCTCATTCAACAACCTTGGCACGATCGATATCCACGGCCAGGGGACCCTCACCAATCGTGCGGCCATGGAGAACAACAATAATGGTGCGGTCTATTTGCAGGGTTTGTTCAACAACTCGGGGACGTTCACCCATGATGGATACTTGTTTGAGATTGCGAAACAGGGGTACCTCACGAACCACGCGTCCGCCGAGTTTGATAATGGCGTCACCTTCAGCAATTACGGGACCTTGTCCAACGATGGCCTGGTCAGCAATCAATTCAACAGCAACTTGAGTCAAGCATTTACCAACCAGGCTTCGGGGCTGTTTGAGAACAGTTCGGGCAGCACGTTTGTCAACCGAGATGCCCGGCTCGACAACCTGGGCCAACTCAGCGGGGCAGCGGGCAGTACGTTTGAAAATTCCGGCCTCTGGAATAATCACCAGGGGGGTGTGGTGACGGTGGGCGGTGCGTTTGCCAACCAGGAAGATGGCCAGTTCTCCAACGCGGGCCATTTCACCAACGCAGGCGAGATGACCAATGCCAAGAAGAACGCCAAGGTGACCAATACGGCCACGGGCACGTTCGAAAATTCAAGCGGTGCGACGTTCTCCAACCAGGATTGGGTGTCCAACCAGGGGGTGATCAACAACGACGGGACGATCAACCAAGCCTCTCTGTTTGATAGCAAGGGCACGGTCAACAACGGGGGGACGTTCAATAACCAGGCGGGAAGTTTCCTGTCGGGTGCCGGCCAGTGGAATAACGAGGGGACCTTCCATAATCAGGCCGGCGGCGAATTTCAGGTCGCTGCCGATGGCCATTTTCAGAACGGCGGAACGGTGCAGAATCAGGGAAGTTTCATCCATCAAGGTTCGTTGCTGAATTTGTCGACGGGCGTTCTGACGAATCAAGGGGATTTCACCAACGGCAGTCATATGACCAACCAGGCGGGCGGTCAGATCACCAATCAGGGAACTTTCGTCAATTCGGAAACGTCTTCCATCGTTAACGATGGCGAATTTGTGAATGAAAAAACGTTGACCAATAATGGCACGATTGATACGACCAACGGAACGTTGGTTAACCATGGAGCGATTAATGGCAGCGGTAAGATCATCGGTAATCATACCGATTACGGCGTGACACGCCCGGGTCATTCTGCCGGTGTGATGACGATCGACGGCGATTATTTCAAAGTGGCCGGCAGTAAAGAGATCGAACTGGGCGGTCTGTTTGACGGCGGTGGTGACAATGCAATTGCCGAATTCGACCGGATCGATGTGACGGGTAACGTCGAACTGGCCGGTCTGCTGCATGTCAGCCTGATCGACGGGTTTGAAAAACGGATTAATCGCGGTCAGGTGTTTGA
>JABACA010000098.1:4926-16836 GCA_014237975.1 Mariniblastus sp. | reverse complement strand
CGGAGCGATGGCTGTCGGGCACCCACTGGGAGCCAGTGGAATGCGATTGGTCATGACACTGCACGATCGACTTGTTACAGAACATGCAGCGGGTGACCTCGGTATTGCCACCCTGTGCGTCGGTGGGGGACAGGGTATGTCGATCCTGTTTCGGTTGATCAACCTGTAAACAGCCCAACGGGGGTTTTTCGAGAGGCGCATAGAAAAAGCCAGAACCCTGAAGAGCGACTTAACCTGAGGTGGTCGGGGTCTGGCTTCTGACTGCCGTGCAATCACGCGACAGTCAAACATAAGGCAAATTGGGGTAGAACGAGTCGTCCGAAGGTTTTCGTTTCGGGAGATTGAAATTGTAAATCCTTCCGACTCGATTCGGATAAACATGAAAGCAATCGGCGTGCCAAACTTGTTTTTTCCATAAAACCCGCGTTTTCCGTGTTTTTCAACAGCGAGAAACATCCGTTTCGTCTCGATCTGCGACGCGGTTCTCAAAAAGAGATTTTAGAGGGCTAGCGCTGGTGCGTTCTGGCAGTGGTATGCTTGGGTTGGGTATCTTCTAGACAACCAAACGAACCGAGACCCCTTTCAACGCTGGGAGCCAGACATGTTGCGTTATCCGAGCCTGATGGTGCTGCTGACACTTCTTCTGCAGCCGTTTACCAGTCCTTCCTTGGCTCAGGAACTCGATCAAACCAAGGGGAAAACACTCTCCCTCACCTATGATTTCGAGGAAGCGGGCAAGCCGATGAAATACTCGCTCTACATCCCAACCAGTTACGACAAGCAAAAGAAAACCCCGCTGATTGTTGCCCTGCACGGCTTGGGTAGCAGTGCATCAGCCATCATGCGCTACCCCGGCTTCACCCGGCACGCCGAGAAACATGGCTACCTGGTCGTCGCTCCGACGGGGTACAACTCGCG
This sequence comes from Mariniblastus sp., assembly GCA_014237975.1. Lineage (GTDB taxonomy): Bacteria > Planctomycetota > Planctomycetia > Pirellulales > Pirellulaceae > Mariniblastus. Next base: position 15,918 of record JABACA010000098.1, on the reverse strand, counting down.
CGGCTGGTACGGCTCGCGGGGTAAGGGCGGGGGTCGCGACTCCGATCCTGAAAATTTGGGCGAACTAAGTGAAAAAGACGTCATGAACGTGCTGGGGATCACTCGCCTGAATTTCAACATTGATGAAAACCGCATCTACCTGATGGGACATTCGATGGGGGGGGGTGGCACTTGGCACCTGGGCAGCAAATATCCCGACATCTGGGCAGCACTCGGGCCGATTGCACCGGCCGCACCGCGCGACACATCACGCCTGGAAAAAATGACACACATCCCGGTAATCGTGATCCAGGGTGACCAGGACGGACTGGTTCGCGGTGCCCGTCGCTGGGTGGCCAAGATGAAAGAACTCAAGATGGAACACGAGTACCTTGAAATCGAAGGGGGTGGCCATGTGGATGTTGCTTTCAGGCATTTCCCGGAACTGTTCGCTTTCTTTAACGCCCATCCAAAAAAGGGCCAGAAGGACGCAGCCGCAACGCCACCTCCTGCTACCAAGCCGTCGACTACCAAGCCGTCGGACGGTTTGACGGCCGAGCGATTTGAAGGTTTCAAGCAGACCCCGGTCGCCATGGATTATCTGGTGCACCTGCCCGCCGGGTACACCGATGCGGACAAAACCTGGCCGATGATCCTCTTCCTGCACGGGGCCGGGAGTGTTGGAGAGGATATCGATCGCCTTAAACGCAACGGTTTGCCCCAGTTGCTCGAGTCCTCGGCCGAAACAGCGGCCAGGCAGTTTATCGTGATCTCGCCGCAGACCAGCGAACGTCGCTGGAGCGCCAGCTCCCTGGATGCCCTGCTGACTTATGTCCTCAAGAAATACAAGGTGGATAAGCAGCGCGTTTACCTGACGGGTCTCAGCCTGGGTGGTTACGGAACGTGGTCGCTGGCAACCCGGTACCCTGACCATTTCGCCGCCATCGTACCCATTTGTGGTGGTGGCAGCCAATCACAAATGGAGCAGCTCAAGAATATGCCAGTCTGGGTCTTTCATGGAGCCAAGGATGAGACCGTCTCGATCAACGAGTCGGAACGTTTGGTCGAAGCCCTCAAGGTAGTTGACGGCAACGTGAAATTCACGGTCTATCCCGAAGCGGGACACGACGCCTGGACGGAGACTTACAACAACCCGAAGCTCTACCAGTGGTTGCTTCAACAGAAGCGGCCCAATTAGACGCAGGGTACCCGTCTCAAGCTCGGACCGGCGTCTCAAAATACGACAGATGGACGTCCCGGGCTGTACCGTTATGCTTCCGCCAAAATTCAAATGGGGACCGATAAGAGACCAAGCTGGATAAAAGTTGCCGGTTAGCCCTTCATTCTGCAGGCACCGGCTACTGCGCGAAAGGTTTGGCACACCACTTGCGTTTAGCCTTCATCATCGCCCGGTTCGGGCGATCCGCTTCACTCCGTCCCCTTCCCTTCCCTTCCCTCTCTCTCGTACTGGAGTCCATCTATGAGACTTACCATTCTTTCTATTTTGGCCACTTGCCTGTTTCCCTACCTGGTCGATTCAACCTACGGACAAGGAGGAGAACAGCACAAAATTTACGATCCGGGCCAGGCGCTGTGGAACCGGCTGGCGGACGAATTCCATGGCAATGATTACAACACCACCCACGTCGACGAATACGGAACGATATCGATGACCTTCATGGTCGAGGAGAGCCATACTGGTGGCGCAAAACCCAACGGCGCTGTTGAACTACACGATCGAGCAGCCGACCATAATTCGACTCGTTCCAACAGAGTCGCTTCGGTGGGTGAGGGGAAGAAGGGGCTGAATGCGGTCAATGTCAAAGTCGTCATGACGGGCCCAGGCGGCCCCCTGGTGCAAGATGTGACGATCCTGCCGGAAAAATTTATCCAAACCGCTTCATCGGGAGGTGGCGATGATGACGATCAACTCAAACAGGGTAACGACAAAGTCGTCCGGAAAAAGCCGGGCCAGGCTGGCGGTGATGTAACAACCAATATTATTACCAGGAAAATACCTACACTTGTTGGTGCAGGACAAGATGATGGCCAACAGAAAATAGGTAACGACAAGATCGTCAGAAAAAAGCCGGGCCGCACCACCTATTCCCATATCACGCTGCCGCCCGTTACCGACGGAACCGACCTGGCCAGCTGGGACAATGGTGTCGAAAAAGGGATGGTCGATCTGACCCACGGTTCATCGGTCACACTGTTCGACATGGATGGCGAAGTGGCCGCGGCGACAGCGATCGAGTACGGCCTGATCGTGGCCCTGCTGCGGATCCAACAGCCGGTTGCCTTGCCCGGTGATGATTCCCCGGACAGCATTTGGCACAGCGGTGATGGGTGGCCGATTGCCGAGGGCGACCGGACCGCCATCGAGTACGCCTTGATCGCCGCGCTGCTTCGCTCGACCGGCAGCCAGGGCGACCTGCACGTCTGGCACAACGGTAATGAGACCGTCATGATGAATCTCGAAACGGGTTCGGCCGTCCTCATTAACAATCTGCCGTCCAACGGCAATGCCGAGATTCCATAACAATCAATCTTGTTACCAGGGAAATACCTACTATTTAGAACAAAATCCTGGAACAAAATCTCTTTGACTGTATAAGTCGAAAGCACCTCGAATGAGGTGCTTTTTTTAGATTGAGTAATCAATCGTCGTCTCGATTGAATCGGCTTTCTGCAATAACCTCTGTGGGTAAATCAGCAATGGTTCTGAGCGCGTTGCGACCGAGGACCATGCTGTCTGTATCGGCTTTGGTATCCCTGCCAAACAGCGTATTCGTCAAATCAGACCGGACTGTGGCGCCGCATTGGTCGGCGGCAAATTAGAGCATCCGCCTGCTAGGTTTTTCAGTCGCGATATGGATAATCGCAGAGTTGACTTCCTGCTGCTTAACTTGCTGAACAGACTGCTTCATCCCTTATGATCGTTGTCAATGATATCCTCGGTGCCGACGGTCGAATTGCCGCCCGGCTGCCCCACTACGAGTTCCGCCAGGAACAAATTGAAATGGCCGACGCGGTGGCCGAGGCGATCCAGGACAAGCAGCACCTGATTGTCGAAGCGGGAACGGGGGTCGGCAAAAGCTTTGGCTACCTGGTGCCGGCCATCCTGAGCCTGGCCGAATCCCAGGAATCTTCCACCGGCGGTCGACGGCGAATCGTTATCTCCACTCACACGATCAGCCTGCAGGAACAGTTGATGACCAAGGACCTGCCGCTGCTCAACAGCGTGATTCCGCTGGAGTTCTCGGCCGTCTTGGCCAAGGGACGGGGCAATTACGTCAGCCTGCGGCGGTTGGGACAAGCGGTTCGCAAGGCCGACGGCCTGTTTGCCCTGGATGAGGAACATGACCAGTTGAGACAGCTGCAGCGATGGAGCAAGACGACGCCCGGCGGTTCAAAAAGCGAACTCGATTTCCGATTACTCCCGCAAGTTTGGGACGAAGTTCAAAGCGACAGCAGCAATTGCCTCGGCCGCAACTGCCCCACCTATGACGAGTGCCATTATTTCCGGGCCCGCAAGCGATTGCAGAATGCGGATATCCTGGTGGTCAATCACGCCCTGTTTTTCAGCGACCTGGCCCTGCGGAAAATTAACGTCAACATCCTGCCCGATTACGACACGGTGATCCTGGACGAAGCGCACACGATCCAGGATGTGGCCAGCGACCACCTGGGAATCGGCGTAACGCTCGGTGGCGTCGACTACGCGCTCAACCGGTTGTTCAACAACAAACGGAACAAGGGGGTCCTGGTCGCTCACTCGTTTGCCGAGGGACAGAAGGCGGTTAACGTTTGCCGCGCAAAGGCCGATGAATTTTTTGGCGACCTGTTGTCCTGGGCGGCCCGGCTGGACCCGGCGAGCCCGGGCGGCAACCAGGCCCTGCGAATCCTGCAGGCCGGGATCGTCGCCAACCCGCTGGCGCCCGCCCTGTCCCACACCAGCCAGTTGGTTCGACAATTTGCCGACGGCCGGGAAACGCCCTCCGACCGGCAGGATTTGATCTCCGCCTGTGACCGGATTGACGCCTTGGCCGCCGAGCTGGAGAACTGGCGATTACAACAACTGGACAACGGGGTGTACTGGATGGAAACGCCCGTGTCCCGTCGCGGCAGACAGAACGTCCGCCTGATGGCGGCCCCGCTCGATGTGGGTCCCGAATTACGCGAGAACCTGTTCAGCAAAGTCGATACGTGTATTTTAACCAGCGCCACGATCGCCACTGGAGATGATTCGTTTGAGTTTTTCCAGCGGCAAATTGGACTGACCCAGACCCGGACCCTGCAGCTGGGCAGCCCGTTTGACTATCAACGCCAGGCCAAGTTGATCGTGGTGGAGAACATGGCTGACCCTGCCAAGGATCGAGATACCCACGAGCGGCAATCGATCGAAGCGATCAAGCGGTACGTCCAACAGACCGACGGCCGCGCGTTTGTGCTCTGTACCAGCTACGCGTTTCTCAACCGGGCCGTCCGCGATTTGACACCCTGGTTGATCGAAAACGACTTGGCCGTTTACAGCCAGGCATCGGGCGTTGACCGCAACCAGCTGCTGCTGCAATTCAAGGAAAACCCTCGCGGGGTCCTGTTTGGTACCAACAGCTTCTGGCAAGGCGTCGATGTGCAGGGCGACGCGTTGCAGAATGTGATCATTACCCGACTGCCGTTTAGCGTTCCCGATCAACCGTTGCTCCAGGCCAGACTGGATGCCATCCGTGAGGCGGGCGGCAACCCGTTTAACGACTACCAGTTACCCCAAGCCGTGATCAAATTCAAACAAGGTTTTGGCCGGCTGATTCGCAGCCAGGCCGACACGGGAATCGTGGTCATACTCGACCCACGGATCAAGACAAAATACTACGGCCGAATCTTTATCGGCGCGTTGCCCGAATGTGAAATCGAACTCGAACTGATTTAAGACGCTGCGCGGGCGGTCCGCTACTTTTGCAGTTCTGGCTTCGGTTTAGACCCTTTGGGAGCTGATGTTTCAGCAGACGTCTTGCCAGTGACAGGACTCTCGGCGGCGGCTGACTCGTCGGTCCCCGTTTTTGGGTCGGCAGGCTTGTTGGATGGCGCCGGTTTGGCGGAACTCCCTGGCTTGGCTTCGCCGTCGGTTGAGAAGATGGGGACATACTTGTCAAACACTTCATTCAAATCCCGGTAATGTTTGCCATTGCGGTTCCACGTCAACTCGCCACCTTCATATCCAACATAACCAATCCCGACCGCCAGAAGTATGGCACCCAGTTTCCAGAGCGCCCCGTCGTCGGGATTTCGATTGCGAGCACCCGCTGCAAACAGGCAAATCAAAAATGCCGCAATCGTTACGATCAGGCCAGAGGACCGATGCCAAAATATCTTGGTATCCACATTGATCAAATTATCAAATGACTTGACCCGCCAGTCCGGGTTTTCCATCGGCGCAAACCACCAACCGGTTGCACAGGCCGCAATCGCCCCGAGTGTTCCAAGCCAGAGACAGTAGTAAGAGCAGTCGCTCATCACAAAACTGCCCCGCAGGCTCAACAAGGCAAACAGTCCCGAGGCGAGCAACAAACCGATAGGCAAGTGAATCATGGCCGGATGGAGTGACCCGATCGCACGCCAAATGTTGGGCTCGGTGGGCTGCACGGCCGTTTTCTCGTCTTGCTGACTCGTGTCGGCGACAGCGTCCGTTTCTGAATCGACGGGCAGTTTCCATTTGAGGTTGTCCGGCCACGAGGCACCTTGCTTGATCCAGAGCTTGACCAGCTGAACATCCGCGTCATCCAATGGCCCGCCTTCATCGGGAGGCGGCATCATCTCGTCTTCATCATCACTGATCAGGTAAGTATAAACTTCGCTCTCTTCCGGTTCGCCCGGCGTGATGTAATCCATCGCAGCGTCTTTTTCGTCAATCCGAAACGCTTCCTCCGTTTCCGGACCGTGGCAACGCAAACAGTGACTTTCAAATATCGGTTGAATGTCATTTTTAAAACTGACTTGAGTTTCAGTTTGCGGTAAAGCAAATACATCCGCCGTCAACAACAGGCAAACGATTGACGACGTTATCAAACAACTGGTAATTCGTAGGTTCATATTCCCAACCAAACAGGTCACGTTTTAAATACACCAACATAATAGCACTTTTTGGTGATGGCGAAAATCAAAACCGGGTTTCGACCATGGGCAACACGAGAATTTTTCCGTCACCCGGGCGGCCCGTTCTTGAGACCTCGGTAATCACCTGCAGAATTGCGTCCACCAGGCTGTCATCGACCCAAGCCGCAATTTCGACTTTCGGGACGTAGACCAGCGAATATTCGTTTTCTCCGTATCGATTCAAGTAGTTTTTCTGACGACCAAATCCCTTTACTTCTCGAATACAGAGCTCCAGAACGTCAAACTGGCTGATTGCCGTAATGACTTTTTCGGCCAGAAATGGCTTCACAATTGCAACGATCTGTTTCATGGTTCCCATTCAAGGTTGGCTGGACGACCAGGTCCAATGTCGATCGGTCGTGGGCTGGACATCTTCTGCCGGAAAGCCGTTCTGAACGACCAATTCCCGAATTTCATCGATCGACAAGGCAGCCCTTAATGAGTCATCGAACATCTGTCGCGAGTGGTCGTTCTCCTGTCCCGCGTAGGTCTCAACCAAGCGGTCAACCTGTTCATCTGAATCGGGCCGCAACAAATCGCGGATGTAGAGAATCCCTCCGCTGGCCGTCACTCGCACCATTTCACTGATGCAACAGGCCGGCTCGGGGATGTGGTGGATGATGCTGTTGGATATCACCGTCGAAAACATCCCATCGGGAAACGCCATTTGCTTGGCATCAACCAGCGCCAGTTCGATTCGCTCAATCAATCCTTCCGCTTCAATATTATAGCGGGCCAATTCCAACATATTGACCGACATGTCGATCGCCATCACCCGGCAGTCCGGTTCCTGAAGGCATAACTCGATCGGGATTAAAGCCGTCCCGGTCCCCAGGTCCAAAACGTCGCCCAGCCGTTTTTCCCGGCTGCCCGCAAAATTGATCAGGTCACCGACGAACACCCGGTTCACCTCCGAGTGATCCATCGCGTTATAGTCCTCCGCCTCTTGCGGGGAATCCATCACCTCGGGTTCCAGCACTCGTTCAAGACTCATTCATTGCTCCAGATTTTCAAATTCTTCGTCCGTCGAAATGGGTGGCGTCGATTTGGCCATGGTCACGCCAAGAATGAACAACAGGACCGACATCACCAGGTAGGCGACGGCGAATTGCAGGACCACCCGGGTCGACTCGGCATCAAACGCCCCGGTTTGGTCCAACAGGTTCCAGGGCAAGAACATTTTGTCACCTTCCAGAGGTGAATGCATCACGCCAAACAGAACCAGCAATCCCCCCACGGCCATGTAGACCGATGCGTGAATGAACCTCCGGTCGATGATCTTGGCCATGGCCGAAGCCCAAATCAGGCTGGTCAGAATAAAACCTCCGGCGAGCACGTTCATATGCAGGATCAAGCTCTGCAGTTCCGCTCGGGCAGCGGCAGGCATCGTGTCCCAATTCAGCCAGACCGCGAACTGCCCGACATAAATCATGATCAACTTGGCCAGGGCCGGCAGGCAGGCGATCGCCAAGGCCGCGTAATGCCGACGGGGCGTCGCGTGGAAACTTTGTGCTGTAATCTCAATGCCGATAAAAATGAGGATCGGCAAAAGGGCCGCTTCCGGTATGAACTTGTGCAACAGGCCAAAATAACCGATCAGGCCGGCTCCCCCCACGAACAGCGCGGTTGCCAGGGTGTAGGCAGCTCGACCGCCCATCGCCTTGTAGGCGGGATGCCCGATGTAGGGGGTCGTTTGGATCACGCCGCCACAGATGCTGGCGCCGATCGTGGCGAGTGCTTCGATGCTGATCACGTTTCTCGTATCGAAATCATCGCCCACTGAGGCAGCGCTTTCAGCACAGTCAATACCGCCAATCACCGTCGCGATGGCAAACGGAATGATGTAAGGCAAGTATTGGACCGTGGCTTCCATCGAGCTGAACCAGGAAAAACTGAACACCGTCAGCCACTCGGTGGGAAACCAGACTGGATGCGTTCCATCGTTGGGCAAATTGGGCGCCAAATGAGTCCCAACCGCCGCGTCGGTTCCCACCATCAAGTACCACACAATGCAACCGATCGTCACCGCGCCCAAGGCTCCCGGGATTCGGAATGGCAGTTTGCCTCGGGCCACCAAGGTGACTAGCACAATCACCAGCGATGCAAAACCGACGATCGGATTCAAAGCCAGCCGAGGCAGCTGCATGAACGCGATCAGCACCAATGCAATCGCCGCCAGGGAACCGAGCAGTCCCGCCCGCGGAAAAACGGTGCGTACCCAATTGGAACCAAAGGACATCAGGAGTTTGATCAAACCTGTAATGAAGATGGCGCAGATCCCGATATGCCAGGCATCCATGGCCGCCATTTGAACTGCCACGGTCTCGGCAACGCCCTCGGCCAACAGCTTCTCCTTGGCCACCACGAAGGCGGGGCCAATCACGAACAGCACCATTCCGATCGTGCTGGGGGTATCCAGTCCAAGCGGCATCGCCGTCACGTTGGTCTTGCCGGTCTGCTTGGCATAGCGAAACGCCAGCCAGAAAAACATCAGGTCCCCAATCATCACCCCGATCGCCGTTCCGGGGACCATGTAACGCAAGGAAAAATCTACAGGGAACTGAAAAATGCTAGCTAACATGCCGACCGTCAGAACGAGCCCGGCAATGTTATCTAACATCAAGCCAAAAAAGGCATTTACGTCGCCCGGAGCGGCCCAGATGTAGCTGTTTTTTTTCACTCGTTACCTTTTCGGCATAAGGTTTGCTTTTGAATGAGTTTGCGAGTGTAAACGTTCGCGAGCGTAACAAAAGGCCTGCGGGGGACCTGATGAGTCACAAGATACCCCGATATGGCCTTTAGGGGACGGGTTGAACAGTGCTTGTGGCACTGAAAGTTACGCCAACTCGGCATTTTACGGGTAAACACCACGAAAATGCCAGGCAACCAACTGGAAACCGCTCAACGTTTTCCGATTTTAAGGAGTCGTATCGAAGAGAAATGATTGACTGAAAGGGCATTTTGCCCGTTCAGTGAACTTCCTCCGCTAAGATACGTATAGAGGAATGCAAGCCACAATTCACGATTTGCACTTTAACCATTCACGCCAACTCTTTGCCAAACAAGATCCGGTGACTGACGAGCAATTGCTAATCGAATACCGCGAAACGGGCGACCGGGAACTGTACGCGCAACTCGTGTACCGTTACGAGCGCGAGTTGTTTAGTTACCTGAAACGGTATTTGGGTAATGCCGAGATGGCAGAAGACGTTTTTCAGACAACGTTTTTGCAGGTTCATCTCAAATGTGAACTGTTTCAGGCAGGTCGTCGTTTTAGACCGTGGCTTTATACCATTGCAACCAATGCGGCCATCGATGCCCGGCGGCGTAACAAGCGACACAGGATGGTCAGTCTTGACACGCCACGCGAGCAGGAAAATGAAGATGTTGGTCGTTTGGTGAACCTCTTGGAGAGTGGCGATCTGGGTCCAGTGGGGTCAGCAGAGCGCGCTGAGGCAAATCGCCTCGTCCGCGAAACGCTGAACCAACTGCCCGAGTCGATGCATGCGGTGATACAACTGGTTTATTACCAGGGTTTAAAATACCGCGAGGCGGCTGAAATATTGGAAGTTCCAGTAGGAACAGTCAAAAGCCGGCTGCATTCGGCAATTGCCAGACTGACCGATGTTTGGAATTCAAGTCAAGTTGACTGAGCGACCCCTACGGTTGCCAGCTGGCTCGGCCTACCCAGTTGAGTGAAACAAAAACCGTGAAAAATCCTTCGAAAGAAGATTTGCTAGACTACGTGTTGGGAGCATTGGACGCAGACCAACAACAACAGGTCCAGCGATCAATCGACCAAGACTCCCAGATTGAAGACCAATTGATTGAGATAAAAGCTTCCCTGGCTCCGCTGGAGTTACTGGATAGCGGGTCTGGATCGCAGCCTGGATTGGCGCGACGAACCTGCGAAATGCTGGCGGTCCTTCAAAAAAGGGAACCAGACAAATTAACTGCTGATTCGAAACAGGCTGAGCCCGCGTTGGCACTGACTGCCGCTAATCGGCCCACCAAGTTGACGCACACAGAGGCCTTGCACGGCATCTTTCGTTCCAGTTGGTCACTCAATGACCTGCTGGTTGCGAGTGCCTGTGTCGCCGTACTGGCAGGTTTGTTATTCCCGGCCATTTCTTACACCCGGTTCTACAGCAACCGGGCAGGCTGCCAAGAAAACATGGTCAGCCTGGGAACGGCATTTCAATCGTACAGTGATATTCATGATGGCCAGTTCGTGGCCATACCTGCCGCCGGAAATTGTGCCGTCACAGGTATTTTTGCACCAACGCTAAAAGCCGCAGGTTTACTGTCTGACGACAGCCTGGCCTGTCCTGGTTCGGATCGTGAAAGTCCTATTTTTGTTCCCAGCTTGAAGACGATTGAAGGCAGCCAAGGTGAACGATTGTCGTACTATCATCAGATCATGGGGGGTGACTATGGTTACTCGATGGGTTATTACGTAAACGATCAATACGTTTCACCCACCGATGTGGGGAGAAGTCATTTTATCCTGGCTGCCGACAAACCTTCGCCGATGAACGAAGGTCTCCGGTCCAACAACCACCGTGGTACTGGCCAAAATTGTCTGTTCGAAGACGGGCGGTATGAATTTGTTAAGGGGCACGCCTACGGCAATGACCCGATTTACAAGAATGATTACGACATGGTAGCAGCCGGAGCGCACGCCAACGACTCGGTGATCGGTGCCAGCCATAACACGCCCACTCACTACCTCATGTCGATCATTGAATAGACAAAAACGTCTTTCATACGTCGCGATTTAGTAAGAGTTCCAATCGCTTGATGGGCAACCGGGCCTGCAGGGCAAACCTGTCTGGCCCGTTTCTTTTTTCAGGAAAT
>JABACA010000098.1:0-4829 GCA_014237975.1 Mariniblastus sp. | reverse complement strand
CTGGCAATCAAAATCTCAGTTCTCGACCGAAGTAATCCGCCATGAAAATCCAATCCGTCCTGACTGCATCACTCTGCTTGCTGGTTGCAATCGTTGTTTTTACCTCTCTGGGCTGCGCAACGGTTGACCATTGGGGCAGCTACGACGGACCGCCCTACTCCACGTCCGGAGTTTTTGGCTGTCCATCGACCTGAGGTTTCTAGCTGGGCATCGTGCATGTCCCTCAGGACCAATTGCTAATCAACCGTGTCAAAAGAAGGCCCCATCGGTTTCTGTCCTCTGCCACAGGGCCCAACGCCAGTTTCAACTGGCCTCCCTGCGATTGAGTGATAACAATCAAAAAAATCAAGGGAACAAATCGTATTGTTTAGTCGTCTCAAGCATGAACCGATGGACAACCACTTTTGATATACTGGCTACGCGTGGGTTTTAACCGAATCCCACAAAACTCTGCCCATCTGTCCAGCCAGACAAAGATTCAATCTAACTACAGGACGATCCATGTGCATTTTCTCCCAACCGGTCGTTTCAGTCAGCGACACCAACATTTTTGCCCGGTTGCTACCGGAGGGCTGGCAATACCTGGTTTACCAGATGAGGTTCGAAACAAGGGAAAAAAACGCGATGGTTTTACCCTTGCCAGTTCAACTGCCCGCTACCGACGATGAGACGCTTGAATTTATCTCCCTCAAACAACACGAGAGTTTTTTTGAGGATTTGAACAAGGGGTTTCCGCTGGCACTGCCCAACCGATCTTTCCTGTCGCAAGGCATTGACTCGAAAGTAACGGAAATGAAGCCAACACTCGAAGTGCATGACGTCGGTGATTTTATCGCGTCCTTTGTTCCCAGTATTGGCGACTTTGACCGATTGGATGAGCAATTCCGGATTCCACAGGAATCATGGGACAAGATTCCCCGCTACTCGGACTTCGGGTTCGCCGTGTTTCAGTTGAAATCCTTGCAAGGCCAGCCTCACCCGATGGCCTTCAAGTTTCGCTCGCGACTGGACCAACCGGATAACGGATCTGTCTTTTTTCCCACGGTCCACATTCATGATGGCCAGGTACACCGGCGTGAAAAATTTGATCACACGCTGTTTTTGCAGGACCCCGCTTTTGATAACGCGTGTGGTGGGTACAAGCAGCGCGGCTACCCGGTGACCGACCCGGCTACCGGATACGTTCGATCAAAATGGCCGGCCAAAGAATTCTGTGATATTGACGCGAGTTGCGGCATTGTCGACCCTGATGCGCTAGTACACCGCTTGGAGATGCGAGGCCGACTGGACAATGTCGACGTGCTGGCCAGTCTCCATCCGTCCGATTTCAAGAAGCAGTCCGGACTTTTGCCATGGCTCGGTTTACCGATAACTGTCGGCGTGGCCGGTTTCTTCGGGCTGAAGTGGTTTTTCGATCGTCGCGATCGGGTCGCCGAAGAGAGTGCGGAAGAATCTTCCCGCTAGATTGGGTGCCGACCATTCAAGTGTGCCTGCGTATCGCTCAAGAATTGGGTTAAGATGTCATTTCGAGGGAGTACAACCGTGTACAATCCCCTGCCCTGGACCCATCCTGTTTGATGGCATGACCCCTGACACGAAAACAACAAAACGGTTGGAACTGATGAGCCCAGCCGGGCACTGGCCTCAACTCAGAGCGGCTGTGGAAGCGGGCGCGGATGCTGTCTATTTCGGGCTCAAGCACTTTTCAGCCCGAGCCAAGGTTGGTTTCACTACCGGCGAATTGCCGGAAGTCATGCGCGAGTTGCGTGGACGAAGTGTGCGGGGATTCGTCACGTTCAACACACTCGTGTTTGACCACGAACTGGAGCTTGCCCAACAGGCAATCGTCGCCATTGCCGAATCCGGTTGTGATGCCATCATCGTACAAGATACGGGTATTGCCGAACTGGCGCGGCACATTGCGCCGCAATTGGAAATCCACGGTAGCACCCAGATGTCCATCACCAGTGCCCAGGGAGCCAACCTGGCCCAATCCCTGGGTTGCACAAGAGTCGTGCTGGGCCGGGAATTGGATCTCAAGGACATTCGCCGCATTGCCTCGGCAACGACTGTGGAACTGGAAACGTTTGTCCACGGGGCGCTGTGTGTTTCCTATTCGGGGCAGTGTTTCAGCAGCGAAGCCTGGGGAGGACGCAGTGCCAATCGCGGGCAATGTGCCCAGGCCTGCCGGCTGTCGTATCAGTTGGTGGTCGATGGCCAAACAAAAGAACTCGGCGCCGATCGGTACCTGTTGTCACCCGGCGACCTGTACACGATTGAACAAATTCCGGAATTAATCGATTGCGGAGTTGCCTGTGTCAAGATCGAGGGCCGTTACAAGGATGCGGACTATGTCGCCATGACGACGGCAGCCTACCGGCAAGCAATTGACCAGTACTACGATGACTCGACCACGCCAGAGCCGTCGGCCCATCCCGCCTGGTCTCAACAAGACCTGGAACAGATTTACTCGCGCGGACTGGGGCCTCATTTCATGGCCGGCACGAACCATCAAGACGTTGTCAAGGCGCGTGCACCGCGGCACCGTGGCCGAAAGTTGGCCCAAGTCGTTGAAGTCGGAAACTCCTTTGTCGTCGTCCGGGGAGAACCGATCAACCGGGGCGACGGACTGGTGTTGGATGCGGCCAATTGGCGCAGTCCCGATGAGCCAGAAGAGGGAGGCAATGTCTACGAGGTAAATCAACAGGCCGATGGGAATCAACGACTGGAATTCGGGTTCGATCAAATCGATTTTTCCCGAATCCGGGTGGGCGATTGGGTCTGGCGAACCAAGGACCCGCAACTTAGCCGTCGACTTAAAGGGCTGACCCAGCCGAGCCGGCCGGTACACACCCAACCGCTTCATCTGTCGGTCAGGGCCATCGTCGGGCAACCCCTGCAGGTCAGCGCGGAGTTGGATTCGGGAGTTCGGTCTGAGTTGATGGCAGACGGTCCGCTTGAGCCGGCGCGAAACCAGTCTTTGACCCAAGAGGTGCTTGCCGAACAATTGGGCCGTTTGGGAGGGACCCCTTTTCACCTGGGACGACTAGAGTTGCAAACAGACCAGCCCGTCTTTGTCCCCACCAGCCAGTTGAACCAAACACGTCGCGATCTGGTCGACGCAATTCAGAACCAACTGGTTTCTTTCACAGCTGGACCGATCACGCCGGTAGAACTGGCCACATGGAAAACCAAAGCTTTGCCCTCTCCCGATCGTACCACTACCGCAGCAGAGCCGGCCGGCCTGCATGTGCTGGTTCGTACGGCGGAGCAACTACGAGCCGCGATCGAGTGTCACCCGTCGAGCATCACGTTGGACTATCTGGAGTTGTACGGATTAAGGGAATCAGTAGGCCAGGTCCAGGATGCGGGCATTCCATGCCGGGTGGCCAGCCCACGGATTTTGAAACCGAACGAACATAACGTAACCCGTTTTTTACTCTCCCTCGAATGCGATTTGCTGGTTCGATCAGGAGGACTGCTGTACGAACTCGATTCCCGTCATTCTGCCGAACCGCTGCCACCACTGGATGGCGACTTTAGTTTAAACATCGCCAACGCGATCTCGGTTGGCAAGTTCCTCGACATGGGATTACGGCGGGTGACACCAACCCATGATCTGAATGCCCAGCAAATCGTGGAACTGGCCAACCTGGCTTCACCCTCAAGGCTGGAAGTGATCGCGTACCAGCACATGCCCGTGTTCCACATGGAGCATTGTGTTTTTTGCCGCTTTTTGTCCGACGGTACGGACCACACGAATTGCGGGCACCCTTGTGAAAAACACCGAATCGCGGTCCAGGATTCCTCGGGGCGTCAACACGCAGTTCTTGCCGATGTGGGATGTCGCAACACGGTATTTGGTGCCGAAGCGCAGTCCGCCGCGGACCATATGCATTCGTTTCTGGAGGCAGGCATCCGACAGTTTCGTTTGGAATTCGTGCATCAAGAACCCGAACAGGTCGGGGGGATCATTACGGCGTTTCAGAGATTTTTGGCCGGAGACATAAGCGTCACCCAGCTCCATCAAACCCTCGACAAATACTCACCTCAGCGGACAACCCAGGGCAGCCTGTTTGTCCCGGACCATTTCAAGCAGCTTGTCCAATTGCAATAAAGTGACGGCCCTTGGTCACATTTCAGACCTGATTGAAAACCGTTTTTTTGGATACAATTCGCTGTTCGGTTGCCTCAGCCGTTACCTGACGTCCCTATTTTTCTGCAGGAAATCATGAACGACATTAAACGACTGCCAGCCCGATCCGAAGTTGCCGAAGCCGACACGTGGGATTTGGGCAAGCTGTTTGCCAGCGATCAAGATTGGGAAACGGGGTTCCAGGAATGGGAATCGCGGATTGACGGCTACGCTTCGTTTCGTGGACGGCTGAGTGAATCGCCTGAAATTCTGGCCGAATGCCTGGCATTCGATAGCCAACTCGACCGACTTGGTGAGCGACTGGGTAACTACGCTTACCTGCGAACCACCGAAGACCAGACCCAGGGTGACTACCAACGGATGATTGGTCGGTTTCAAAACATGGCAACTCGAGCGAGTGAAGCCGGCAGCTACATACGCCCCGAAATACTGGCCATTGATGACAGCCGCTGGGAATCGTATATGGAAGCGCCTGAACTGGCGCCCTATCAGCTGTTACTGGAGCGACTCGTTCGTTACAAACCGCACACGCTTTCGGAACGAGAGGAAGAGCTACTGGCCATGCAGGGAGAAATGGCCGGTGCAACCTCAAAGATTTTTCGCCAACTTCACGACGCTGACTTAAAGTTCGGGTTCGTTGAGAATGAACAGGGTGAAAAAATAGAACTGTCTC
>JABACA010000097.1 GCA_014237975.1 Mariniblastus sp. | reverse complement strand
CCTCCCAAGCGCACTACGGGTCGGATAAGACTGTCATCGTCAAATCCAATTTCAGCTGGCAGCAGACCCCCTGGCAAGTTAAGGAAGGGGAGGTGTTTGAGCTGGCCGCTGCCGGTCAGTTTGAAGTCTCCTTGGGCGAACGCCTGCTCCCATGCGAAGCGGGCGGGATTACGATCGAGTACTATCGCGGCCGACCGCTGGGCGAGTTGGCGCTGGCAATCTTGACCACCGACGGGGAGGAGCCAGCCCATCTGGCGGCGGAACCGCTTCCCATTGGCCTGGGTGGCCAATTCACGGCGCCGGCCAGTGGCGTGATCTGCCTGCGAATCAACGTCTCACCGGCCCGGCTAAGTGGTGATTTTGAGTCTCCTTTGAATCTTCTGGAAAACCAAGGATCGCTGAAGGTCAATTTTAAGCAAAAATAGCCCCTTTTCCACTTACCCTCATCGATCGAATCAGTTCAAAATACGGTTAGCTGTTGGGCCCTCAGGATGTCGCGCGGCGGTCGCTTGGCAACCCACCTGACCCAACAAGAAGTTTTGGCAAACCCCACCCAAGTGAATCAAGCACGATGAACTTTCTTCAATCACAAGATCCGGAAATTTTTTCTCTGATTAACGACGAGGCCCGTCGACAACACGATGGTCTCGAGTTGATTGCCAGTGAGAACTACACCAGCCCGGCCGTCATGGAAGCGACCGGCAGCATCCTGACCAATAAATACGCCGAGGGGTATCCGGGGCGTCGTTATTATGGCGGTTGCGAATTCGTTGATGTGATCGAGAACATTGCCCGCGATCGGGCCAAGCTATTGTTCGGTGCCGAGTTTGCAAACGTGCAGCCCAATTCCGGATCGCAGGCGAATCAGGCCGTTTATCTTTCGGCACTCGATGTCGGCGATACGGTTATCGGTTTCGATTTGGCACACGGTGGCCATCTGACGCATGGCATGCGGCTCAACCTCTCCGGCAAACTGTACAACTTCTTTCACTATGGCGTCCGGGCCGAAGACCATCGAATTGATTTTGATCAGATCGCCGCGCTTGCTCGAGAACATCAACCGAAAATGATCGTAGCCGGTGCCAGTGCCTACCCACGGGAAATTCCGCATGCCAAGTTCAAAGAGATTGCCGATGAAGTGGGCGCCAAGCTGTTTGTCGACATGTCACACTATTCAGGACTCGTCGCCGGTGGCGTTCACGACAATCCGGTCGGCGTAGCCGACTATGTCGCATCGACGACCCACAAAACGTTGCGCGGACCGCGGGCTGGCTTGATTCTCTGTAAAAAAGAGTACGCCAAAAAAATCAACAGCAGCGTCTTTCCCGGCATGCAGGGTGGCCCGCTGATGCACGCCGTAGCCGGCAAGGCCGTCTGTTTCAAGGAAGCGCTGCAGGATGACTTCAAGACTTATGCCGCCAACATCATCGCCAACGCGCAGGCGATGGCAGAGGAATTAATGCGAGGCGGGCTAAGGCTGATTAGCAACGGGACTGACAATCACCTGATTTTGGCCGATGTGACATCGCTCGGCTCCTGTGGCCAGATTGCCGAAGATGCCCTGGATCGATGTGGCATCACGGTCAACAAGAACATGATCCCGTTTGATCAACGAAAACCAATGGATCCCAGCGGGATTCGGATTGGCACATCGGCCCTGACGACCCGCGGAATGGGGACGGGCCAGATGGAAGAAGTTGCGGGTTGGATCCTGCAGGTTTTAAAGTCGCCCGATCACGAGGGTGTCCTGAATGATGTTCGCGGCCAGGTGACGGCCCTCTGCCAACACTTCCCGGTCCCCGCCGGGGCAATTGCCGTTTAGCATTGGTTTCGGGCATCGGTTTCGGGCATCGGTTTCGGGCATCGGTTTCGGGCATCGGTTTCGGCAGAATCTTGGCCCTTCACCATTCACTCTTCACCATTGGGTAAACACCTGGCCTTGCTGCCGGTGCGTGCTCTTCGTACGCCCAACACAAGGTAGAAAACGGCCGCCGACCGCTCGGTCTTGGAATCTTCCTGCGTTTCATTGGCCAGATAATCTTATTTCTTGAAGATTTTTTCCTCTGCCGTGTCGCATTCTCGCTCCCGTTATCGAAGAGCTAGTAGGCAAATCGATGTCTTTTTCTTTTCTGGACCTCCATTCAATTTCTAGGAACCAAAATATGTATCTCTTCTCGATGACACGCATGCAATCGTGCCAACTGCTCGCTCTGGCCGTCGCGGTTGCTCTCTCTTCTGGTTGTTGCATTAGTCCCTACAACAATCATTGTACCAGTTCGTCCACAAGACCCTTTTATGGCTTCACCTTGAAGCCCGGTGAGACGATCCGGGTTCAGGCTCAGGGTGGTCGGAATCGAGGGGAGGGTGAATGGAACACGATTGCCGTAACCCGCACCGGGAGCATGCCGATACCCGGTTTCAATGGAATCAATTACTACTTTTGGGCTGCCGGTGGTTTCGGTGGCGTTGAAATCCCGGAAGATTGCTGGCATGACCTGGGCGATGGTTCCGTAACGAACGTGCGCTGTATCGACTCGACCGGCCGGGTGTTGTACAGCATGGAAAACGATATTGGGAGCTTGGGTGTCACCCTTGAAGACAACCCGCTGGATGTCTGGCTGGAACATGGCAACCGCGACAATTACATGACGCTGTTCCGCCACTAATCTTGAGCCGTTGGCCGGCATTCGCAAAATGCCATCGCAACGCCAAGTGCCCTTTGTCGAAAACGACGCCCACCTTTTCCTTCATCACACACTCAAGGAGTTTAATCATGGCTCGAATCTCAATCTCCCGCTTGCCGCTGTTACAGATTTTTTCGTTGATTGCATTGGCCGCTCTTTCAACCGGTTGCTGTGTCAATCCCCTTTATGATGATTGGGGTGCAGTCCACAACTTTTACGGCGCCACGCTCACACCTAACGAAAGGGTTCTCATCCAGGCCCGTCCCTGCCCTCGTTATCCCGTCGGCCCCAACGCGGCCCATCCACGTTGTTCGGTTGAATGGGAAACGATCGCCGAAGCTCGAACAAGGAGCGATCCCGAAATTGGCTGGGGTGGCATCGCGTACTATCCCTGGGTGCGTGTGGGCCTCCGCGTTCCTGACCGGTTCTGGACATCGAACCATGGATTCGCGGGGGGAAATAAAATGTGTCAAGTGCGAATAATCGATTTGGATGGCAACTCGCTGCACACGTATGATGACTGGGATATAGGCGACATGTTTTTGGCCAACCCAATCGATGTCTGGCGCGCCAGAGGAAACCGTCATGACAACCTGCGGCTTTGGAAAAGGTAATGAGCTGAGCGGGTCCTGCCGTATCCAATCAGCCATTCCCCGATCGTTTCACGTCCGAATTTTCAATCCTTTCGACTCAGCCGACTGCCAAGTTTGTTGCTTGGCAGTCGGCGCGGCAGGCCGGTCGCTTGAACACGCGTGCCCGTCTGCCTCTGTTTTCATCCGTCTTTTCCAAAGGAGCTCAAAATGTCCCTGGTTCTGATCCCCCAGATTGCCCGGTTCCGATTCTTGTCGTTGGTTGGGTTGATAGGCCTGTCGGCCGGCTGTTGCGTCTATCCCCTGCAGGACGACAAGGGTCCCACCTTTTCTCGTTCATTTTACGGAGCGACCTTAAATCCAAACGAAAGCGTCCGGATCCAGGCCCGCTCGGTCGGCGGGCAGTGGGAAACGGTTGACACAGTGCAGACTGCCGAAACGCCCGAAATTGGCTGGGGTGGTTTACGGTACCACGCCTGGTACAGCCACAACCTGTCCATTCCCACCCGGTTTTGGCGGGACACCTACGGGATCAGTGTCAATCTGTGTGAAGTCCGGATACTCGATTCGTCTGGCAACCATTTGTACACCTACAGCGATGGGTGGAGCGTCGCCGACATGGACTTCAACCCGGTCGATGTTTGGCGCGAAAAAGGAAACCGGGACGGCTGCCTGCGGCTATGGCAGCACCGTCATTTTGACTAAGCCTGGCAACCATCTGTTCTTTCTACAGCCTTTACAGTTTTAAAGGAAAATTATCGCTCACTTTTCTTGTCTCGGCCCTCGATGGCAGCCTGTTCTCCCTGTTCATCGTTGCCGTCATTTGCTCAGGTTGTTGCGCTCAACCGATTGATTTGTTTTCCGTTTCGACATAGCACGCCCCGATAGCAACGCAGCGGAAGCCCGTTGGTAACAATGCGGGTGTTCCCCGATTCAAGATGCTCAATTTTACAGCCGCTCAGAATCACAAAAATGAGAAACCTGTCGCAGATTGAAACGAAATCGGCTTCAAGACCATTTTTGTCCCCTGGCTGCTGGCAGCTCTTTTTTTTCTTGATTTACCGGGAAATGGGCTTTTCGGCGGCCGATTCATCTTTTGCGTGTCGCCTCTGGCACGAATCCTGCTTTGACTGCATACAAAGACGGTCCCGCCGTCTTCCCACCTGGCAACGTATTGCTAACTCCTTCCTTTACTTCTCCTTTCTTTACTTCTTTCCTCGACAGGAACTTACTCTATGCCAATACATTTCTTGACGCTCTTCTCAATTACAAAGACGGTCCCGCCGTCTTCCCACCTGGCAACGTATTGCTAACTCCTTCCTTTACTTCTCCTTTCTTTACTTCTTTCCTCTACAGGAACTTACTCTATGTCCAAACATTTCTTGACGCTCTTCTCAATTTGTGCCCTGCTTTGCTATGTCCCAACCACACAGGCCGCAAACATTTACGTCGACGCCTTGGCTACGGGCGCTAACAACGGGACAAGCTGGACAGACGCCTACACCTCAATCCAGCCTGCCGTGCTCGATGCAAACGCGATGCCCGGGGCAGACAATATTCTTGTAGCAAGTGGTTATTACAGCAACACAACGCCCTACCTGTTTACTGGCCCGGCCACCCTTTCCGGCGGCCAGCTGTACGGCTTTGCAACGACCCTGGAAAATATCTCCGGCACTTCTCCGGTCATCGAAGTTGCTGCAACCGACCTGGATGTCAGCGGGGTCGATTTCCAAAACTCCCTGTCCCATGTAGTCGGTTACAGCGGGGGGATGCGTTTTAAAAAGTGTCATTTTTTTGGAGCGATGAATGGTTCGGTAATTGGCAGAATGTGCTGGCTGATTCGTACCGATTATTGCCGGTTCTACAATAACCATTCGATGTACGGCGGCGGGGCCATTACTGGCCTGGACTGCAAGTTGGTGCATGTCGAGCGTAGTGATTTCAGGTACAACCGAACCTCGGCTTCCGGAGGCGCGATTCACATCAATAACCCCTGGCTCGCCATGTCCGGAACACTGGGCCGGCTCAAATGCGAAAACAGCTTCTTCCGCCAAAACGGTAGTGCCAATTACGGCGGTGCAATTGCCATGAAATTGGCTCATGGCAAGTTGGTCAATTCGGTTTTCACGAGGAACCGGGCCCGGAATGGCGGGGCGATCACTGCTGCTGCTGCAAGTTTTTCTGGCGCCCATCTCGAAGTTTTGAATTGCACGATTTTTGGTAATTCGGCTGCCGTAAGCGGTGGCGGCATTCAGCTGGTCGACGCTGGCACCAACATCGTCTTCACAGAGGTTTTCAACACCATCTTGTGGCGGAACTGGGCGCTGCCTGCTTCTGTGTTGATGAAGCAGGTTAATCGTCCTCCCAATCAGTTTGGCCATTGTTGTGCGGCCGGCTGGGGAACATTGCCGTGGCCCGGGTTCGCGAATTTTCCGACCAATCCGCAGCTGCTGTTAAGCGGCGATGTCATGCCCGCTTCACCCTGTGTTGATGCCGGAAACCCGGTTTTCAATACAACCCTATTCGACATTACGATGGCGCCCCGGATACAGGGGCCCAATATCGATATTGGTGCTTTCGAGCAGTAAACAGCGCGTGAGCTGGGGCGATGATGCCGACTACGGCCCATTGCCCGTTTTCTTTCTTTGTGTCCAACGGGAACCGGAACCGGTTCCCGTTTTTTTGTGGAGGTGGCGCCGGACAGGGTTCGCCTGGTGTGAAGTTGGTTTCCAGTAACCCACGCGATTCGAGTGCCGCGGCGACGATCGGTGGCAAACGTGCTGGTCAACGGTTCGTCAAAAGAAAAAGATGCCCGCCACGGTCGGAAATTTGATCAGCAAAAACTTCGCCAAGCGTGTGGATGGGAATTTCTGCAACGCCCCCTGGGCCTTTCCGAATTAAAGAGTGCTTCAAGTCCTCGTTGTGATCTCCGAACAAACGATTCCTGTCCGTTTTCCCCGCGTGTCCTGGGGCCATCCAATTGTCAACCGAGTTAAAAAAAGAAAGCGTTGCGAAATGCAAACCATAGACGGCGGGGACAATTGTCCCGATCGTTGGAATCGGTAGAATCCAACCGCAACCGCTGCCTTTTTTGTTGCGGTTGGCCCGGGCTGCCAACCGACGAATCGCCGTTTTGATTCAACAACTCCTTGGTTTGTTGGTAAAATGCATGGACGTTGAGTCGCGGGCCGTCCAATGATGGAGTCAGTACAATGGAACACGCCAGCCGACCTGGCGATTGCCCGGGGCAACTTTGAGCAAGGATCTTTTTCACTGGTTATATGATGACGTGCATCGAACGAGTTCGCAGGAAACGGGCAATCCAGACAGCCGAGGGCTATCTTGAACTGGCCATGGTTTTTGACGATCACTGGCAGCTGGACTTGCCGCTCCGGAAAAAACTGGCCGACCTGGTCATTGCGTGTCTGTCGAGAATTCAGAAACCACAAGGGCACAAGCCATATATCCTGTTTCTCAAGGGCCAGGCAGCCCGAACGGCTGAACGATTCAAAAAAGCCATTTCCTATCTAGAGCAATCTTTGCGGCTGGACTCCGATAACATTCACACGCTGCTGGCGCTGGGATGGTGTTATAAACGAATCCACCGAACCGACCTGGCCATCGAAGCGATGGAAATCGCCGTTGAAATAGATAGCGACAGCGCCATCGCCCACTACAACCTGGCCTGCTACTGGTCACTGGCCAATCGACCTCGGATTGCTGTATTGCACCTGTCCAACGCGATTTCTTTGAATCCGGATTACCGAAATCTGGTGGCGACCGAAACCGATTTCGACATCATTCGAGACGATGTTGACTTTGTCGAACTAACCAGCGTGATTGTCTAGGGCGACGCACTGTCCTGTTTGGCTGCATGCACTGGTTCGACATCCAGCACCGGTAGTTTACGGCGATTCTTAGTGAATATTTTCACGATCATGGCCGTAGTTGATTTGCAGCCATTGTTTCCGACAATTGTGGAAGTCGTCCTGCAAAAGACGAACCTCGGCTGTCGGTAATTAAACTCTTGTTGCTTGATACAGGGGATCCCATGAACGCCTCCTCACCTGCCAATATTGTGGCCCGCGACATCATGATCGCGAAGCTAGTGACCCTGTCGCCCGAAACGGATGTTTTCCAAGGAATCGAAACGTTGATCCGTCACAAAATATCTGGTGCACCGGTGGTGGATGAAAGCGGCAACTTGATCGGTGTCTTTTCTGAAAAGTCCTGCATGCAGGTTTTGATCGACGCAGCCTACGAAGGCTTGCCGACAAACAGTGTCAGTGCCTTTATGGATTCAAACCCGGAGACGATCGACGAGAACACCAGTTTCCTGACGATTGCTCAGATTTTTCTTAACCAGCCGAGGCGTCGATTGCCAGTGGTTGAGGGAAGTCGCTTGGTGGGGCAGGTCAGTCGCCGGGACGTCATCCGAGCTGCAGCGAAATCCTTTACCGCCTCGGTCGAACAGCCCAGCACGCTGCTTTACCTTTCTGCCTTGCGCGAAATGACCGACCCGCCGGCCGTTTAGCGCACGAGCCAGGCAATCAGTATGCCGGCCTGCGCCAGGCCGATCAGCCAAAAGACAATTTGAAAAGAGACCTTGCGATTCTTGTGTCGAAAAAAATGTTGTGCCAATAGCGCGCCGGGCCAACCTCCCAACACCGCCAATAGATGGAGTGTTTTTTCGGGCACCCGCTGGGCATTTCGAACCGCCTGTCGTTTATCCCAGCCATACACAAAGAAGGTGGCCAGGCTGACAACGAAGGTCACTAACAAGTAAATTTTCAGAAGCATATCAGTATCCGCCGGCCGGTTTCATTCTATCCAGATTCGGTATTTCCACTGAACCGTACCGGGGCCGACAATTGGCTCGTGGGGTGTGATAACCAGCTGGTCCGCCATCTGTTTGATGCTGCCGTGCAACAAATCCGGTTCTTCGATACACTCGATCCGGACCGTTTGGTTGGCAAGGCCAGTGGGACTCAGGATGACCTGCCGGCCAGATTGTTGGCCGCTCGATTTCAGTCGATAAATACTGCCGACAGGCCCGTCTGGCGTCTTTCTAGTGAGGCAGGCGATGTCGCAGTTCATCGCCACCCGTCCTTCGTCAGTGGCCATGAACGAAAGGGACCAATGGCTGCTGCCGGCCATGCCAACGCCGAGCAAAGCTGGATTTCCATGAATCTCCTGAACGGAAACATCCTGCAATGGCGGGCTGGTTGGCCAATCATCTTCGGGTGTCCCTTCCTTGCTCTTGAGCAGGGGCTCGGTGGAGTCCGGTGTCACCAGCAAAACCTCGTGATGAAAACGATCGGCAACCCAACACGCCTGGATACTGAGCCCGATACCTTCCCGGTTTTTTGCTTCGATCCTGTGGGAAGCGTCGTTCATTTTCCCTCCGACTTAACCCGCCAGTTCAAGAACGCATCGAGGAACCCCTGGATCTGACCGTCCAACACCTTGTTGAAGTCTCCCATCGAATACCCGGTTCGGGCATCTTTCACGCGCTGGTCCGGGTGCAAGAAATAGTTTCGAATCTGGGAACCAAAGCCGACGCGCGCCTTGTCTTTATACTTGGCAGCTTCTTCGGCTTCGCGCTTTTCGTCCTCGAGTCGGGCAATTTGAGCCCGCAGCATTTTCCAAGCCTGAGCCCGGTTCTTGTGCTGGCTGCGCTCCGATTGGCATTGCACCGCAATTCCAGTTGGCTTGTGGGTCAACCTAACCGCGCTGTCGGTCTTGTTAACATGTTGGCCGCCAGCACCACTGGCACGATAGGTGTCTGTCTTGACTTCCTTTTCATCAATTTCAATTTCTTCGGAATCCGGCACTTCCGGCGCGACGTCAACGGCGGCAAAGCTCGTTTGTCTTTTTCCTTCTGAATTAAAGGGGCTGATCCGAACCAGGCGGTGCATGCCTTGTTCCCCCTTGAGGTATCCATACGCCATGGGCCCCCGGATAGCGACCGTCGCGTTGTTGATGCCCGCTTCGTCATTGTCGCTGCGATCAATCAGCACGACTTCGTAGTCGTTCTGATTGGCCCACTGGCTGTACATCCGCAACATCATGGCCGCCCAGTCGTTGGCATCCGTTCCGCCATCTCGGGCGTAAATCGTCATGATCGCGCCACATTGATCGTGGGGGCCGTTCAATAGTGATTTCAATTCCAGATTGGACAGTTGACTTTCCAGCCTGGTCACTTCCCCGCGGATTTCGTCTTCGATTTCCGGTTCGTCGTTTGCCATCTCCAGCAATGCATCGAGGTCCTCCCCCGCCGACAACAAATTCGTCATCGGTCCAACAATGGACTTCACCGATTTAAGGCTGCCGACAACCATCTGGGCTTTTTCCTGGTTGTCCCAGAACCCGGGGGCCGCCATCTGGTTTTCGATTGCCGAGACTTCGTTCCGCTTGGTGTCGTAGTCAAAGACTGTCCCGTAGTTGGGTAATGCGCTGGCGAATCTGTTTTGAGCGTTCGACGAGTTCGGAGTCCATTTAATTTTCCTTGCAAGATCTAGGTCAGCAAATGATAACCCGAAATTGGCAAAGCCTAAATGAGGGATCCAGCACGGGCCTCGCAAAAACGGCTGCTGGTTGCCCGTTCTTGCAGATTCACCCGGTGAGGAATTCCTAAACGATTCAGTTGTGGCTAGACTGGAGGGCCATCCGAACCTGCCTGCCAACCCAACCGGGTTGGGCTGGGCAACCCGAGACCGCTCGTCCTTTTACCTTTGTTGGACAATGATGCTTGCCAAACGCGTGATTCCCTGCTTAGACGTCGACCGAGGGCGGGTCGTCAAAGGGACGAAGTTTGTTGACCTGGTGGATGCGGGTGATCCGGTCGAAGTAGCGCAGCGCTACCAGGAAGAAGGTGCCGATGAACTGGTGTTTTTAGATATCAACGCCAGCCATGAAGGTCGCGACTTGATTGTGGACGTTCTTCAGCGGACAGCCGAACAGGTGTTTATGCCACTGACTGTTGGCGGAGGAATCCGTTCGCTGGAAGACATTCGCCGGATGCTTAATGCGGGCTGCGACAAGGTCTCAATTAATTCGGCCGCCTGTCGTGACCTGGAGTTCGTACAGCGGGCGGCCGACCGGTTTGGCAGCCAGTGCATTACGGTCAATATTGACCCCAAGCGCGTCATTCGGGATGGGCAGGAATTCTGGGAAGTACACATTAACGGCGGCCGCGTGCCGACGGGCCTGGAGGCGGTCGCCTGGGCTCAAACCGTGGCGCAGCAGGGGGCGGGCGAGATTGTTTTAACGTGCATGGACCGGGATGGGACAAAAAATGGGTACGATCTGGAAATGACCTTGGCGGTGGCCCAATCGGTCGCGATTCCGGTAGTTGCCAGCGGAGGAGCCGGAAAACCGGAACATCTGGTACAGGTTGTGACCGAAGGTGGTGCAAGTGCAGCACTTGCGGCCAGCATTTTTCATTTTGGCCAGTATACAATAGAGGAGACAAAACGGCTGATGGCGGAGCGGGGAATCCCGGTAAGATGTTGACGCCGGCTTGGCCGCCAAACCTTAAAACGGCCAGTGTTTTCTTGAAATTCCGATGAATCCTGGACCCTTTTAAGGGATAATCCAACTACTGGCTGACGGAGGCGGTTGGGCCGATGACGGTTCCACCCTGTTCGAGGATAATGGCCGGTGACAGGGGCCCAGTACTAGCTTGCTCAACCGGCACTCCGGTGGCGGCTGGTGTGAAACTGATTTGCTGACCGAAAGGTCCTGTAACGGAGAAATAGATGGTGAAGTCCAAAACTGACGGCAGTCACGCTGAGAGTGAAATCCAATCTGCCGCCACCGCTACGACCGAGGAGATGATCGAGCGGTTTAACAAAGAGCACACAGAACTCGATGTCGATCGGTACTTTCGCGCGCTGGTCAAGCTGGAGGGAAGCGACCTTCACATGAAAGTGGGCCAGCCGCCCATCATCCGCGTCCACGGCACGCTCAAGCCGCTGAATCGGGAGCCGGTCACGTCGGAGGAAATGACAAAATTACTGTTTCCAATGTTATCTCAACGGTCTCGCGAAATTTTTGACAAAGAAGGCGGTTGTGACTTTGCCTATACGATCGAAATTGATGGGGTGACTTGGCGGTTTCGTGTCAACATGCTTCAACAGCTGGGCCGGCTGGGACTGGTCGCTCGCCGCGTGAACAACTTTATCCCTGACTTCGAAGGGTTGCACTTGCCCGAAGTGATGGAAAGTCTTTGTCATTTTGATCAGGGAATGATTCTGCTGGCAGGCGTCACCGGTTCTGGTAAAAGTACCACGATCGCTTCGATGTTGAATTACATCAACCGTCACTACATCAAACATATACTGACGCTCGAAGACCCGGTTGAGTTTGTTTTTAAAGATGAGAAGTGTCTGATCAACCAACGGGAGGTCGGGATTGACGTCGTTGATTTCGGTGTTGGCATGAAACACGCGGTTCGAGAAGATCCGGACATCATTTTGGTTGGTGAATTGCGGGATGAAGAGACGTTTATGACGGCCATCAATGCCGCCGAGACGGGGCACCTTGTCTTTGGCACCATTCACGCTTCCACTTCGCCTTCAACCATTGGTCGTATTTTGGACCTCTTTCCGGAGGACATGCACAGTGCCATTCGCAGTGCTATCGCGATGAATATGAAAGCGATTGTTGCCCAAAAGTTGCTGAAGTCCATCAAACCGGGTGTAGGACGGGTGCCGACCTGTGAAGTCATGACCTTCAACCCGACTGTTAAGAAGCTTGTGTTAGAGGAAGAAGACCACAAGCTGGCAGATGCCATTCGAATTGGCGAGGAAGAGGGTATGCAGGATTTCACCAGAAGCTTGAAAGACTTGATCGATCTTGAGTTGATCGATCGCCCAACCGCTTTCCAGGTCGCTCCCAACAAGGAGGCGCTGAAAATGCGGCTCAAGGGAATCAACGTGTCACAACCCGGAATCCTTTAATGCCCCGTCGCTTTTTGATTGCACTTGCTGCGACTGTTAATGTGGCTGTCTGCTCCAGCAGCGTGACTGCTCAGGAGCTGCTTGCGCAAACCTACGCACAGAGTAGCCCGGGAGCCTACCTGTCCTGGTGGAAACTGCTGGTCGTTATTGTGCTGTTTCTTTGCTGGGTGAAAATGGCCGACTGGATCAATAAGGACAGTCAAAAAATTAGTGAGTTAACCGACTTGAAGCCGGAAGTCTGGAACCCGATCAATGTGGGCTCCATGTTGGCTGGTTTTTGGTGTGCCATCTCGATACCCGTTTTTTGGGCTGGTCTGCCGGTTTACATTGTCGCTGTTTTTACTCCGTTTCTGTTTTATTTCTTTCTGAGACGCGCCAAGATCAAGGCCAGTCCCTCGATTGTCGCGCGAATCAAGGCCGCGCCAAATGCGCCGAATGAACCGGCTTTTGAATCGCTGGCTCAGGACGAAGGTGCTCCGGTGGTTTTCCAGGCAGCTGGAGAGGGGCAGGAGTCGCAGCAAAACCTTATTCGGGCCCGGAGTAACGCCGAGGCATTTCAGAGCCTCAAGGCTTTGGTGATGGATGGATCTACCAGGCGAGCTGACGTTCTGGTAATGGACTACACACGCGACCAGGTCAAACTGCAAATGATGGTCGATGGCATCTGGCACCCGCTGGAGCCGATGGACCGCCAATCAGGCGACTCGATTCTGGTCAGTTTGAAATATTTGGCGGGTGTCAATCCGCGCGAACGTCGCAGCCGTCAAATGGGGCATTTTCATGCAGTCGTTGGCGAAGAGAAGGCGGGCCTTGAGCTGCTTTCCCAGGGCGTCCCCACGGGCGAACGGGTCCAGCTGAAATTTACAGCGGCAAGCAAGGCCTCTTTCTCGCTGCCTCAGCTCGGCATGTGGCCCGACATGGCCCGCCTTTTGACGTCTCGGTTGGACAAGCCGGGGCTGGTCGTCATTGCTGCGCCACCCCATCAAGGTCTGTCGACAACCTGGCGGGCCACCATGTTGGCGGCCGACCGGATTACTCGCGACTGGATCGGAGTGATTGATGTTAACGACAAGGAATCGCTGGTCGAAAATATTTTGCCAAACCGATACAATGCCGCGAAAGGTGAATCGCCCGCCACCAATTTGAGCCGGTTGCTGCTGTCGCAACCAGACGCACTGGCGGTGCCGCATGTTGTCAACGGCAAGTCGCTGGATATGCTTTGCGATCAGGTGGTCAACCATCAGCGAACCGTGATAACACAGGTTTCCGCCAAGAGCGCAGCCGAGGCAGTGCTTCGCCTCTACAACACGGCAGAAGACAAGCAGCAGTTCGTCCGGGCCTTGACTGCGGCAACTTGTCAGCGGCTGGCCAGGCGACTGTGCGACACGTGCAAACAACCTGTCACCGTTCAGCCTAATTTGATTCAGCGCTTAGGCGGGGATCCTGCCAAACAAAACACCTTGTTCAACCCATATGTCTTGCCGCCGCCAGACAAGCAGGTTGACGAACAAGGCAAGCCGATCGAAATGTTGCCCTGCGACACCTGTTCGGGAATTGGCTACATTGGACGGATTGCCATTTTTGAAATCCTTGATGGAAACGACCGCCTCAGAAAAACACTTTTAAACCAGCCCTCGCTCGATGCAATCAACCAGGTTGCCCAAAAAACGGGCGGTCAGCTACTCGTTTCAAACGGTTACAAATTGGCCCTGTTGGGAATCACATCCGTCAGTGAGGCCCAGAGGGCACTCAAAAGCTAGGCCTTAGGCCGTATAATACAAATCCATGTCAAACCAAAAACAACAAGAAACACCGCCGATCACGTTCGTTGCTGCTGGCGACACCGAATTGGAGCGCGAAGCGATTCTGGAGGAGGTTCTGCCATCACCGGGGTTCCCCGCGGTCGCCCAGTTGGTGGTTGATGCCATCGAAAAACGCTCCGAGGTTACGGTTCTCGACTTTACGCCACAGCAGGTTAACATCCGTTTTCAGATTGACAATGTTTGGCATACGATGCCAACCATGGATCGCGAAACGGGCGATTTCATGTTGGCCACTTTGAAACGAATGGCTGGGGTCGATTATCGAAATCGCCGCGCCCATCAGGAAGGTTCGTTTCGAGCCGAGTATCTGCGGGTCAAG
This sequence comes from Mariniblastus sp., assembly GCA_014237975.1. GTDB lineage: Bacteria > Planctomycetota > Planctomycetia > Pirellulales > Pirellulaceae > Mariniblastus. Next base: position 2,661 of record JABACA010000097.1, on the reverse strand, counting down.
CATTCTTGCCAGATAATTTCCCAGGGCGTGCGAACGGGCGAGCGAATCGCGCTGTATATCGAGCTGCCAAAGTCCAAAGTCGAAACCTTGTCCGAGCTGGGAATGCCCAAAAGCCTGCAGGAAAAACTGGCGCCCGTACTGGGGTCTGACGACGGGATGATACTTTGCTGCGGCGTTCCCAACGAGGGATACACATCTGTCTGGCGGGGAATGTTGACTGCCTGTGACCGGTTCCTGAGGGATTTCTATGTGATTGAAGAAGAATCTCGCAGTGAACCTGAGGTGATCAATGTCACCTCGGTTCTTTTTAATGAAAAAGCTGGCGAGACCGCGTTTACTCCGATGCCCCGGTTGATGTTAAAACAACCCAACGTCATCGCGTTTGCCGAGGCCGATCAAGCGCAGATCATTAATCAGATGATCGAACTTTCGGAGAAAGAAATATTCGTGCCTGTCCGCATTCCTGGCAAACACGCGGCAGACGCTGTTGCCCGCCTGATACTTTGCAAGCCGGACGTTAAAGAACTGGCCAAGCAGCTGCGCGCTGTGCTGTGCATGCGGACCATTCGCAGGCTGTGTACAGACTGTCGTCAGCCCTTTACGCCCCACCCGACACTTCTCGCCAAGCTTGGATTGCCAGCGGGCAGTGTTCGGCAGATGTACAAAGCATTTGAATACGAGCCCGGCATGCTCGACGAGAACGAGAGGGAGATTGACCCATGCCCGAATTGTCACGGGATCGGTTATGTCGGGTTGACCGGGATCTTTGAAGTTTTGACCGTAGGCGATCGTTTTCGACAGGCCATGATCCAAACGCCCCACGTGGATCATTTATTGGCGGCCGCCCGTACAGAAAGCCATCTTTCCGTCCGGGAAACGGGCGTGGTGGCCGTAGCGCAAGGGATTACATCCCTGGAAGAGCTGCAACGGGTATTGAAAAAATGATTACCGGAATCATCAATTAAACAGGTAGATTTATGTTGTTTTTAATCGCCGTTCTTGTGTTCGCGCTGATCATCGGCATCAACTGGTGGTTTGGAGCGTGGAACTGCCTGCTGAACCTGATGAATTTTTTCCTGGCGGCGCTGGTCGCGAGCAGTTTCTACGAAAACGTGGCTGCCAAAATCGTCGAACTGGATTCCTCGTATGTGTTGATTGCGGATTTCGTTGCCGTCTGGCTGGTCTTTGTCGTCGTGTTTGTTGTGCTTCGCGGGATCACCGACTTGCTTTCCCGTTACCAATTGAAGGTTGAGCCCTGGGTTGATTATGTAGGACGCGGGATTTTTTCTTTTTGGCTGGCCTGCGGTTTTCTCTGTTTTACATTTTTTACTCTGCACATGGCGCCGCTGCCGCCCGACTCGTTTCAGGCAGATCCCACCACGCGGACATTGGGAGTGGGGCCCGATCGTTTTTGGCTCTCTTTTATTCAGAGTCGCTCCCGCGGGGCGCTGGCAGAATCCAAACAGTCGTCCTTTTTTCCCAGTTATACGCTACCGGGCCATCCTGATGATGCCGACCTGGATGCCCGTGTCTTCGATCCCGGGGCAATGTTTATTTTTAACAACCGGAATCGGCGAGACGATATTTCAGGGAACAAGTACTTGCGAACCGGTGAATGAAGTTTTTTCTTTTCGAGTTGGTAAAAACTCGCCCGATTTTGTATTTTTGCTCGATCGGATAAAACGATAACTATAGGGCTGGCCGTTTCGTGAATCACCAGCTGAGTTGAACAACTGATCCTTTGGCGGAGGTTTCATTGTGGACACTAACCAATCTCCATTTACCGATGTCGATTTGACCATCGAAGACTACCGGCCTTTTTCGGTCCTGTCACTGGTTTCTCTGTTGCTATCGGTTTTTCTAGGGCTGATGGTTGTTATCAATCCAAATCTGTTCGCTGGATCGCTGGCGGCAGCGGTTCTGGCCGGTTTTATATTGATCTGGCTGCGCCCTAAAAAACAGAACCTGTCGGGCTACAAACTGGCCGCGGTTGCCCTCTTTATTGCGCTTTTTGCAACCTTCTCCTCGTTAGCCTATCGACAATTTCGAATCTGGCACCTGCAAAATACCGCGATCGCGTTTGGGGAAAAGTGGCTGGATCTTGCCAAACAGGGTCGAGTGCACGAGCTTTATCAGATGAGCCTGGAATACAACTTGCGGGCCAAAGTCGGGTCCAGTCTGGTCGAAAAATACGGGACGCTTACGTCGCCCGGCGTGGAGCTTGAGATGTATCTGAAGCAGGAGCCCGAGGCTTCCCTTCGCAAAGACGGCGACCAGGCAACCTTATCGACAATTGCTACGAGTTACAAAAAGGCCCCTATTTATAAAGAGAAGTTCATTGTCGGCTATAAGTACGACCGGCCGGGAGGGGAACCCTGGTTGTTCAGTCTGTACCTGATGCGGATGGACTACCCCACGCCGCCCGGACCCCAGTGGTATGTCTATGGAGTCGTCAACCACAATCCAAGCATCCCGCGGCAATTGACTCAGCAACAGACCGGTGTAGAGAGCATGCAGGATGAACCGGCCACAGTCCAGGACCCAGCCAGGCAATAAAAAAGCGGGTGCGCTTAATCGCCCACCCGCTTTTTAAAATTCCAATCCAAAACAGCGTGGCAGTCTCACGCTGGTGTCGGCCTATTTGTCTTCAGCCTTGTCTTC
>JABACA010000096.1:11864-17650 GCA_014237975.1 Mariniblastus sp. | reverse complement strand
GCCGCCCATGCCGCCGCCAAGGCCTTGAGCCATAACGGGAACTGCAGCGAATGCCGGAGGCATTATGATCGCCAGTGGTTTGTCCGAATTGTTCTTGACCATCAGGTTGGCATTCGCCTCGTCTTTGGTCTTGATGATGACTTCAATTTGGCCCGACTTCATCCCATCAAACATTTCGACAGAATCAAATCCTTGTACGGGCGTTTGAGTTTTCCAAACCCGGCTTAACCGTTTTTGATCGGCCCGATCTACTTTTGTTTCTTTTTCGTCATCATTAGCTGTAACCAATGACGTCGCAAAAAGGACGGCAACAAAGGCCATCGAAAATTTCAACCATTTCATCATATTTGTCGTTCTCATTTCAAAAGAACTCCTCATCTATCAAAACCGGCGTTCCTTGCCCGCGCCAGTTAATCCGCTAAAGCAAAGTCTGCGCAAAAAATGCCCAAACGTGGAGATCAATATCTCTCACCTTTAAGGATAGTCGGAAGATCGGTCACTTCCAAGCAATTTTTACTCGGCTTTCCTAGCTGATTCAACAAAAAAACGCACAAGTGTCGGGCTTCGACGAGCCAAACACTTGTGCGGATTTGTCCATTTTTTCGGGCAATTCTTGGTGGTCACCCCACCTGGTGGTCTCCCATTCCGCAGGATACTGACTTTCCTTGCAATTCCCTGGTTCAACCGTTTCAACCCGTATTACAGGATTCCCATGGAAACCAGGCTGTAACGGACGACCAAGCCGGCCGCCACGACACTGACAATACTCATCAATTTGATCAGAATGTTCAGGCTGGGACCGCTGGTATCCTTGAATGGATCACCAACCGTATCACCCACGACCGCCGCCTTGTGTGGATCGTTTCCTTTGCCTCCGAAGTTACCTGCCTCAATGTATTTTTTGGCATTATCCCAGGCACCTCCGGCGTTGGACATGAAAATGGCAACGCAAAATCCGCAGCACAGCGTGCCAACCAGTAATCCCAAAACTCCGCCTACTCCGAGCAACAAGCCGACAATGATCGGCGTAACGATCCCCATAAGTGACGGTAAAATCATCGCTCTCTGGGCGGCCCGCGTGCTGATGGCAACAGGAAGTTTATAATCCGGTGTGACCGAACCATCCATGATTCCAGGATTCTCCCTGAATTGACGCCGTACTTCTTCCACCATCCCAAAGGCAGCTCGCCCGACAGCCTTCATGGTCATTGCACAGAAAACAAACGTTGCCATGCAGCCCAGAAAGACACCGATCAAAACCCGCGGGTTCAAAACGGTTGCATTATAAAGTTGGGCAATTTCGGGCATTGAGGCAGAACGTACGGCGGTCAGGGGATCTTTGGTTTCAGCAAACACAAAACTACCCTTGTCATCGACGACAAACATTTCCGCAGGCAATGCCGTCTTATTTTGGACAGCATTCCATTTGTCAGTAATGGCTTCTTTGCGAACATACTCGGGCATGACCAGAAATCCACTGGCCAACTCACCTTCCGATTTTCGGATCACGAAATTCTGATTGATCTTGTAGAACGTATCGGCTTTGGCCACCACGCCAGCCTTGTCCTCTGCTTCGGCCCAGTTTTCATAACCTGTCTTTACCTGCTCGACATAAGCTGCCAGCAGCGCCAACGCCGTCAAAGCGGCGGAACCGATGGCAAATCCCTTGCCGGTCGCAGCCGTGGTGTTACCCAAACTGTCCAAAGCGTCCGTCCGCTCTCGCACGATCGGATCAAGACCTGACATTTCGGCGTTACCGCCTGCGTTATCGGCAATCGGGCCATACGCGTCGGTGGCCAGCGTGATTCCCAATGTTGAGAGCATGCCGACGGCGGCGATGCCCACGCCATACAATCCGAGCGTGAATACCGTCACATCGTTGTAAGCAAATCCCGTGGCAGCGCCAAAGGACAACATCATTCCCAAACAGACAACAATCACGGGAACCCATACGCTTTTCATTCCGTCAGCGATACCGGCAATGATGACGGTCGCTGGTCCTGTTTCCGCTTGGGCCGCCAATCTCTGGGTGGGACCGTACTCATCACTGGTTGCATACTCTGTCCATTTACCGATGATCCAACCGGCCAATAATCCCGCCAAAATGGAACCTGCTACACCGATGTGATCGTAACCTAAAATCAAATAGGTGGCCAAAGTGGCCAGGACAAACGTCAGTACCATCGACAGGTCAATTCCGCGACCAAGGACTTTCAACAGTGCTTTTTGACTGGCATCCTCACCAGCGCGGACCAGGAAAATGCAGACAATGGACATCACAATCCCGATGGCTGCCACGATCATCGGCAGGAACAGGGCATGCACTTGATCCATGACCACGTATTCTGCACCTGCAAACGCGGCAACACCCAGCGCGGCCGTCGCGAGAATGGATCCGCAGTAAGATTCGTAAAGGTCGGCGCCCATGCCGGCAACATCACCTACGTTGTCACCCACATTGTCGGCAATGGTTGCCGGATTACGAGGATCATCTTCCGGAATACCTTGCTCGACTTTTCCAACCAGGTCTGCCCCGACATCTGCCGCCTTGGTAAAGATACCTCCGCCGACACGGGCAAACAGCGCCTGGCTGGAAGCACCCATTAAGGAACAGAGCATCGTGACCGTAACCGTGGTCAAATCCAACTGGCAAACAAACCGCAGGATGCAGTACCAGAACGACATGTCCAAGGTACCCAGTCCGACCACGGTCAAACCCATCACGGCCCCCGAACGGAACGCAACTTGCAAACCGTCATTTAAAGACTTTTGAGCTCCGGCAGCCGTACGGTTACTGGCGCTGGTCGCTGTTTTCATTCCAATAAAACCCGCCAGTCCCGACCAGAATCCGCCGGTCAAGAAGGCAAAGGGAACCCACCATTCCTGAATCCCGGAATATCGGGCCCACATCAGAAGTGCAAACACGACAACGAAGTAGATCGAAACCACAATGTATTGCTGTTTCAGATAAGCCGAAGCCCCCTGGCTGACGTGCTGGGCAATCTCCACCATCCGGGCATTGCCCGGATCCGCTGCCCGCATTTGGCCAAAAAACTTAAAGGCAAAAAACAGTGCCAACATGGATGCGGTCAACAACATGGCCCAAAAAACGTATTCCACCGTTTGGGTCTGCGCATTTCCAAAACCGGAAACTGACACCACCGAGTCGGATGCTGCCTGGGCCGGAGTATCCGGGGTAGCCGCAGCGTCCTGTGTTGCGTAAGCAGTTTGTGTGCAACTGAAAATCAACAAGCCAGCTACGCCGGCCAGCATCCATTGCTTGGGTCGCCCTCGAAACAATCCCGACATTCTTTGGGTCTGCCTATTGTGATGTTAAAGAGTAAAAACCTGAACGAAAAAACTACCAGTTTTCCAACACTCCCAAGCACTCGATGTCGCTTCACTCACCCGCATTCCGGTTAGAGTGATTGGGTCATGGTGAATTGCTTTTTTGCGATGACATCGGTAATAAACCGAGAAGTTTACCGTCGTATCTGGAAGAGTGTCAACAACAAGACAACGAGCAGCAGACGAGCCCATCCCGGAGGAAGCTGGGAATGCTGGCCCGGTCGCCCAATTGACTGACTGGAGTCCCGTAAACCTGGCTGAAATGCCCAAAAATACGTTGGCCCAAGTAACCACTCTGCCAGATTTGCTAAGCTACACCAAACCAACCGTTTCGATAGCCGTTTCTGGGTGCGACCTTTTGTCGCTCCTGTCGATTTGCATCCCGCGGATAGTCGGCATCACGTCATTCAAGAGTCCAGTAAAAACGGGCGTTGGCTGGCCGATTCCCTTCATATGGCAAACTAGAATCCGTCTGGCCACATAGAGGAATTGCGGGAAATTACCGGGAATCAGTCGATTTCCCCGAGACCAAGACTCAAATTAGCGATTTTCCATAGAGCGCGAATCAAATAGAATACCCGCTGTTGCAAAACGGCTCGTGCTTGTCGCTTTACCCAGTTAGGTCTGATTAGGGCCCACGAGCCGGCAAACATCACTGATTTGAATCTGGTTTTGAGGAGCCGTCCAATGCAATCCGCTTGGATTAATTGTTTTAGGTGTATCTTTATTGTCACGCTATTTCTACCCGTTACCGCCTCGGTCTATGCACAGAACGAAGGTGAAGCTGACTTGGAAGAAGCATTCAATCTGAAAATCAGTGCCACGTCGACTCGTGACCTCGACCAAGTTGCCAGCTTGTGTGAATCGGCAATCGAAAAGGGCCTGGATAAAGAGGGCACCAACGAAGCACAGCAATTATGGACCTCTGCGTGGTATGAATACGCCGACCAGATGGGAAAACAGATTTTTATTCCCGGTCAACGGGATCGCCGTTGGCGGGTCTATCGCCGCGAAGCACTGACCCGTTTAAAGAAAGTTGTTGAACTTAGCCCAGATATGAGCGATGCCTATCTGTTAATTGCTCGACTCAATGGATTGGAAGGCGGTGACAAAGAGGCCGCCAACGCAGCGATCGAAAAAGCGATCGAGAAAATTACCGATGATGATGCCAAGTTGTCCCAGGCCTTGTTCATCCGAGCGTCCCTATCCGATGACGATGAATCCCGTTTGGCCGACCTTAACCAAGCGATCAAAATTGACCCCAACAACCTGGATGCCATAAGAATTCGTGGCGCCTATTACTTACAGCACAATCAGGCTGACAAGGCAATTGACGATTTCAAACGATGGCTCGACAACGATAAGGAAAACCTGGCCGCTTATTACGTTGTGGCGCAGTCGTTGATGGCAATGCAAAAATTTGACGACGCAATCGATATCTTAAACAAGGCCGTCGAGGTCAATCCGGAAGAATCTCGCAGTTACAAGGAACGGGCCCGTGTGTTCATGGCCCAGGAAAAAAAGGATAAAGCCGTCGAGGATTTCGGCAAAGCCATCAAGTTGAATCGGAAGGATTTTGAGGCAATGATGCTGCGGGCCTCGATCCTGCTAGATCAGGAAAAGCTGGATGAAGCACTGGACGACGTTAACGATGCCCTCGAACTGCAACCCGGATTGATTGGAGCCTATCGACTCAGGAGCTTTATTTATTCGGCACAGGAAAATTACGAGAAAGCAATCGAGGACATTCAGACATTGTCTGATGACGCTCCTACCAATTTGAGTTTCAAAACTCAACTGGCCATGCTTTACAACGCAAATGACCAACCCAGCAAATCGGTCAAGATTTACACTCCGCTGATTGACACTCTCACTAAAGACCTTGAAAGCCCCGCCAATGATACCCAACAAGAGGCGCTTGAAACCTTGTTGTCCAGCGCCCTGCGGGGCCGAGGAGACGCTTACCTGTCGCTCAGTAAACACAAGGACGCGATTGACGATTACGAGGAAGCGCTGGAATTAAGTCCTGAAGATGATGGGGTTTTGAATAACTTGGCCTGGGTTTTGGCAACCAGCCCCAAAGATGATTTGAGAGACGGCCAGAGATCGGTCGACTATGCGTTGTCCGCATGTAAGTTGACCGATTACAAAGAAGCGCACGTCTTGAGCACCCTGGCGTCGGGATACGCCGAAATGGGCGATTTTGAAAAAGCTCGGGAATGGGCAACCAAGGCGGTCGAATTGGCAGGTTCCAAACAACAAAAAGAGAATTTGTCCAAAGAACTGGAAAGCTACAAGAAGGACAAGCCTTGGAGAGAAAACCAAGATGTAGAGGCTAAGGAAGACGACAAGAAGGAAGACGACAAGAAGGAAGACGACAAGAAGGAAGACGACAAGAAGGAAGACGACAAGAAGGAAGACGACAAGAAGGAAGACGG
>JABACA010000096.1:0-11767 GCA_014237975.1 Mariniblastus sp. | reverse complement strand
AGAAGGAAGACGACAAGAAGGAAGACGACAAGAAGGAAGACGACAAGAAGGAAGACGGAAACCTTCTGTTCTAGCCGATTGTCAACAGGCGTTGGTCGCCCACCAAACTCCGCTCTATGTCCAGGCCCGGAACCGCCAGTCGGTCGAACTCAAGCCTTTACACGTTCATACGGGACGGGACTAACGCCGAAGCGGTTCTCGGCAAGACGTTTCGGATCCTCGCAACGGAAAAAACGGGTTTTTGGGGAAGCATGCTATGGATCGAACATCCGCTTATGAACTGATGTGTCAATACACGCAAAACGACAATTTGCGTCGCCACATGTTGGCTGTGGAGACAGCCATGCGAGCTTATGCTGCCAAGAACGGAGAAGATATAGAGAAATGGGGCATGGTGGGATTGCTTCACGATTTTGATTACGAACGATGGCCCGAGCCTCCCGACCACCCGCTGCAGGGAGCCCGCATCCTGACCGAACAGGGCTACCCGGAAGACGTTATCTACGCCATCAAATCACATGTCGATGCGGTGCCGGGCAATCCTCGCATCTCGCAACTGGATAAAACCTTGTTTGCCTGTGATGAGTTATGTGGATTGATCACGGCAGTGGCCCTGGTACGTCCCCAGGGGATCATCGGCATGAACGCGAAGAGCGTTCGCAAAAAAATGAAACAAAAAAGTTTTGCTGAAAAGGTCAGCCGGGATGACATTACCGAGGGCGCCAAGGATCTCGGGGTCGAGCTGAACGAACACATACAATTTGTAGTCGACGCCATGGCAGCGCACGCCGATCAACTAAATCTGCCGGTCGCCAACTGACCATTGGTTGCCACTCACGCCTCCTGGCCAGTAGGACTGCGGCCAATCCCCGACCTGGGGTTCGGCGGTTGGGAGAGTTCTCGTACAGAGCGACGATCCGTGAGCGGTCTGACTGTCGAACGGAAAGCTGATAACGATGACGGATGATCAACCCGAGATCGATTTTACAGAAGACATCAAAGGCGTGATCAGCCTCCCCTGGCGACAGATTTTAATAGGCGCCTTCCTGTTCGGCTTTTTAGTTAGCCTAACGAGTTTCTTGGCAGGTCTGACGGGAATTATCAAGCAGGCATTGCTGAATTACCAATCGACCGGCGATCTGCTTAACGGCGAAGATCCGTTGATGATCCTGTTCATTTTTCTGTTGACCATTCTGCTGATCACGTTTGCAACCACCTTTGCTGTTGTCGGCTTCATGCTGATCAATGGCAGCAAGACATTTCAATTCCTGTTTCTATGGTCCCTGGTTACGCTGGGATACCTGATATTGCTTTTGCTCACCTTGTGCGTCACCGCGATTCTGGTCCTTTGCCTGCTCGGTATCTTTGTTGAAGCAAACTGGGAGTTTGGCGTCGTTGGAATCGTCATGCTTTACCCTGCCTGGAAGTTGTTAAGGGGCTCCTTCTATTCACTCCGCAACCTGTCCAGCGTCGCCCAATGGGTCTATCAAACCACGGCCAAAGCAGACGTTGAACCGATCAATTGAAACGATCAGGTTGCCCAAGTACGCAGTAAAAACGACAACTTTTTGGGAAACGGTTATTCCATGTTTGCTATGATGGTAGAGGTGGATTCTAAAACGAACAGCAAGAAATAGGTCGCCGTTCCCATGGAAAACAAATTGTCGGGCCTCAGTGTCCAGTGGTTTCTGGCTGGCGTCATGGTATTCGCATTGCTGCAAATGCTGTTATTCCCACAAACGGGCCCCCTGCCCACATGAATCGGCAGTCAATGCGATACCGGTCCGGTAGTCACAGCGACGGATGGCAAATTGAACGGCGGGGCCGATCCTGACCTGCCGTCTCCCTTGCATACGAACTCTCCCACAGACCTGATTCGGTAATTGGCCAACCGCCTGTGGGAGTCAACCGTTCATTCTCTCTGGCGGGATGCAGCGGTTGTCGAAAACCCCCGTTCAGCCTGATTCGCCGCTTTATTCGAATGGCAAATCAGTTATAAATAGTCACTCGCTTGACCGGAACGCGCAAACCTGCGTTTCCGCGGCTGTTCCATCAACCAGTCCCCCATTTCAATCATCAAAAGAGACCCCCATGGAAGTTCAAAGTTCCGAGCAGCTAACAACGCGAAAGTGTGAACCATGTGAAGGTGGTGTCGACCCATGTCCGCTTCCATTCGTAACGGAACAGCTGGAAAACCTCGAAGGCTGGTATTTGACACATGAAAACCAGCGGATCCGAAAAGACTGGACAGTCAAGAATTTTGTAGCGGGTCTCGAGTTTATCATCCGGGTGGGCGAGGTTGCCGAGGCAGATGGTCATCATCCCGATGTTCACCTGGTCGGTTACAAGAACCTGTCCATTGAACTCTGGACCCATGCCATAGGTGGGCTGAGTGAAAACGACTTTATCCTGGCAGCCAAAATTGACCAGCTACCGATTGAACTCGCTTCTTAGGGATCTGGCAAATCGCGAACCGCGTGCCCAAAGAAAAGCCCCAGGTCTCCGGCGATTTTTTTCTAACCAATTACCCAATCAGGAGAAATGAGAGCAATGCTCGATTTCACAACTCTTGCTGAGCGCGCCCTGAACGACGATCCTAGCAAGACCGCACTCATCATCGGCAACGAGTCGATCAGTTACGCTGAACTTGAAAAAATGATCGAGGACCATGCGGCCTGCCTGGCGGGGCAAAATCTCAAGAAGGGCGATCGGATCGGCTTGCTTTCACACAACCACCCGGACCTCGCGGCACTGGTCTTCGCGGCTTGGAGAATCGGTTGTGTGGTTGTCCCCCTCAACCACTGCTATCAGGGACCAGAAGTCGAATTTGCAGTCGGACACAGCAAGACCCGGTTGCTGTTAATTCAAGATGGGCTTGCCAAAAAGCTGGCGGGGAATTTCACTTCACCACCTTGCGTTGAAAAGTGCTTCACGTTTGAAACACCCGTGGAGGGCATCGGGACAGCGTGGCGTGATGAACTCGTCAAAGAGCACCCGCCTGCCTCACCTAATCCGCCGGTGGAAAACGAACCGGCTGCGATCTACTTTACTTCGGGATCCACCTCCAAACCGAAGGGCGTTACCCACACGGCCCAATCGATCCGAGAGACAGGTCAAAGCCGTGTCAACACGATGCAACTGGCCGAAGACGATACCTGGCTGCTCTCGACGCAACTTGTCCATGTCTCAGCAAGCCTCGGTTCACTGATTCCGGCATTGGTCGTTGGCGGAACGGTGATTTTTCTCCATGAATTCAGCCCCGAGGATTGGCTGGCCGCGTTTCGAAAACACCCCCCAACGCGATCGGTCATCCTGCCATCACTTCTTCATGACATTCTGGATTGCCCACTGCTGGAGGGTATCGACTTCGGTAAAATTCGTTCGATGGAGTGCGTCGGCGATTTCGTCACGCCCGATCTATACGACGAATGGGACAAAGTCTGTTCAATACCACTTTCCCAATTGATTGGGATGACCGAGTGTGAAGGATACTGCGGAATTCCCCAACCGGGCGTTACATTTACTCGAGGTTCAGCCGGTAAACCCAGAAGCGGGGTCGAAGTCTGTGTCATGGACAGCGACAACCATGAAGTGCCAACGGGGACGATCGGGGAACTCTGCATACGTTCTACCAGCATGACGACCGGCTATTGGCAGGATCCTGAGAATACCGCTCAGACGATTCGGGACGGCTGGCTGCATTCGGGTGATGAGGGACGTATCGACGAGGAAGCCAATATCTGGTTTGTCGGTCGCAACAAGGAGATCATCGTCAAGCGCGGTTCAAATATTGCGCCGGGCGAGGTCGAGAGCGTCTTGGACGAGCACCCGGATATTGCGGAAACCGCGGTGGTGGGCACCCCGCCCGGCAAACACGGTCAGCGCGTGGTGGCTTTCGTGGAGACTGAGAAGGGACACACCCTGGATACCGACGCGGTGACAACCTGGGCTACCCAACGGATCGCGACGTTCAAGTTGCCCGATGAATGGGTGCTGGTAGATGCCCTGCCTCGTAACGCGGTAGGCAAACTGGATCGGGCTGAGCTGCATCGACGCAGCAAATCGCTCTTTCCAGACGGTTAAACGCAGACTACCGCTGGAACCTACTTTTTGTCGGATGCTCTGACGGACCCGGGGCAGTCCGATGGCCGTTGTATCCGAGGTCGGCACGAGCACGTTCCTTAGCGCTTTGGTCGCAGCTACTGGTTTGCAGGGTTACTCCGAATGTTCCCATACCCAGTGAAAACCGGATGGTTCTTTTTGTTTTCGTCGATACACCAAGTGGGAAGTTGTACCGACTTCCAACCTCAAGATCTCTGGCGACACTACGGAAATATGGCTATGCGAAAATACGTTACATGGATGACTTTCAGTTTGGCCTTCACGTTGGCGTGCCCGTTATCTGAATCGATGTCCAGTGAGAACTGGAAACAGGAAACCGAAACTGTTTCGACTCCCGTCAACACGGATCCTGTTCTTGATGCCCCGAACCTGTTGGGCATTACCTGCACGGAAGAGGAGACCGCACCTGGCGAACTGAAAGATCTCCTTTCGGCCGAAGCGCAACCAACGCACAAAGAACTTGTTGCCATCTGCCAACCTTGGGTCAAGCCATCGCTTTGCACCCAGGGTTCGTCCGAAGTCCAACCCTCCAACATGGCGAATCTGGCGAAACATAAAACGCAACTGATTTCCTGCATCGGGTCACCTGGAACTAATGATTACTTTTTGCCCCTCGACGCCAACCAACCTGTGTTTCCGGCTGCGAGCCAGATCATGAACCGTCACAGACCCTCCACTGCAGGCCCCCACTTCCAGCCGTCTGCCCAACGCCAATTGGTTGACCGTCAGACAGATGTTGCACAAGGAACCTACCGGGAAATCCCCCAGACACTTTCTCCAAAAACGATACCAAGCGTCATCCATGGACAGGAAATCCGAACTCCACGTCGCCAAGTCCCGATCATCTTGCGAGCCGTCCCCCAGGGAGGCTCATATCGACCGGCCAGCAGTACCGCCCGAATCAAAATGAGCCTGCCCAGCCATCGGCAACGTGCCTTGCCGGCAGATGACACTTCGGCAACCAGACACGATTCGGCTCCGACAATCATCATCCTCTCCTCTCCCGGGTCCCATGAAAACCATACGAATCAGCACGGCCAACGACCGACTTTCCGACCCAAGGGAAGCGATACGAACCGTTAGCACTCAGGTTTTGGATCATGCAATCGGAACGCCCCATTTTTGTACTGTTTGACGCGGTAGGCACGATCATCTACCCGGATCCGGGTGTTTTGTCCGTTTATCATCAATTTGGCAAACAGCATGGCAGCCAACTTTCGATTGAGGTAATTAACAAGAGATTCAGCCGGTTAAGACGCAAACTATTTCAATCCGAAATGACGGGTGACTCACCCCAACACGACCTGTCCCGATTCGAATTCCCATCCAGTCAACAGATCGAACAGCAACTCTGGCGCGATCTCGTACAGCAACTGTTTACCGACATCTCCGACAGCAACTCTTTGTTCGAACAACTTTGGAAACACTTTGCTAATCCAGGCCACTGGCGCGTTTACGAAGATGTGCAATGCTGTTGGGAGTCCCTGCAAAAACAAGGCATCGGCATTGCAATCGCATCGAATTTTGACCGCCGTCTGGTGCCCATCTGCAACGAACTGGGACTGAACGAAAACAACAGTCGACTGTTCTTTTCGGCAGACTTGGGTTTTCGGAAACCCGACCTGAGGTTCTATCGCGCCATCGAGCAATCACTACCGTCGGAGCCGCTGCTGATGGTGGGCGACGATTACATCAACGACTATGTTGCACCGCGACTGTGCGGTTGGCAATCACTTCAACTGGTTCGCCAAAAAAAACGCCAAACGACCGATTCGGTTGACAGCCTGAGCGGGTTAACTGAGCGACTTTAACTGAGCGACTTTGACTGGAAACCGATCCACTCGGATGGGACACTCGAAACTCCGCCGGATCCTACCAGTCCGTTTTCTTGCCCGATCGTTCAAACGAGTTACTTCTTCGGTTTGAAAATTCGAAACAGCTTGGTCAGTGGATCGTAGAATTCGTCGACGACACGTTCCTTCAAGGGAATGATCGCATTGTCGGTAATGGTGATGTGTTCGGGACAGACCTTGGTGCAGCATTTTGTGATATTGCAGTATCCGATTCCCTGAGACTTTTTCAGGTCCGGCAATCGATCCTCGACATCCAGGGGATGCATTTCCAGTGCCGCGTTGTAGACGAAATACCTGGGACCGATAAACTCCTCGTGTTTTTCGTGGTCTCGCAACACGTGACAAACATCCTGGCAGAGGAAACATTCAATGCACTTGCGAAACTCCTGCACCCGATCAACATCTTGCTGCTGGATGTTCCAGCTGCCGTCCGGGTTGTCTGGTTTTCGCGGCTTAAATGGCTTGATTTTTTCCTTGACCCGATAATTCCAGGAAACATCACTAACCAAGTCTTTTATGATCGGAAAGGCCCGCATTGGCTCAACCGAGATCGGTTCGTCCAAATTCATGTCATTCAAGCGTGTCATGCACATCAGCTTGGGCATTCCGTTGATTTCGGCCGAGCAGCTGCCACACTTACCCGCTTTACAGTTCCAACGACAAGCCAGATCATTGGCGCTTTCGGCCTGGACCTGATGAATCGCATCCAGGACAACCATTCCTTCAGTGACTTCCGTTTGGTATTCCTTGAACTCGCCGGACTCTTTGTCACCACGCCAGATTTTGAAATTTACTTGAGTCATATGCAGATATTCGTTGGAGTTGTATTAGGCAGTTACGATCGTCAAGTGAGAAAACTCACGCACTATTTATGGTCGTTGATTATCTGTGTCAATTCTTGTGGCATTTCAGGAATCGTCTCCAGGGCAACTTGCATCTCCCCGTTTTCATCTTTGCGCAAAACCGTGTTGACTGAGTCATATTTTTCTTCCTTGCCCTTGTAGTCTTCCCGCGTATGGGCACCTCGACTTTCCTTTCGTTCAATCGCCGAACGTGTCACCGCCTCGGCCACCAGCAGCAGGCACTTCAAATCAAGTGCCGTGTGCCAACCGGGGTTGTATTGTCGATTACCGGGTGCGGCAACCGTCGCCGCTCGTTTCTTTAATTCTTCAATTCCCTTGAGCGCTTCCAACATTTCATCTTCTTGCCGGATAATACCGACGTTGTCCTGCATCATTTCCTGCAGGTCATACTGGATCTGATAAGCTCCGCCGGCGTCGGTTGCCCGACTGCTGTCCAATGGCTCAAGCGCTTTTTCCATCGCCGCATTCACTTGCTCATCAGAAATACTTGTCCGACCGTTTTCCTGGGCAAATTTGACAGCGGAGTCACCGGCAATTTTCCCAAATACGACCAGGTCGGAAAGCGAGTTGCCACCTAATCGATTGGCGCCATGCAGCCCGGCCGCACACTCGCCAGCCGCAAACAGTCCAGGAACAGTCGACATTTGAGTTTCGCCATCGACGCGGATCCCACCCATCACGTAGTGCGTCGTCGGACCGACCTCCATTGGCTCCGTCGTGATATCAATCCCCGCCAATTCCTTGAATTGGTGGTACATACTGGGCAGCTTTTTCTTGATATGGGCTTCGGCGTTAGGGAGCTTCTCCTTGATCCAGGCGATATCGAGAAACGCTCCGCCGTGCGGTGAACCGCGGCCCGCTTTGACTTCTTTCAAAATGCACCGTGCCACGTGATCACGGGTCAGGAGTTCCGGTGGGCGCCTTGCATCACGGTCCGTTTTCGTCACATACCGCCAGCCTTCTTCCGGGTTGTCAGCCGTCGAGCTTTGATAGTTTTCCGGAATGTCCCCAAACATGAATCGCTCACCGTCGCTGTTCTTGAGGATCCCACCTTCACCTCGAACCCCTTCGGTCACCAGGATTCCACGAACGCTTGGCGGCCAGACCATTCCGGTTGGATGAAACTGCACGAACTCCATGTCGATCAAATCTGCGCCCGCTTCATAGGCGAGCGACTGTCCATCACCGGTGTATTCCCATGAGTTACTGGTGATTTTGTAAGCTCTTCCAATTCCTCCGGTGGCCATGACGATCGCGTTGGCTTTGAAGAGTTTGAATTTCCCCAGTTCACGCGAATAGCCAAATGCTCCGGCGACCCGATCACCATCCATCAGCAGGCTGGTGACCGTACACTCCATGTGAACCTCGATGCCCTGGTGAATTCCGTGATCCTGCAGCGTACGGATCATCTCCAGGCCAGTCCGGTCACCCACATGAGCCAATCTCGGGTGGGCGTGACCACCGAAGTTGCGCTGCATGATCTTGCCATCGCGGGTTCGATCGAATACCGCGCCCCACGCTTCGAGTTCGCGGACTCGCTCGGCCGCCTGCTGGGCATGAAGCTGGGCCATGCGCCAGTTGTTGATGTAATAGCCACCACGCATGGTGTCTGCAAAGTGCGTTTTCCAGGAATCGCGCTCATCGACATTGGCCAGCGCTGCGGCCATTCCTCCCTCGGCCATCACGGTATGGGCTTTGCCCAAAAGCGACTTGCAAACCAAGCCAACCTTGATACCGGTTGACGACGCCTCGATCGCGGCTCGCAGACCCGCCCCGCCAGCTCCAATGATCAACACATCAAATTCGAACGTTTCGTATTCTGCCATTATGATTTAACTCTGCACGCTCATTTGTATTCGCAACAGGAGATATTCAACTTGAATCTCAATAAGTGAGACTTGCATTGAAGAGTTCCCGGCGTTGTTTTAGCTAAAAGTAAAATTAAAATCTGTCCAGATACCCATCGAACAGAGCCGCACATAAACGTCCGTAAATGCGACCCATAGCAAGCTACACCAAGCCCAGGTCATGTGGTGTCGATTCAAACAACTGACACAATCGTAACATTTCGTTCTTACCGGAGTTTTGGAAAACACATTCATCCAACCTCCAATCAGATTGCGCAACGAATGGCAACCCAAAGTGTAACCGCTCAACAAAAACACATTCATGCAAAGGACAAACGTCCCGACACCTACACCGAAATTCGTGAACTTCCCGTAGCCATCAGTATCAAAAAAGAAACCGCAATAGGCGTCGTACGCCAGGATGAACAGGAAAATGATCGCGAAATACAGGAAGTACCTGTGAATGTTTTGAAGAATTAAAGGTAACGAGTGCTCGCCAAGGTAGTTTTTGCGAGGCTCTCCAACGGAACAGGCAGGCGGGTCCGCCCAAAACGCCTTGTAATAAGCTCCGCGGTAGTAATAGCAGGTCATCCGGAATCCAGCCGGGAACGGCAGAATCAAGAGAGCCGGCGAAAAGAACGGAAGTATCCACCATCCCGGCTCGTCACCAAACCAGCTGTGTTGATGCCCATCGCCGGGCACACCCTCATCACCGCCGTTAAATAGCAATGGTGAATAGAACGGTGAGAGGTAGTTCCCGTAAACATAGTTCTCGTTTTGAAACGCAGCCCAAGTCGCATAAACGACAAACGAGGAAAGAACCAGGAACACGACCAGCGGACCAATCCACCAATTGTCTTGGCGCAGCGTTTCTCCCCATTTTCGCCGTTTCAGCGAGCTTAAATCGACTGACATAGGTGAATCCGTATCTCGCTATTCAAATTCGGTTCGGGGCATCGGTGGACTTGATTTCAAGGACGTTATGTAACCAAACTGAAATCATTTCGTCCGGCATAAGGATGCAGATTTTCGGACACAATGGCCGTGCTGTCAATTAGATTGTGCCTGTTTCCATGATTGTTACTCGGCTGGGGAACGGGCAGATCACGACATCGGGCGCCAATCGGAATCAGGCCGTTTCGCCACACTGACGATTTATAGTATACGAATTGCCATTGATCCTACCTAGGCGTTGAAATCCAATTCCGATGCCAAATCTCGATACCGTTTCGATCGCCGAATGATTCGCGATCAAATCTACCAAACATTTAACTGGATTTAACGCGATTGATTAACGGACCGGCCTGGTCACTGGCTCGGTTCCCTGTTGAAAAATGCAGGGCTGGATCAACCATTCGCCTTGGGTAACAGCCAGATTGCCCACCGTATAAGGGAGGTTATGGCCCGGTCAACGGCCCAGTCGATTGGATTCAAGGGCTTTTCTCACTCGCTTTTTGAAACTAAATTATCCTCTTTCCGCTGTCCCCAATAGAACGCATCCGTGAAATCGGTCATCGTCATACCAGCCCGAATGGAATCGACTCGCTTGCCACGCAAAATGCTGCTGGCAGAAACCGGAAAAACGCTGATCGAACACACCTTTCTGGCCGCCAGCCAGAGCCGTCTGGCATCCGAGGTGATTGTGGCAACGGACCATTCCGAAATCGAGCAAGCCGTCCAGTCATTTGGTGGCAGGGCGTTGTTGACGGATCCCAGCCACCAGAGTGGTTCGGAACGCCTGGCCGAAGTTGCCGCCGGATTTCCCGAGGTCGACGTGTTCATCAATGTTCAGGGAGACGAACCCGAAATCTCAGGCCAAGATATTGACACTGCCATTGGTCGATTGCAGTCAACCCCACAGGCCGTCGTATCGACGCTGGCGACTCCGATTCGTGACCCACACACCCTGATGGATCCCGCATGCGTCAAGGTTGTAATGGACGCGGTGTCTCGAGCTATGTACTTCAGTCGGAGCCCGATCCCAATGCCCCGAGCTGGAGTGGAAAACTGGATTGATTTCGATCCGGCCTGCTTTTTTCAACATATTGGGATATACGCCTACCGACGAGACTATCTGTTGCAAATCCCCGATCTGCCGCCAGCGCGAATCGACAAAATAGAGTCTCTTGAGCAACTTCGATTTCTGGTTGCCGGGTGGCCTGTTTTCGTGGATATCGTGCCCGGTGCATTTCCTGGAATTGACACGATGGAAGACTACCAATCGTTTGTCAGGAGACAGACAAATGGTTAAGATCACCAGTAGTGTAAATTGCAACCGTACGTCATTCCGACGGGTCAATGGAGCTTGCGGTTGTCGGAGAGCGGGGTATCGTTTGCTCCGCACCCAACGGGTGCCGTGTCTCGAATGTGGTTTTCAAGAATATTGGATGAATAGAAGGATCTGACTAAGTATGACCAAACACATTTTCGTTACCGGTGGGGTCGTCAGTTCCCTGGGAAAAGGTCTGACCAGTGCTTCCATTGGAATGCTACTGGAACACCGTGGTTTGACAGTACGGATGCAAAAACTGGATCCTTATATCAATGTCGATCCGGGCACCATGAGCCCCTACCAACATGGCGAAGTCTATGTTTTGGATGACGGCAGCGAAACGGATTTGGATCTGGGGCATTACGAGCGATTTACCAACAGCAAATTGACTCGCAACTCGAACTTTACCACCGGCCAGATTTACCAAAAGGTGATCGAAAAAGAACGCCGTGGTGAATTCCTGGGGAAAACCGTTCAAGTCATTCCGCACATCACAAACGAAATCAAACACAGCATTTCCACGGTGGCTGGTGATGGGGTCGACGTTGTGATCACCGAAATTGGTGGCACGGTAGGTGATATCGAAAGCCAACCTTTTCTGGAGGCAATCCGGCAGTTTGCGTTGGATGTGGGTAAAGAAAACTGCCTGTATATTCACCTCACCCTGGTGCCCTACCTCAAAGCAGCCGCGGAACTCAAAACCAAGCCGACGCAACACTCCGTTGGACAACTTCGTCAAATCGGTATTCAGCCCGACATCCTGATCTGTCGAACAGAACGTGAACTGCATGCGTCGGACCGCGAGAAAAT
>JABACA010000095.1 GCA_014237975.1 Mariniblastus sp. | reverse complement strand
GATGCGGATTAGGTTGTTCATGTTTGAACCTGATAAATGTTTGCAGGGCAGGCCAGAGCTTGCGGGGTTTGGTTTTTCAATCTACTCTGCCACAGGAAACGCCAAGAGTGTAGTGATCGGTTTCTTTTTGGCCGTCGATGTGAATACGTAACGATCAAGTTAGGATCTTGGTGTTGGCGCGTACCGCGAGACAAGTGTCGTTAGGCTGACGAAATCCAGCAGGCCATTCTTCAAGAATTACGGCGTCTTCGGTGGAACATGGCCGCAGTCAGTCCGACCAGAGACCAAATCGCGAACGTCCCAGGTTCGGGTACATTGCCCCCTCCTCCGGCGCTGTAGAAACTCAGATGCGAAACACCCGATTTGATTGGGTCGTAGGCAAGCGCGTCATCGGTGGTGGAACCATACGTGAACCCATCCAGAGCAGAATCGGTATAATAGGGGTTAAATCCGGGAGTCGCGTACCACAGCGACCAGCCCAACTGGCCATCCTTTGAGACATAGTATTCTACGCTGGGACCACTTCGTTGCTGGAATCCCTGCACGGGATTGTCAAGGCTGTCAAAACCCTCACCGTTGCCTAGCATGCTAGTGGAAAAATTGACCGATGGATTGTCGAAAATGGCGACTTGAGTAGGTCCCCCATCATCCTGTTTGTAGAACGTGAAATCGGATACCTGATAAAACCCGTTTACAAAACCCGCCGCAGCCGCGGAGCTATCGTCTTCTATCTTGTCTTGGAAATTCACGACAGGAGAAAGGCTGGCACTAAAGGTAGTGTTATAAGTCGTGATCAGATTATTGATGGCGGCGATGTTCTCGGTCTGGGCGGTTACCACGGTCCCTACCAAGATGCTGGCGTGACTTGCACCCGAGAATAATAACGTCAAAATGAGAGTGGAAACCGTTGGTCTAAGTCTAAGCATCGTTCTAGTCCTGTATTAGCCTTGTGCATGTCGGTCTGTATTTAAGCCAAAGGATATTTAAGCTAAAGGAGATTTTGGAGTCAACTAGGTGGTTTTTTTTGAGTGAAATCGGTCACAATATCCCTACCCCATGCCGGTCTGAAGGCCGTTTTGTTAGTGTTTTTCGGCCTTTTTGTTGTTTTTGAGTGGGCCGGTTCTATGTCCCCTGTGCCGACCGAAGAATTCCGCAAGAAGTCCATCATTTACCCGGTAGACTCCCAATGTTTGACATCGGCACGAATTGCCACCAGACTATCGGGCCGTTGAGGAAAATTCCATGTCAGTTATCCGAGCTTCGAGGCTGTCTTTACCTATGATTCTACGAATGTCTTGCCTTGGTTTTAGTTTCTTGATTATCTGTTCGGTTTTGACACCGGCAGCTGGCCAGGAGTTGACGTTAGACAACATTTTCCCTGCCGACCGAGTGCTTCAAATTGAGATCACCGTGGACGAGGAAGATTGGGAATCGATACGGTATGTCCGACGTGATCTTCGTTCGGAACTTGCACCGGAGAGGCAGTTTGGCCCGCTGGAAGGGCCTTATGAATACGTCAAAGCCGACGTGGTGATCGATGGTGTCAAGTTCAAGAAGGTTGGCCTGCGAAAAAAAGGACTGCTAGGGTCACAAAGTGCCACACGACCGTCGTTTAAGATCAAGCTCGATTACAAGGATAAGAAGCAGTCGATTGACGGGTATTCATTGTTGACCTTAAACAACAATCGACAGGATCCCTCGGTGTTGAGCCAGTTCATGGGTTATCGTTTCTATCACAAAGTTGGGTTGCCTGCGCCGAGATCCTCACTAGCCCATGTTACATTAAACGGAAAAAATTTCGGTGTGTACACGCACGTCGAGTCGGCCAAGAAAGGGTTGGTAAAACAGCGGTTTGGGAATTCTAAAGGGACGCTGTTTGAGGGGACGGTCAATGATTTTCATCTGGACTGGGAGAACAGTTTTGACCGCAAGTTTGGCGATGAAGCTTACGGGCGAAAGCGAATCAAGGCGTTGAACGACGCATTGGAAAATTTGAAAGACGGAACAGGAGAAGATGGAAACCTCGAAGAATCCATTGAGCCGCTGGTCAATCTGGATGAATTCCACAAATTTTGGGCCGTCGAAAGCTTGCTCGGATTCTGGGATGGCTACTGTGGAAATCGAAATAATTTTTTCGTTTATGTAAATCCAGAGGACGACAAGATCTATTTTCTGCCTTGGGGCGGAGATTGCATGTTCCAGAAATACAGCTATGTCGATCGCGATCCAGGTTTACCACTGTCTGTCAAAACAAAAGGGATGTTGGCGCATTATCTTTATCAAGACGAAGCTTCGCGAGAGAGGTATCGATTGGCGTTGCTGGAACTTCTGGCTCAGCATTGGGATGAGGGAGAACTTCTATCCGAAGCTAAGCGAATTCGCGCGATGGCAGGACCTTATTTTACCGAGTCTCAGAGAGAGAGATCGAACACCGATTCGGTACTTCGTTTCATCAGAAACCGAAGGGATGATATCATGCATGAAATTAGTGATGGCATGCCCAAGTGGGAGCGCGAGCCTGGCCCGCCAGCAGTCATCACCGAGGATTCAGACTGGGGCCGCCGAGCGCCAAAATCGGAAGATCCGAATGATATTTGGCTTGCCGCTAAGAAGGGTGAAATCGAGTTGGTCCGTAAGTTAGTCGAAGATGGAATGGATGCCGATCAGCCAAATTCCGATGGCACGACTCCTCTTATTATGGCTGCTTTGGGTGGCAAGACGGAGATGGCTGAGTTGTTGATACGAGAAGGGGCTGATGTGGACGCCAAAGCGAAGGATGGAAATACGGCCATTCATAGCGCCTCTTTTTTTGGGCACTTGGGAGTCGTCAAGGTGTTAGTCGAAAACGATGTTGATCTTTTAGTTCAGAATCGGAGTGGGGAAACACCTTTGAAGGTTGCTTCGGGGCCGTGGGATGAGGCGATTGACTTTACGATGAGGATCAACGATACGTTGAATTTGAATCTCAAACTGGAAGATTCCAAGGGCAATCGTAGACAGGTTGCCGAATACTTGAAGAAGCCCTCCGAAGAGCAGAAGCGGAAAGATATATGGTCAGCTGCTGCAACGGGGAAATTCAGGTTGGTTGACGAATTGTTGAAAGAGGGTGTCGATCCGAATGAGAAGAATTCGGAGGGGAACACGCCCCTGATCATGGCTGCCATGGGAGGCAAGACCGAAATAGCGCGTTTACTGATTGAAAAAGGTGCTGATGTCGATCTCACAGCGATTGATGGCAACACGGCGATTCATAGCGCTGCCTTTATGGGGCATTTGCGGTTCGTACGCTTGCTGGTTGAAAACGGTGCGGATCTCACATCGTTAAATGGCAATGAAGAGACGATTCTCAAGGTCGCATCGTTTCCATGGGACGCGGCTATTGGATTTACTCGTCGGCTGAATAGTCGGTACGAGTTAGGATTGGATCTCAACCAATCAAAGAAAAATCGTGAGCGGGTCGTCGAGTACTTGAAAACCGTTTCGTCCGATTCGGAGCGTTAGAGTACTTTGGGCTGACGGGCAACTTGGTGTATTGGTTTCAGTTTGTTTTGAGGTTCTTGGCAAACTGACTGTTTCTGGCACGAAGCATCGTCTTTGTAGATAGGCGTTCTGCGGCTTCTCTCTGTGGTGGACGTCTGTCGTATATGGGGTAGTCTGGTAGGTCGATAAATTTCCATCGTAATGAGAGTAAAAAGGAGCCAGTCAGTGCCGGAGCGTGGCAAGAGACTACCGGATCGTGCTCGGGTCGTCATCGTCGGCGGCGGTATTGCTGGAGCCAGTGTTGCCTATCATTTGGCAAAACTGGGTTGGAATGAAGTTTTGTTGCTGGAGCAGGGGCGTCTTGCCGGTGGTACCAGCTGGCATGCAGCCGGCATGGTAGGACGGCTGCGCACGTCCAGCAGCATGACGAAGATCAACCAATACAGTGTCGAACTTTACTCGACACTCGAACAGGAGACCGGTGTCCCGACGGGCTGGAAACAAGTCGGGTCGTTGATCGTGGCTCGTTGTAAAGAACGAATGGTACAACTGCGCAGGACGGTTGCGATGGCCGAATATCTTGGTGTGGATGCTCATATGATCGACGCCCAAACGGCATTCGAGAAATGTCCCATCATGAGGTCGGACGACTTGCTGGGAGCTGCCTGGCTTCCCGGGGATGGCAAAGTTCAGCCGGAGCAGACGACGTTGTCACTGGCCCAGGGAGCGCGACAGTCGGGAGTGCAAATTGTTGAAGGTGTACGTGTCTCGTCACTCCAGCAAGAAAAGGGACGTATCAGTGGTGTGTTGACAGATCAAGGGCCTGTCGAGTCGGAGTACGTGGTTCTTTGTGGTGGAATGTGGACCCGCCAACTGGGACTCGATGCGGGCGTAACGCTCCCTCTTTATCCGGTCGAACATCACTACGCGGTTTCGAATCCATTTCCAGGAGCACGGGATGAAATGCCTTGTTGCCGGGATCCCGATGGTACGATTTACTGGCGAGGAGAGGGTGACGAGGTATTGCTGGGTGCTTTCCAGGCGTATACCAAACCGTGGAATGTTAACCCGATTCCTGCGGATTTCAGTTTCCAGTTGCTGGAAGATGATTGGGAAAAGTTCGAAGCACCGGTGGCAGAGGGTTATCATCGATTGCCGGGTCTCGAAGAGGTTGGCTTTGCCAAGTTCGTCAATGGTCCGGAGAGCTTTACTCCCGACAACCAATTTCTTTTGGGAGAGACTCCCGAGTTAAAAAATCTGTACGTAGCGGCGGGCTTTAACTCGGCCGGGATTGCCTGTTCCGGCGGGGCGGGCAAGGTGCTGGCCGAGTGGATGACCGATGGTGAGCCTCCCTTTGACTTGTGGTCCGTCGATGTGCGTCGCTTTTCGTCAGCCCAGAACAACCGGGAGTTTCTTAAGGAACGGGTAGGCGAAGTTCTTGGATTGCATTACCAGTTGGGGTGGCCCAACCGCGAATTTGAGACTGGCAGAAATCGGCGAAAGTCACCACTGCATGATCGCTTGGCTGCCAGAGGAGCCTGTTTCGGCAACAAGATGGGGCTGGAAAGACCAAACTGGTTTGCCAGAGGAGATCAGGTGGCCCAGGTGGAGTATTCGTTCGGCCGACAGAACTGGTTTGACGCACATCGCATCGAGCATTTGGCGACTCGCGAAAAGGTTGCCCTGTTTGATCAGACATCCTTCTCGAAATTCCGCCTGCAGGGATGTGACGCCCTGCCCCTCCTGCAAAAACTGTGTGGCAACGAGATGGATGTGCCGACCGGGAACGTGGTCTATACCGGGCTCTTTAATGAACGGGGGACCTTTGAATCCGATCTCACCGTCATGCGAGAAGCGGGGGATCAGTTCTACATCGTTGCTCCGTCGGCTCAGAGAATCCGCGACGCAAACTGGATGCAGCGGCATATCGAAACGGGACAGCAGGTGAAATGTACCGATATCACCGAGGAGTTTTCGGTGCTCGGCTTGATGGGCCCGCTTTCCCGCGAGCTGCTTGCCAAGGTGGCCTGTGAAGATCTGGCAAATTTCCAATTCGGAACATTCCAAACCCTGGTCATCGGGGACGTAGAAGTCTTGGCAGCCCGGGTGACTTACGTCGGCGAGCTTGGCTGGGAATTACATGTTCCGGTATCTGGAGCGGTTGCTGTCTACGATGCGATTCATGAGGCGGGCCAGGATCTGGGCCTGGAAGATGCTGGCCACTATGCAGTCAACTCATTGCGGTTGGAAAAAGGATATCGTGCCTGGGGAGCGGATATCTCTCCCGATGATACGCCACTGGAGGCCGGCTTGTCGTTCGCTTTGGCCTGGGACAAGTCGATCCCCTTCCTCGGCCGCGATGCTCTGTTGCGGCAGAAAGATGCCGGGATAACCAAGCGGATGACCAGCTTTGTGCTACAAGATCCGGAACCGATGTTGTGGCACGATGAACCCATCTATCGGGATGGACAATGTGTTGGTTATTTGTCATCCGCGGCGTACGGTCACTCGGTCGGTGCAGCGGTGGCCCTGGGCTACGTCAGATCGAAGGAACCGATCACCCGTGCTTTCGTTCTCGAGGGTGATTACGAGATCGATGTGGCAGGAGAGAGGTTTCCGGCCACGCCGTTTCTCAAGCCGCCCTACGATCCGAATCGGGAAAAGATTCTGGTCTAGCGGGTTACTGTTGCGGTGAGCATTGTGCAGCAAACGGCTTAAAACTTGTCAAACTCGCTCTTTGCCCGCAAGCTCAATTCGAGCCCTTGCTTTTGGTGGTTTGCGAATTTCTCATAATCAAACCTGCGCAGCATATGGAATAAAACGGTGGCTGCGGCCAGTGCGCCGGCTGCGGCAAACAACCAGCAGGTCACCGAAAACTTAACATCGTGGGCTCGCAGGGCCCATGTCAAAGTGAAGGGCCCCAGGAAGCCGGCCGCGCCGACAAAGGGCTGCGTCAGCATCATCGGTGTGTGGAAATTTTTCTGTCCGAACATCCTGACCATCGTGACGGCCCACAGGCACTTGCCCCCGGCGAACATGGTCCCCGTCAGACACATCAGGATCGTAAAGAACACAACTCCCTTCAAGAAGGGAAGTGATACGGCAGCAGCTAACAGGGCCACAACCTGTACCATGGAGAAGACCAAATACATCGGTTTGAGAGGAAGTCGGTCGGACAATATTCCAAAACCAAGTCTCGACGCTCCATAACAAACAAGAAACGCGGCCGCCATTAACGAGGCAACAAAATCGGTGGTGTGGAAAACTTCATCGCTGAGAGCCGCAACGATCAGTTTGAATCCAAAACCGGGGGCAAGGAACAGGAAAAAGAAAACCCCGAAGACCCAAAAGGATGGAATTCGAAGGATGTCGCGAAAGGCCAATAACGGCACTTGCGCCTGCTTCTTTAAATCGGCATCGCTGGTTTTTGGTTTGGGTGGATCGACCATGTAGAACAGGGCCAATAGCTGAATGGCAGCTACGGCGATACCGGACAAAATCAACATCCAGGTAAAACCCAAATGGGATTGGATATAGGGACCGATGATGCTGTAGACCGCTCCCCAAAAACCAAACAACATACCTGCCACGCCGGTCGACAGGCCGACGCGGCCCGCCTGCTGGCCCCATGCCACCAGGAAAACGATGCCGACAAAAAAAGATTGGCAAAACAAAGACCCGTTGGAATGGCAAATCCCACCAGCAGTAGCCAGTAGTTTTTCAAGTAGCAGGCGATCGCGGCTATCCCAAAACTGCCGATCAGTGACAGGCTTGAACCAATAAACAAAGGCCTTTTGCCGAACAGGCGCAACAGTCGGTTGTGGATCAACCCTCCCAAACCGATGGATAGAAAAATGGTCCCACCAATGACGGCTCCTGCAAATCCATTATTAATATTGGACGGGGAGAAAACTTCGTTAATGGGTTGGACCAGCGCGTTGAAACCATATAGCGGACCGGCAAAAACAGTCAGGCAGAGTGACTGAAACGGCAGCACGATTAACCAATAGAATCGCTTTGAGTTTTCTTTGGAGTGTCTGCGATTCATAGTGGGGTCACGAATTAGATCGAACACAAACAGAAAACAGGATTGTGGTAATCATCAATATCAAGAGACACTCAGCTTGGTCTCTATGCTGTGCGAGTGTCGGGAATCGTTACGAGTCCTCTTGGCTGGGAAGACGTTCTGGGTGTATCGGTATAAACAAGCCAATTAGCATGATGATCGTGAAGATGCCCGCTACCAGTGCGACATAGATGTAAGGATTCCCAACGTCGACCTGTTCGACTTCGGGAGGAATGAACGATAAGAATAAGGCAATGGTGCTGATTAGTATGCCGACCCCACTGATCAACCAGATTCCAATCATGCCGCCTGGGACTTCAAAATGTCGCTCAATGTTTGGCTTAGAATACCTTAGGCGAATGGCAGCGGCGAACATCATGATGTACATCACAAGGTATACGGTGCCAGAGAGTACGGTTAGCACTACAAATGCGATCGAGGGACTACCCATCACGAAGAACGCGAACGTCATGGTGGTCACGATCAGTGCTTGAATAATCAGTAGGGGCCCAGGGACGCCATTGGCATTGGTCTTGCCCATGATGGCGGGTAAATCTCGTCGCAGTGCGGCTCGACGAATGGATTCGGTAGGCCCAATGACCCAAGTTGATACGTGGCCGAGGACACCGATCGCGACGCAAGCGGCAAGAATCGGCGAGATCATGCTCATACCATGGGCATTGAGAAAGGTTTTAAACATCTCCATCGGACCAACGTTGAGGGACTGCTGGATCTCTTCTCGCGGCACAATGATCGCGATGCCAAGTGATCCGAAAATGTAGACTGTCAAAACGATTCCGGCCGACACTACCATCGCCAAGGGAATCGTGCGACGAGGCTTGTTGACCCGAGAGCCGTGAACCGCGTTGACTTCGAGTCCTGAGTAGAAGGTTATCATGCCAACGGCAAGCACCAGTCCACGTATGCCTTCCAGTTTCGGAAAGAAGCCGCGGTTTTCTTCCGGTATTGCAATTGGCTTGCCGTCGGCCAACCAGATCACGGCGAAAAGAATAACCAGGAGGGTCGGGAGGATGGTGCCGAGGACCAGTCCAATCGATGCAACGCTACTACTGGTCTTCAGTCCTCTTAGATTGATCAGGGTGACCGTCCAGAAGATTCCGAGCACTACAACGACATTGTAGTAAGGATTCGCAGCTAGGGCTGGGTTGAAGATGTACGCGATACTCGCTGCGCCGAAGGTGAGAGCCGTGGGATACCAGACCAGAATCTGCACCCATTGGCACCAGACCGCGACCACCGCAGCACGACGACCAAAGGCGGAGTCGACCCAGCCGTACACTCCACCCCCACCCGGCCAGCCCACCGCTAGTTCGCTGGAGACCAGGCCCACGGGGATGAGAAACGCTACGGCACCAATCAGAAACAGGAAGATCAACGGCACTCCGTAGAGAGCCATTTCCGGCAGTCCTTCAAGGCCGACGATTACCGAAGCGTTCATTGCAACCAATAACATTGGCCCCAATGTTTTGTTCGGTTTTGAAGATTCCAGGTTCACAAGGCAATCCAGTGTGGCTTCCCGAAGAAAAACGACGTCAATGGCTTGCCTGTTATTTGGCTTGCAATAGGGATTGCATTCAGGCCGCTTGATTAACGGCCTACATATTGGCCGTGATTGAGGGTGATGTCAAGCAACGGGCTGGGTCAAACAGAATTCCTAGGTCACAGGCATTGGATTGAGCTGGTGGCCCATTTATGAGGGCCCTTTTTAAAACCGGTTCTTGATAACTGCCCGATCGATTCAGGCTGCATGGCCGTTCTATGAATTCATCGCCATTTAGACGTTGTGAATGAAATCGGCAATGCCGTCAAAATAAACTTGTTGATCGTCGTACATGGCCATATGGCTGCCCTCAGGGCAGTACAAAAAACGACCGTTGGGAACCTCGTTGGCCATCCATTCCATCTGCTTGGGGTCCATCGTGTCGTATTGGGCGCCAATGCTGAGCGTCGGTACACGGATGTTCTTGAGGTCTTCTTTGCGGTCCCAGTTCTTGAGCGTGGCGTCGCCGACGACCCCGAATTCACTCGGTCCTTGCATATGAACATAGATTGGGAAATTCAAATTTGCGAAGCAGCGGTTCACCGGCTCTGGCCATTGGTCGGGAGGCCGACGCAGGACGTGCCGGGGGTAGTAATGTTCGGTGATCAGTTCCAGGTACTTCGAATTCTCGTAATCATCCGTTTGTTCAAAACCCCGAATTTCCTGTAACACGGCCGGGTCCAGCTTGGCAGCCAGAACCGTGTTGGCGTACTCAATGTAGTCGGGGATGGAGGGAACCATATTGGAAATGATCAAGCCCTTCAGGTGTTGTTGGTACTTGAGCGCGTATTCAATGGCCAGGATGCCTCCCCAGCTGTGGCCCAGCAGAAAGAAATTGTCGGCACTCAAATTCAAGGCGGTGCGAACCTGTTCCACCTCTTCCACGTAATGCTCGATGCTCCACAATTCCTTCTGCTCCGATGGATCGCTGTTGCCAGAGCCGAGTTGATCGTAGTAGTAGTACTCGATCGATTCTCCCGGGAAATAACTGTCGGCCGATTCAAAGTACTCATGCGTCGCACCCGGGCCACCATGCAACAACAGGAGTTTCTTGGTCGGGTTATTCCCGATTCGCTTGGTCCAAACCTGAAAGGTGCCCAGGGACGTCTCGATCGGGATCATCTTGACACCGCCCGTCCAGACATCGTCTCGGCCTGATTGGTCAAAATAACCTTCCATGATTTATCTCCGGGATGGATTGTTGTTCTGCGGTTGGAACTCGTGGCAACCTGCTTATTTATCTTTTTGCCCCCCGGCCGCATCGCGGTCGAGGTTTTCCTGGATCCAACGGGCGAGGGTGCCACTGCCTTGGCCGTAGCCAGCTGGCAGGGGTCGCAGGTCGCGGGTCTGAATTCTGGGGGGAGCGCCCCAGTGAACCGGAAATGGTTTTCCATTGGGTGCCTTGTAGATCGTTTCTGGCTGCTCGTCCGGTGTCGGTTCAACAATATCGATCTTGACGCTGAACGTTTTGGCAGGTGGCTTCTCCTCAAACACACGTTTGTACTCGAGGATAATTTTTCCCTTGCCAACTTTTGCAGCGACGAATGTGGCGGTCGAGATGCCACCGCTGCCGAGTTGTGGCCCTTCCGAGTTGTAGGCAATTTCACCCGACAGTTTCAGTTTCTTGGACCGAGTTGCGTTGTTCCAGCTGAAACCTGTGGTGCGATTGCTGCTCAGTCGGATTTGGATCTTACTTCCAGGCGTTACCTTGAATGTCTGGCCGTTGTCCTTGTCGGTCAGTTGGATCGATTCTTTTCCACCGTTCCCAGTACCCGGATCTCCAGCACCGAGGGTAATACTGGCAATATCGACTCCCTGTTGCGGGGCATCGTCGGCGATTCGTGTATCGACGATGAAACATTGAAGCAGTAGTCCTTGTTTGTCAAACTTCAAATAACGGCGTTCATTTTCTGACGGTTCCTGCCCGGCTACCAGCCTGGCTTCCTGGTAAAGTTCATCCAACGTTTTTAGGGGTGCTCCCCGTTTGTGGGAACCGAGGTCTGTAGCCGACTCGGCCCAGATTTCCTGTTTCTGATCGGGCGGTGTTGGACCGTCGGTCAGTTTAAGGGTCTTGAATTCTCTGCCCACGACCCGGTTATCCTTGACGATGATAGTCGTTTCGGCACCGAACCCGGCAAAACTCGTCCATTGAACGACATAGGAATAGTTCCCGTCGCACTTCTGTTTCAATCTTTCCCATTTTTTTTGACTGGTAAGCACTTTTTCCAGGTCGTTGGATAATGACTCGGCTACTGGAACGGTGCAAAACAGAATGATAACCAAGATTGCGAATTCGATTTTTTTCAACATGGTATTTCAAAAGTCTCATATGGAATTGCGGATGAAGAGTCCCTGGAATGGAACGGTGTCAGCCAAGGAGGCCGTGCCTGCCACTCTTTTTTAAGCACGATTTGGGTCGGCCACAACAGCCGCATAGCTGGCAGGCGATCTTTTTTTGAAACTCGCCAACCTGGGGCGATCCTTGCACGTCTGATTTTACTTGGGATTTGGCGCGGTTCGGTTTGTTTCCAACGAAAACTTGACGCGCTGAAATTGGTTTTGCAGGATAGTATCGATAAGGTTGCCGCAACAGCCTCTTGAATTCCTTTCAAAGAGAACCCCGCTAAGAGTCACTCATGAGATACCCCATTTGTCTAACAACGGTCGCGGTCCTGCTGATTTCCGCATCGACTTTGCCAGGCCAGGAGGTCGAGCCAAAGCCAGCCGGCGATCGACCAGCCCTGGTGATTGTCGGGGGTGGCAATCTGCCGGCCGAAATATCCAGGACCTTTATCGATCTTGCGGGTGGCGCTCAATCCAACATCGTGATCATCCCCACCGCCAGTCAAAGGGCCGATCGTCCCGACCAGGGAGAGAGCGAAAAATTGTGGAAAGAACGGGGAGCCGGCACGGTTACTCGGCTGCATACCCGGTCCCGGGACGAGGCCGACCAGGCCTCGTTCGTAGCCCCGCTGAAATCGGCAACCGGGGTCTGGTTTGGTGGAGGCTCCCAGTCCCGTATTACGGATGTCTACCTGGGGACCCGGGTCCAGGCAGAGCTGAACGCCTTGCTTAAACGGGGGGGTGTGATTGGTGGGTCTTCGGCGGGGGCGGCCATCATGTCCAAAGTCATGATTACCGGTGGCAACCCGGTCGCGAAAACGTCAGCAGGGTTTGGGTTTCTTCCCAATGTGGTTGTCGACCAACATTTTCTGCGCCGCAACCGGGTCAATCGTTTGCTGGGCGTCCTACATCAGCACCCGGGCCTGGTGGGAATTGGAATCGACGAGGGGACGGCGCTGGTTCGGACGGGCGACGAACTACGTGTGGTGGGCCAATCCTATGTAACCGTTTGGCTGCTCCAGGCGGATGGGCTGCCAGTTCGCGTCGAGGTGCTCAAGCAGGGTGACACGACAAGCCTGGCCGGCTGGGTCGAGGAAGCGGCCGCTGCCCGGCAGAAGTGACGCGGCGCTCTGGAAAAACAGTCGCTAGGATGGTTGCCCGTACAACTGTTCGGCGCGTTGGAACAGGATCCAGGAAGTCACGATGTACTTGTCCCCTGACACGGGAACATTCCCTTTATGCGTATGGGTAAACCCGGCCGGCGCAATCACCATCCTGCCCGCTTGCGGTGCCACGCTGCGTTGCTGGTAGTAAAAGTCGGTCTGTCCCCCCTCGTCGACCGTGTTCAGGAAAAACATGAACAACAGGACTCGGTGCAACGTCTCGCAATTCTCCTCGCGGGGGTAACATTCCGAATGCCAATGGTGGTAGCCCCCGGTCCCCTGCGCGTATTTTTGCAGGTTCAGGTAACCGGGCCGGTAAAGACTCAGCACGATGTTCTTTAACTGGTCCAGCGGGATTCGTGACAAGTTGTCGGGCGAGACCTCCAGGATTTCACCACTATCAAGCCGGATCGTCGGTGCCAGCGAACCGCAGACCAGGAATTGATGTTGAACCACGTACTCCGCCAGTTTTTCAAGTGTCACATCGAGTAGTCGCTGGTTAATCGGCGTCCACTCCTGGTATTCCGAAATACACGCATCGACACTCTCTTTCTTGGTGGCATCGATCCCTGACCCAATCCTGCCGGCCGACTGAATTTGTGGAAACGACTCGAACAGGTCAATGATCTCCTGGCAGAAATCAGTGGACAGCGCGTTGTCGTAAACACCGATAAAGTCGTTCGATTCTCGGTTCATCAACAGATCCTCTCATAGCAACGCCTGGACATCGAGGGATGCCCAGGCGTTAATTTTATCAACTGGTTGACCGCCATCAAAGCGACAGCCGAAGCAATGCCGCCAGGATGGAAACCGGGTGATCAAAATGCCATCACTTCTTCGTCAAAGTGACTGAAGAAGTCATCGGTTGGCTGACCACTGGCAGAGAGCATCGCTCTTCGCTCGCCGCTCTGCAGGTAGCCATACATGATGTCGTCCGAGGCCGAGGCCGTGTACACATCCGACAAACCGAGTACATGCCCCAGTTCGTGCGTCACCGTGGTGTACAGGTCCATCCCCCGGAACGTCTCCTGGGTGGAAACATCGGAGTCCACATACCAGCCATGACCGGCTGCATTCACGTCGATGTAGATCGTGTTGCCATGCTGCATGCCGATTGCCCGATTGCGCAAATCGGTCAGTTCGAAGCTGACCGATTCGAGGATGGTCGTATTCCATCCCTGGCTATCCCAGTAGGCAACCGCATCGTCCAGGACCGAGTCGAGGTCCGCTTGAGTGATCGTGTCGGTCACGTTCAGGCCACCTAGTTGGTTGGCCTGCAACGGGCTGCCCGCCACCAGGATTCCGGCTTCCATCGCCAGCACACCGGCCACCTCGCTCGTATGGTTCAGCTCGCTGTCTTTTGATTTTTCCTCTTCTACCCAAACCGTGACACTGGTACTGGTTTGAGAGCGATGACGTAGCGTTGCCGCATCGCCTCCGTCGCGGGTTTGCATGTCGGATAAAATCACTGGACTGTCCGAGCCACCGATATCTCCAAAGTCGACCGTGGTGTCCTTGTGGGTGACTGAATTGCCCGTAGTGACCGCGTTTAATACCGTATCGCCACTGGTGGCGCTGCCTTGATCAATCGCGATATAGCCGACCGTTTCCGTGGCATGGACGCCGTCGGCAACTTCCTCTTCGTTAAACTGCATTTGGAAAGTGCTGTTGTTGATATTGCGCACCCGCTCGACCACTGCCGATGGATCATTGTTCGTCATCGTATGGGCAATCACCAACGGCGTGGCAGAAAAACTGGTTTCAAAACTAAGGGTCTTAAACGACTCGTTGGTCAACGTGGTCGTGCCGGCTACCAGTTGGGTACCGTCGGTCAACGTATGGGTCCCCGCTTCGACCACCAGGTAACCGATATTCTCGGTCGTATGCCGGCCATCCCGGTAATCCCATTCCTGAAAGCGGATTTCAAAGCTGTCACTGGTCACGTTCTGGACCCGCACGACGCCCTGGTGTCCGCCATCACGCGTACTGCCGCCGGCCACCACGACCGGATTGTTGAAGCTGAACGGCAGATTGACCGTGGTCCATTCGTGGGTCACATCGATGGCCGTCCCGGCAAAACCAATATCGTTGGTTCCGCCACCGACTTCATTAATGGTCAGATTGACGGTCGCCGTGTCACTCAAGGCTCCATCGCTGACGGTGTAGTTAAACGAGTCGCTCCCGAAATAGCCACTGTTGGGCGTGTAGGTGACGGTGCCATCACCATTGTCGACCACCGACCCGTTGGCCGGTTGGGAAAGGGAGCTGATGAATAACGAATCACCGTCGATATCGGTGTCGTTGGCGACAACATCCACATCGACCGGCACATCCTCATTGGTGGTGGCCTGGTCATCGCTGGCCACCGGGTTATCGTTGACCGCATTGATGGTGACAAAGACGGTGGCCGTATCGGTGTTGCCGTTGCCATCATTAATGGTGTAGTTGAATGAATCGGTGCCATTGAAATTGGCGTCCGGGGTGTAGGTAATCAGGCTGCCGTTATCGGAAACCGAACCATTGGAGGGTTGGCCATACGACTGCAGGGTCAGCGTGTCTCCATCCGGATCGGAGTCGTTCGACAAGACGGCCACGCCGACCGAGTTGTCTTCATCGACAGTGGCCGAGTCATCGACCGCGTTAGGCGGATCGTTGGTGGAACTGGTGATGCTTTCCATCGCCGCACCCAAATCCAAGACACCGTTGGTCACCAGGTTCAAATGGTCTGGCCGAGCTGTGTCCAGCATGGCCGCCTTGATCTCCAGATAGGTCATGTCAGGCCGTTCTGCCCATAACAGCGCGGCGGCACCAGCGACGTGTGGTGAGGCCATCGACGTTCCGGACAGGTAAACGTATTGCGATCCATAATAGGTACTTGCGATTTGGGTTCCGGGTGCCGCGATTTGCACCGATTCGTCGCCCCAATGCGAGTAGCTGGCAAACGAACCGTCATCGTCAATGGCTGACACGGTGATCACATTATCGTGAACTTTGCTGTATTCGGCAGGCCATGCATTGAAGTTGCCATCGAGGTCCGAAGCGGGGATGCCGGTGCGAGAGTTGCCGGCTGCCACGATATACAGGACACCCGAGTCCTTCGCGCGCTCGATCGCATCGGACATGACCTGGCTTCCGGAGACGTTGGTTCCAGCGTAGCCATAACTGTTGTTCGTGATTTTTGCACCATTGTCGGTAGCGTAATCGATAGCGCGTGCGACGTCCGCATTGCTCCCGTTACCGATCACTTTCAGGCTCATCAGGCTGGCATTCCAACCCACTCCCGCAACACCCGTCGTGTTGTTGCCTCGGGCGCCAATCGTACCGGCCACGTGCGTCCCATGTCCATTGTCGTCCATCGGGTCACTGTCATCGTTGTCAAAATCATAGCCGTAGTAGTCGTCGACATATCCGTTGTTGTCGTCATCAATTCCATTGCCTGCGATCTCACCCGAGTTGGTCCAGATATTGTCTTGCAGGTCGGGATGGTCATACTGCACGCCGGAATCAATCACACCTACGATGACCGAAGAGCTGTCGGTCCGGGTGTCCCAGGCGGATTCCGCACCGATGTTATCCGGGCCCCATTGGTATTGATAGAATTGGTCATTGGGTGCCGCAGCCGTCTGCATGGTGTAATTAGGTTCTGCATAATCCACCATGGACAGCGAGTTGTAATAGGTGACCAAGCCTTCGACCGATTGGCTGCCATAGACGGGTACTTCAAACAACTGGCCGTCCGATCGGAAACCTTCGCCCAGCGGTCCACTGAGAACGGCTTGAGCACTCACGGATAATGTTTGGGACTGGATTGTTTGAAGATCGCCCACTCGAACATCATCGTTGAAACGGACGAGAATTTCAGAATGGGTGTAGTCTTCTGGTGCCAGTACGCTGAAATCAACATGGAAGCCAGCCAGTAAATGCCGCGGCTCGAGGGGTTGGTATTCGTGGTCTGGGTTGTTTTTGCGAACAGGTTTGCGGCGAACGTTAGCGCGACGAAAGTTAATAGGCATGATGTACCTTTCACCTCAGGAAGGGGGGGGACAAAAGCGTTGAAATCAAAAAGGGTGGGATGAGAGACGTGGCATTAGTTCATGATTTTTCAATCCCTAATCTGGCTGGAACATAACGCGCTTGTAGACCCCTTTCAAGTAAGTTCAGTTTCTTCCTGCCAGATTTTTTCCGGCCGCATTGCGCCGCGTTAATGGAACGAGAAGAGTGGAAGTTGGCCGACTCGGAAGTAACCGACTTGCTGATGGAGTTCGGCTGCTGAGTGTTATGCCCCCCTAATCGGACGGCTTTAACCAGAAGTTGCGTTAACTGGATTACAAACTTGGCGGCGTGATTCGTTTTTGCGGGCCCTGCTTGGTTGTCAGCTGAAAGCGATGGCCATGCCGGGTGGTCGCCCCTTCGGCAGGCGACAGGTCGGCCAGATCTCAACTGGCGTTCGAGAATGGCCTGGAATATTTTGCATCGCCGAGCCCTGTGTCTGAAACAGTAGCACGTAACCTGGCTGGAAAGCGCGCCGGTTAACCCGATCGACCGCCACATGCGAACGGAACCCCGTCGCGCCATCCCGAATTCTGTCTGACCGGAGTTGCTAGACGGAAATGCAAACGGCCTTTGTTTCCAGGTAGTTGTCCAATGCAGCGTGTCCCATTTCACGACCCCAACCCGATTGTTTGTACCCGCCGAAGGGCAAGGCAGCGTCGAAGACGTTGTAACAGTTGACCCAGACGGTTCCGGCCTTGATCGCTTTGGCAATTTGGTGGGCGCGGGCCACGTCGGCCGTCCAAACACCGGCGGCCAGGCCGTAGGTTGTATTGTTGGAACGGGCGATCAGATCATCCATGTCCGAGAACGGCATGGCTGCCACCACGGGACCAAAGATCTCTTCGCGGATGACTTCCATCTGCTCATCGGTATCAGTCAAAACGGTCGGTTCCACAAAAAACCCTTCACCCTCGGGTGCACGGCCACCACAAACGGCCGTAGCCCCGGCCGTTCGGCCGCGGTCCATAAAGCCCGTAACCCGTTCATATTGCTCTTTGGAA
>JABACA010000094.1 GCA_014237975.1 Mariniblastus sp. | reverse complement strand
TTTAGTCGTATTCTGAGAATGCACTCCGATAAACGGGAGGAGATGGACGAAGCATCCGCGGGTGACATCGTGGCCATCATGGGAATCGATTGCGCCTCGGGTGAAACGTATGCTGCGGAAGCCAGAATGTGTGCTTTGGAAAACATGTTTGTACCCGAACCGGTGATCAAGGTTGCCGTCAATCCGAGCGAACGTGCCAGTACTGAAAAACTTGGCAAGGCGTTGCAGCGGTTTCGCAAAGAAGATCCAACGTTTCGCGTCATGACCGACCAGGAAACGGGTGAAGTGATTATGGCGGGCATGGGTGAATTGCATCTGGACGTCTATATCGAGCGAATTCGTAGAGAGTACAAGATCGATGTGGAGGTAGGCGCCCCCAAGGTCAGTTACCGGGAAACGCCAACCCGCAAGGCCGAATTCAACTACAAACACAAGAAACAATCGGGTGGTTCCGGCCAGTATGCCCATATTGTCGGTTGGATCGCGCCGCTGGACGAAGAGGGCGAAGAGAGCGAAGAGTCATTCGTTTTCGAAGACAAGATCGTCAGTGGGCGAATTCCAAAGCAGTTTATTCCGGCGGTTGGAAAAGGTTTCCGCCAGTCGGTTGAAAAGGGCACCTTGGCCGAATACCCGGTGGTGAATGTCAAATTCTTTTTAGAAGACGGTTCCTATCACGATGTTGATAGCTCGGAAATGGCATTCCAGATATGTGCTCGTACGACATTTCGGCACTACATGCCCAAGACCAAGCCAGTGCTGTTGGAGCCCGTGATGACGGTCGAGATCGAATGTCCGGAATCATTCCAGGGTGGAATCGTCGGCGATTTGACATCCCGCCGGGGGATCATGGAAGCCACCGACATGCAGAAGGACGGGAGCGTGGTGATTCTGTGTCAAGTTCCGCTTGCCGAGACCTTTGGCTACGCCACCGACCTGAGAAGCCTCACCCAGGGGCAAGGCACGTTTACCATGGAATTAAGGGGTTACCGAAAAGTGCCCGCCAACATCCAGGAAGAGGTAATCGCCGAGCGGCGACGTGAAAAAGAAGGTAAGCTGGTTGGCGCGAAATAGTCCCTGCTGACTAACAAGAAACATATTGAAAACGGTAACGTCCTGAATGGGTGTTGCCGTTTTTTATTGGCCATTACGGTCAGTTGGCCGATGGCAACAGTCAGGCAGCCAGTTTCTTCTTTTGTTTGCTGGTTTTGCGAACCGGTTTTTCTTTCCAGCGACGGTGGACCCACCAATATTGTTCGGGATCCCGTTGAATCGCATCTGCCATCCGGTCGTTATACCACTGCGTCAGTTTTCGGGTGTCTTGCAACTCTTCTGACATGTCGAGCGGGTCGGCGATTCCCGTGCAACCGACTTCGAAATGAAGTGGTTTTTTCATGCGCTTGCAATAAGTGACAAGCATCGGTGCGTTGCCGCTAAGCGTGAACAGGGCGACCGCCTTGTGGCAAGCGGCCGGCCGACCGAGGAAATCGATCCAGCATCCCTTGGTGCCCGCATGCTGGTCACCCAGTATCGTCAGGATGGCTCCCCCGTCCATGACTTCCTGAACCTTGCCGGCACTGCCATTTTTGGGAAAGATAAATTGGCCATGGGTGGCTCGAAATGTGTTGATATATTCATCGAGAAATTCATTGTCGAGTTTGCGGGCAACCGTATAGCTCGGCATTCCCAGCAATCCTGTCAAATAGCCAGCCACTTCGAAATTGCCAAAATGTCCCGTCACGGCAACCAGCGGGCGATAGTCCACCAGGTACTTGGTCATCAGTGCCTGGTCCGGCAAGGTTACGTAATCCAGGTAATTGGTGTCGTGAATCCGTCGCGGTGCATGAACGACCTCGATGCCCATCATGATCAAATGAAACCACATATTTCGTGTGGTCTGATGAACTTCGGTGGGAGTCATTTCGGGATAAACGGACGTCAGGTTGTCAACAATAACCTTCCGCCGAAACTTGACCAGATCGGCAAACACCCACGCCAGACCTCGCGCAAACGTCTCGCACCATTCGATGGGAAGCATCCCAATGACGCTGACGATCCAGCGGATAACCAAGTATTCGATCCATCGGCCAAGCATCCTTGCTCCTGCCCTCGGTTTTTGAAGCCGCGATTGAATGGTTCACAGAAATCAACGGGACGCTAGCCGCTGATTCTTGTCCGGGCTGATTTTGACAGGTTGACCGGATGTTTAAAATAGCAACTTGCCACTTTTCTACAGAGCGCAACCGTTCCTAATTGTCTTTTGTGGCGCCGGGTCTCATTCCGCGGTTCTTGATCAGAAAGAAACTGGGCCATTTCCGGGGAAGCTTCCCTTGATTTTGCATTGTGAGAATCATTTCCATCATATCCGGATAATTCTGGCCGATCGCGACGCGATTCCCTTTCAATCGCCATTCACCCTGTCCCGGCGCATCAAAACCGTCACCCTGCCAGCCGTTCATCAGATCCGTCATAACGCAAAAGAAGAACTCGGGGACCAGGCAGCCGCTGTCGGAAATGCAGTCCTGGTCGTACACATAATGCTTGTTTCTGACAGCGTTCACAGCCGCATGATGAGCAATGCTGCGCGGATTTCTATCCAGGCCGAAGGCGTCCGGGTATTCCATTTCCCAGAAATGTCTCTGCAGGAAATGAAACAATTCCTCCTGGATATTGCTGAGATGCAATCTTTCACCATCTCGGAAAGAGCTCCAACCTTGATGATATACGCTGGGGCTTTCGCCATCGAACGACTTGTACTTTTCCTTTTGCTCGGTGACATAAAGCACCAAACGATTCTGGTGGTTTGTCTTTGCTTTCCACTTGGTCCAGAGGTGCTTATCGTCCGGCATCCCGTCCTGGTCGTTGTCAATCAGGCCCATTAACGCGTGAGCGAGTCGACGCATATCGGCTCGCTGCTTTTTAGTTTCGCCGACAATGGCAATCACTCCCAAGAAGTCTAGATACTGGTCTCCCATCTCTTTTCTCTTGGGATGCGCGTCAATAAAGGGAGTGGGCAGCGGGCTGATGAATGTGAAGTCGGTAAAACGTTCCGTTCTGGGATGGGT
The DNA here is from genome assembly GCA_014237975.1 of Mariniblastus sp. Taxonomy (GTDB): domain Bacteria; phylum Planctomycetota; class Planctomycetia; order Pirellulales; family Pirellulaceae; genus Mariniblastus. The sequence goes on along the minus strand of JABACA010000094.1, from coordinate 14,957 downwards.
ATACGTATTTCCGGAAGAAAGTTCCTTGTCTTGAGCATCCATCAGGGAGGGTGCTACAAAGATGACCATTGACGCAACGATGATGCGGGCAGGTTGCATTGGTAAGGTGGCCCCAGGTTGTTGGCTGTGGCTCAGTTCCTACGGATGATTAAAATAGCAACTTGCCAGCCAGGAATCAGTTCCCAGCTTGGCGAGATTTCAACACGGGGTCACTTTTTAGCGGTAGTTTAACGGTTTTGCCCGTCTCAGCCGACTTGTAAATGGCCAGAATAATCTCGACGCTTCGCCGGCCTTCGATTCCATCGATTTGGGGAACCGTACCCTTCTTGATGGCGGCTAGAATTTCTTCAAATTGTTGCAGATGGGCGGCGTGACCGATGGCTGACGGGTCCGCCGCACCTCCCCCGGTTTGCGTGACATTGGAATGCTCGGATGCGATCTTTTTGTCCTGTGCTGTCATGGTGGCGAATTGCCAGGACGTGATATCTTCTTCTTCAATCGTGGCCGATCCGTCACTTCCATGCACCTCGATCTTTTTGAAACTGCCTGGAAACGAGGCGGTGGTCGCTTCAATCACGCCAAGCGCGCCGTTTTCAAAACGGAGGGTTGCCGTGGCGATGTCTTCCACCTCGATACGTTTGTGGGCCAAGGTAGCCGTATAAGCCGATATTTCAGCGACCGGTCCCATCAGCCAGGTCAACAAGTCCACACTGTGTATCGCCTGGTTCATCAAGGCGCCGCCACCATCCAATGCCCATGTCCCTCGCCATTTACCACTGTCGTAATATTCCTGGGTTCGGAACCACTTCACATAGGCATCACCCAGGGTCAGCTGGCCGAAGCGTTTGGCGTCAATCGCCTGTTTTAGCAGCTGCGAACAACGGTGGAACCGCGATGGAAACAGGGTGGCCAAGGTGACCCCGTTTTTCTGGCAGGCCGCAATCATCTTGTCGCATCGTTTAAGTGTGATTTCCAGGGGCTTTTCAACGATCACATGTTTTCCCCGGCGGGCCGCCGCGACGGCAGGTTCCATGTGAGCGCCGCTGGGTGTGCAGATCGTCACCACGTCAATGGTGTCGTCGGCCAGCATCGCCTCCAAATCGTTGTAATGGTCGATATCAAATTCTTTCCCCAAGCGTTGCCCTGCCGCGCCAATGTGATCGTAACAGGCAACCAGCTTGGCTCCCTTGAGTTCATTAATCGCTCGAGCATGAAAGCGGGAGATCATCCCGCAACCGATAATTCCAAATCCAGTTGCCATTTAAATTTTGTCCTTGCCACAGGATTCCCGAAAGCTGGCCGATCAGAGACTGTTGGAGCTGCTGCCCAAGAATAAGTCCAGTGTGACCCAGAACATACTGTAACCGTTCAGTAGCATATGTAACACAATGCAAAGTAGAATGCTGCCTGTTTGGCGGTACAAAAATCCCAATACGATACTGAACAGAAACAGGATCAAGGGGGCCAGTCCTTGCCCCAGGTGCACGGCTCCAAAAGCAGCCGAAGTCAGAATAATCGGCATCCACCCAGCCTGGGAATGGCCCAGCACGAGCGGGTGTTCTGCTGGTTGCTTTTCGTTTGGAGCGATATCCCCGCCTGGTAGTCGGTCCGTGTTGTCGACTTTTCCAGCTAACGCCACGTTCTGGCTGTCGAGCGGCAGCGTACCTGGTGCCTGTGGGATTCCGGAAAATCCTCCCAGGAACAATCGGCTGGCCGCAATTCGGTGCTTGCCATGTCCCATGCGTTGCAGCCACGACTGTAAAAAACCCCGGAAAAATATCTCTTCGGCCAGCGGTGCCAAAACGACGGCCGTCGTCCAAGTCACCAAAACCGTGAGCAAGTTGTTTTGGTCTTTGAGGATTTCAATCGTGCCATGTCGGTAGTCCACCAGGAAACTGAATAGCCACTGTAGCAGCAACAAGCTCGGCACGGTCATGACAAAGGCGCAGGTTGCCAACTTCAAATCGGTGGCAAAGAAACGCGACGAACAGCCGAAAATCTGCAAGACATGACGATATCGCAAAGCGATCCAGGCCAGGGTTAGCAGGATCGTCAGCAACTGGCCGGCCGCCATGACGGCATACAGGGATATCGATTGGGTCGCAGCCGGTCCCGCCAGGTCTGCCTGATCCAGATCCATCACTTGCAGAATGAACAACACGCACACGGCCTGAAGCACGGTCCAGAACAGGAAGGTCAACAGAACATCGAACAAGCCAATCGGCGATTCAATTTGCTGCCGCGGTGGCAACAAAGCGTTCGAAGGGAGGCTGCCAGGGGAACAACGCACCCGTTGGATAGCCATCCACCAGAGTGGCAGGCTGGCCAATGCGATCAGGACCAGTACCACCAGGAACAGGTAATTAATCATCGGGTAACGATCAGTTCAGGTGCAGCTGGATAGTTTAAACAAGGCTGTCTTGGCGGATGATCCAAGATCATTCATCGTCGGGCTTCGATCCATGGAGAATCGTGCCACGCGCCATAACGACATACAGCCAGCCGGAGTAAAGCGTCGAGCTAACCGAGGCCCACACAAAAATAACCAGTATGCCAAACAGCCACATCGGTAATTCCGCCTCGGGCGATTGCTGGTTCAGTGCCAGCGCGACCAGCGCCGCGCCCACCGCGATGCATTGAAACCACATTTTGACTTTGCCAGCCATCTTGGCAGAAAAGTCGCCGCCAGATCCTTCCACCATGCTGCGGATAACGGTGACCAGTAGTTCCCGTCCGACAATCACGACCGCCATCCATCCGGCAATGATGGCGTACCATGGAAATGACTCCACGGCGGTCATTTCAGCGGCCAGCAGGATATAGCTCCCGCAGATCAGTATTTTGTCGCAAAACGGGTCCAGGATTCTGCCCAATTGCGTTACTTGATCGTATTTCCGGGCCCACCATCCATCGACCCAGTCGGTTCCGGCGGCAATTACAAAAACAATCAACGCCGCCCAGTAAAAATGCCATGGGATTAAAGCGAAAACTGCTACCGACAACAACAGCCGGGCCGCCGACAACTTGTTTGGAACATTGAAAACGTCTTTATTCGGTTGAGTCATTGTGCTTATCCCGTCAAACCGCGACACCCACCAAATCATACCCGTGACCTTGCACTATTTCCACTGGTACGATGTTTCCCGGCGTTAAGGCTTGTCCACTTTCAGTTACAAAAACGCATCCATCAACATCGGGTGCATCAAAACGCGCCCGACCGATCCAGGCAGCTGGCTGATCGGGTACCGCGTGGTCGATGATGACGTCGATGGTTCGGCCCGTTTGACGGCGATTGAATTCAAACGCGATGTCCTGCTGAATGGCCATCAATCGGTCGCGTCGTGAATTCTTGATGGAATCCTCAATCTGTTGCGGTAATTTGGCAGCGGGCGTATCCGGTTCAAAGGAATACGTAAACACACCCATTCGTTCAAACTGGTGCCGGCCAACAAAATCGGCCAGGTTCTGGAATTGCTGCTCGGTTTCACCGGGGAATCCGGTGATAAATGTGGTTCGCAAGGTCAGGTCAGGGATGATTTCCCGCATCCGATGAATCAGTTTTTCCGCATCCAGGTGATTGGTTTTGCGCGACATGCGACGCAACATCGTATCGTCCGCATGTTGCAAGGGCATATCAATGTAGGGGAGAATTCGTTGAGAGCCGGCAATCAACTCGAGCAATTCGTCGTCGATGTACATTGGATAAAAATACATCAATCGAATCCACTGGAGCCCTTCTACCTGGTCCAGTTCCCTGAGCAGCTGCTTTAAGCGTGGTTCACCGTACAGGTCCATCCCGTAATAGGTCGTATCCTGGGCCACCACGATCAGCTCTTTAACCCCAGTCGCGGCCAAGGCGGTGGCCTCGGAAACAATCTGTTCAATCGGCTTGGTTGCGTGTTTGCCACGCATTTTAGGAATCGCACAGAAAGTACAAAGGCGGTCACAACCCTCGGATATCTTGAGGTAAGCAAAATGCGGGGGCGTAATTTGAAGTCGATTTTCGTCGGGGAGTGCGCGGATCGGGGCTGGTTGAAAAACGGTTCGCTGTTCTGCCAGGTCACCCACCAATCGATCCGCAATGCGAGTAATTTCCTCCCTGCCGAAAACACCCACGAGCGAGTCAATTTCAGGTCGTTCCAACAGGAGTTGTTCTTTTTGTCGTTCCGCCAGGCACCCGGAAACAATCACCCCGCGCGTTCCGCCGGATCGTTTCAACTCCAGCATTTCATCGATCGCAGCAAACGATTCTTTCCTCGCTTGTTCGATGAAGCCACAGGTGTTGATGATGACAAAATCGGACTGCTTGGGGTCGGCGATCAACTCGTACCCATCGAGCTTGAGCAGGCCCATCATCCGTTCGCTGTCGACCGTGTTCTTGGGGCAACCCAGGCTGACAAAAGCGTACTTGCCTTTGAAGTCCACTGTCGAAACCGGATTCTTGTAGTCTTGGGACAATGAAAGTTCGATTCAGGATGAAATTCGGGAAGGGGTGGAAATCACTTCGTAAACCGTCGTGATGGTATCCGAAACGGCTTGGATAGACGAGGCAGAATCACCGATCTGCAGCAATTTACAGTGCATTTCCCCGGGAAATGGGACGGGCTGGGACGTTTGGCGGGATCGAACTGCCCCCTATTCGTTGCTTTGAATCTGACAGTAGCTCTCGTAGCGTCGCACATCGATTTTTCCGTCGGCCACGGCGTATTTAACCTGGCAATCTTCTTCATGCGTGTGAGTACAGTCTGGAAATCGACAAGCCATCACAAACGGTCGTATTTCCCGAAAGTAACCGCCCACCTCTTCGGCAATCACGTCCCACAGTTGAAACTGTCGAATCCCTGGCGTGTCGATTAGGTGTCCGCCGAAATCCAACGGGATTAACTTGGCAGCGGTCGTGGTGTGGCGTCCCTTTTGATTTTCCACACTGATTTCAGAAACGCGAAGTTCGAGACCCGGTTGGATGGCGTTGAGTATCGATGATTTACCAACCCCACTCTGCCCGGCGACCACGCTGTCCTTGTGATGCACAATTGATTTCAGCTGCTCTATTCCCTGGCCCGTTTTTGCGGAAACCAGCAGAACCTGGTAACCCATTTGACCCCAAACACCTAGGGCGGGTTGTAAGTCTGCCGGGTCGATCAAATCGACTTTGTTGATCACGATGACTGGAGTGATCTTTGCCTTCTCGGCGGATACCAGAAACCGATCGATCAAATTCGGTTTGAGGACAGGTTCCGATGCGCTGGCAACAATCAGGACCAGGTCAATATTGGCAACGAGGATCTGTTGCCGCTGACGACTTGTCCGACTCAGCTGATTGTGTCGGTTTTCCACCCGAACAATGACCGCCGTCTCGGAATCAATCGGTTGAATGGTGACATGATCGCCCGCCACGACGACATGTTGCAGGTCGGTCGAGAGGGCCTTGAGCACGCCTTTGATGGCACAAGTATAGACTTGTTTTCCGGTGTCGACCACGGAATTCAGTCCGTGGACACTGATCACTCGGCCCGTTTCACAAAGCTCCGGATCGATTTGTAATTCGACCTGGAACCCCCCACTTTCCTGGCCAACCAGTTCGCCGCTTACGGTGCGCTTGCGAGTCAGGTCTCCCTTGCCAGAAATCCGTTCGCCACGACGGAGATTTTCGATTGATTCGTCACCGGATTGAAATTCCCGCGTAAAATCACGTTTCCGCGTTTTCGAATCATGACGCTTTCGAAAATCGGTCCTGACCACCGGCTTTTTTTTCTTCTTTTCACCCATTCAATACAGTACCGCTCTTTTGGCGGCTGAAATCAAGCCTTTAAAATCGCTTCTGGTTAAAAAAAACCACTTAACAGTCGGTTGGTCGTTTTGCATCGTTTGGTTTTAACATGATGACCGATTGTCAAACAGGTCGGGATAGCGACTCATTGAGATGCAGGCAGCCGTTTTTATTGAACCCCAATTGGAACGAATACGATTGGAAAGCGGCAATTCAACTTTTCGAAATCGAGTTACCAAACTAAGTTAGAGACCAAGGAGTTGTTCCGACAGTCATGATCTGGGCGAATTTCGCATTGCTTTGGTAATGATATTGGGTAGTGAATTGTTTGTCGGCTGACATCCTTTCGAACAGTTTCGGTTGGTTCGCGGTGACATCGTGCGGAAATTACTTTGTCTAAAAAATGAATCTAACGAATGGCCTGAAATTCCAAGTGGGTTTCTTGATCATTGTGAAGTGGTCCAAGTTGATGACGTGGTGGACGCATTGCAATTGCTGGGCTCGGAACCGTTCAGTGGGATTTATCTAGAGGCTGATCAACCGGGGCTAACTCCCAGGGGAGGAAACCGGCTGACACCGCATTCCCTTCAACAGATGTTGATCGGCTCACTCATTCTCCAGGATATGCCGGATGGTGTTGCACTCCTTGACTGCGACTACCAAATAATCCAGGCAAACGACAAGCTGGCCAGTTGGTTCGACATGACGAACTTCACTGGCCTTAATTTTTATAAAGCGATTGGTAATCCCGAGATTTTGGGCGCCGAACTGAGTCCGTTGGGAACGGCTTTGGCCAAGCAGACAACATGCGCTGCCACGATGCAACTCAATGACAAATTTTACCAGTTAAACGTGGCGCCGGTGGTGGGGCGATCCGGCCAGGCAATTTTCCTGGTGGTTACTATACGTGATTCGACCCAATTTACGCATCAACGTCAAAAACTGGAGGCCTTGCATCAGGCGGGTATGGCACTCGCCGATTTGCGCCCGGAAGAGATTTTTGAAATGGATGTTGAGCATCGTATTGAGTTGCTCAAGGAAAACATCCTGCACTATACCAAGGATTTGTTGAACTATGATGTGGTTGAAATCAGGTTGATTGACAATGCCAGCGGGTTGTTGGAACCGCTGCTGTCGGTCGGAATCGATTCGGAACGTGCCAAACAGCCGCTTTTTGCCTCGGCAAAAGACAATGGTGTAACTGGTTTTGTCGCGGCGACGGGCAAGAGTTACATGTGCGAAGACACTACCAACGATCCGTTGTATTTGGATGGCTTGATTGGCGCCAAAAGTTCATTGACGGTTCCCTTGATTTACCATGACCAGGTGATCGGATCGTTCAATGTGGAAAGTCCCGACGTCCGCGCCTTTAATGAGAGTGATCTGAAGTTTGTTGAGGCGTTTTCCCAGGACATTGCCCAAGCTCTTAATACGCTTGAATTATTGGTTGCCCAACGGGCGAATACGGCACAACAGAGCGTCGAAGCGATCCACAGTGCTGTCGCTTTGCCCATCGATGAAATTCTGAACGATACGGTCCAGGTCATTGAAAGTTACATTGGGCATAACCCGGGTGTTGTTAAACGATTGAAATCGATTCTGAAAAATGCACGCGATATCCGGCAGGTAATTCAAAAAGTGGGTGAAAAAATGGCCCCCGCAGAAGCGGTGCCGGCCGGGGTTCAGATTGACCAGCGGCCGGTTCTCAAGGGGAAACATGTCCTGGTGATCGATGCGGATGAGCAGGTCAGAACCTCTGCCCATAATTTGCTTGATCGCTATGGCTGCATCGTTGAGACGGCACATGAAGGGTGTGCTGCGATGTTGATGATCCGTAATTCGGAACAACATTATGACGCCGTTATTTCTGACATCCACCTGCCCGACATGAACGGCTATGATATCCTGTTAAAACTCAAGAAAATTACCGGTCAGGAAAGCCCTAATTTGATCCTGATGACCGGGTTTGGCTATGACAAAGGGCATTCCATTGTTAAGGCCAGGCAAGCTGGGTTGCGGCAGGGCGCCGTCCTTTACAAACCGTTTCGTTTGGACCAATTACTGCAAATCGTTGAATCATTTGTCGATTCCCAAGCGGCCACTCCATAATCTCTCTTGAATACCGTTGAAAGAATGACTTGAGTCATCTGGTTCTGGTATAAACCAACGAACTGCACCGACCACTCACGGATGTGGTTGTTTAATTTGCACACCCCTTTTATCGCAACCCTCATGCAGTGGCTTAGTTGGATCCTTGTATTGATTGGACACACCGGAATCTGGTGCATTGTATTCAATCACATCCATGCCAGCTCCATTCCGCGGCGGCAGAGGAAGCTGACGGAACTTTTGATTTTGTTTGTGGTGGTCGTGCCGGTTCTGGTCGTGGCTGCCAAGTTGCTGTTTGATTTTTCTTTGCAGATGGCCGGCTTTGCCGTCTGGCTGCAATGGTATTTCTATGCGGCCATGGTGTTCGGTTTTTTCCTGACGATGCGCTGGGTTTATCGAAGGTTGACAACCCATTTGCCGCCGACGGTTACCCATACGGGGACGCGACGTTTTAATATCCAGGGCCGGTTGTCCCAGCCTTTGTTAGCGGGGACCAAGGCAAATATCCTTGGTCGAATTCCGTTTAACCAGGCTTTGGATCTAAGTGAAGAATGTTTCGAATTTTCCAAACCCAACCTCCATCCGGATTTGGACGGCCTGCGTATCGTACAACTTTCGGACCTGCATTTTACAGGCTGTATCCTGCCCGAGTATTTCCAGGTCGTGATCGAGCAGGCGAATCGGTTTGATCCGGATCTGGTTTTTTTAACGGGTGATTTGATCGACAACGAAAGATGTCTGGATTGGCTGGAGTCAATCCTTTCCCAATTGCAGGCAAAACATGGAAAATACTACGTCCTTGGCAACCATGACCGCCGAATGGAAGACGAGTCTGTTTTGAGAAACAAGCTCCGAGCGGCGGGTTTGACTTCCGCCGCGGACGGGAATTGGCATGACATACCGATAGGTCAGGCCCTGGTTCGCATCGCCGGAAATGAACTGCCATGGTACGTGCATGCCAATGAGTTACAGCCGGACGCCAGGATGCCAAATTCGGATTTGAAGATGTTGCTAAGCCATTCCCCGGATCAGATTGGTTGGGCCAGGCAGCACCAATTTGATTTTGTTTTTGCGGGTCATACGCATGGTGGACAGATCCGTTTACCACTGGTTGGGCCGATCGTCTCGCCCAGCCGTCACGGGGTCAAATATTGTGCCGGAACCTTTCAGTTCGGTGATACCGTCATGCATGTCAACCGAGGATTGTCTGCTGATGAACCAATTCGAATCCTGTGCCCCCCCGAGTTGACGCTGGTTACCATCCGCCAGGCGGACCCGTAGTTCAGTTGCAAATGGATTGCGAGGGGGGTGGTTCAGGCGGATCGCTGCAAACCTGTCCTGTTTTTGCGATACTGCCGATCGGGCTGGCAGCCGCTACATCGCTCGCAGTTTTGGTTCCGGTTACTTATCGGCTTGATCCGAGCGTTTACTGGTTTTGTCCGGGCTTGGAAAATCCTTGGGAACCCCCTGGGTCACCTTGCCGGTGGCGGCCCATTCGGATCCGCGGGTGAACGTGGTAATAAAACCGACGCACTCCATGGAATAATCGGCATGGCCCAAGGTTGAGTGAAAAACCCGCCCCTTGCCAAATTCGATCGCCATCAACATCGGTTCATGGCGTCCCGATCCACCGGTGTTCTTGTCGGAATAGGCGGTCGCCAAAACGACCATGCCCTGGGCGGGACCACGTAGTTTGTCGTAGAGTTCATCCTTGGTGTGAAGCCACTCCGATGGCAGTCCTTTGGTAATCGGGTGTTCCGAGTTCCGAGTGACCACTGAGAATTCGTGTTGTTTTCCGTGGCCGCCACCGCGACCCTCATCCGTGTTGCGGACGACTTTCCCGTCATCCGAGTAATAAACGTAGGGTCCGCTTTTCTCGGATCGTCCGCCCCAACCACCCAAGCCGATCATCTGGTTGTATTCTGTCCACTTGGAGAACGCATTATCGGCAGCATGAACGACGACCAGGCCGCCACCTTGATTCATGTAATCAGCAAAACTTTTTTGCGTTGCTTCGGGCCAGGGAGCTCCGTTGTAGTTGGAAATGACCACATCGTATTTCGAGAAATCTGGATGGAAGTCGGCGTCCGTTCCAGACGGCGCGGTGGTCTCAACATCCACATCAAACAGATTGGTTTCTTCCAGGTAGGCCTTCATCATTTTCGTGGTTTTGGGCCACACCTTGTGATTGTTCTGCCCCTCAATGATCAGGGCTCGCAACTTGGATTGTGCCGCCAACGGTTTGGTTTGGAAGCAAAGCCCGGTTACTACGAGCGCGAGCAGGAAGAATAGTATCTTGTCTTTCATCGGATTAACCTGTCAAAGTGAGTTGATCTGTCCATATAGTCTAGCCGTTTCAAAAACGTCAAAAAACCCTTGGTGGCACAGTAATTTGAGGATTTATCCAGCGAATTCACAACACGACCGACGGGCCATTCCCCTATAATATGGAGCGCCGTTCTACTTGTAGGGACGAGCGTACAAATTGAGCAGCGGGCAGTTGAACCAGGAAATTAGCATGGAAAAGAAGAATCATTATTTTGTTCGGGTTGCTGTTGCATTATCTGCGACGGCAGGGATCGTTTTTGCAGCATCCGCGATCGGTGTCGCGTTCGGGCTATACGTAGCCGGATTTGACAGCCCTTCAGGGTCTGGCAATGAATTGCCAGTCGTTCTGAATGCCGAGTCCGCAGCCGGTGGGAAATCGCTGTGCATGGCCACCGGGTTGATTGACACGGACGACAACGTGGAAGGCTTGTTTGTGCTGGATCGACTGAGCGGCAATCTGCAATGTTGGGTCTTGAATGGTCAGACAGGCGGGATTGCGGCCATTTACTCGGCCAGACCAGCCGATGACATGGGCTTGGAAAAGGGGGGAGATGTAGACTACGTCATGACGACCGGCCGGATGAATTTCCAACGGGCGGGGCGAGTAGGAAATATGGTTCCCGCGGGCTGTGTTTGTTATGTCGGGGATGGTAACAGCGGTAACGTGGTTGGCTACAGTATCAAATTCAACCGCCAGGCGATGTTGCGAAGCGAAGGCCCGGTCGTCGGCCAGATGAATTTGGTTTGCAAATATGTTGCCCGTGACACTACACTGCAGCGGGATCAATAAGGTTGCCAGTGCCTAGTCAGTTGCCGATAGTCAGTCGCCCCGCGTTCAAGACACGCGGGGTTTTTGCTGCGCACTTGCCGTGGAGTGGCAGCGCAGGCCGCCTGTTTCGACCTGAAGAATTGAATTTTTCAGACGGGCAGGTATCGAATCACTCTCAAACGGCGTCGCGCAACCGCATGGCTGGTGGCTGAAAGTCAGCCATCTCCCTTAGCACCTGACGCCAGTTGGAGGGTCTGCCCGCTGTCAATCGTCCCAGGATACGTTGACTGTCAGCATGGGTCAGCCAAGGGATGTTGCCGGGCATCTGGTCGATATGAAGCAGGCCCAACACCGCCGTTCCGGTCGCTTCCACGTGACCGTTTTTCAAGCCGAACTCGTCGACCAGTTCCGCTGTTGCCGATGCAAAGGTCCGGTCAATTTGGTTGACCAGCGAGGCTGCCAGGTCATACGGTGTCTCGATGATGACGTTGGTTAGGCCAGCCGGGTCGATGATACGCGACGTCATCACATGCAGGTTGTCCACCAGGAACACAACCGAAGTTCGGACGATATCGGCCGCGGAAACATTCTCGAATGGGATTTTCCGACAGCATTCGAGATAATCATCCAGGTTGTTGAATGGCCCGGACGACTGAAGTGACTTCCAGGCATCCAGCAAACCGGGGATCGCCTGGCCCTGGATATTCAGTTGCTGGCTCAAGTTCTGCAGCTGATCCAGACCAAAAAATTCCAGAACGCGGTCCAGGAATTCCCGGCCCAAAGTCTGAACGACCTGGATACTTGGAATTTCTGCTTCCAGGCCGTCCGATGCCGGCAGGTAGACAATTTGTGTTTCAGCTTGCATCGAAACAAACAATCGATGTTGGTCCGATATGGTTTTGGAACGATCAGCCATCATCAACCAGACCGGCAGGCAGTTCAGGTTCTGGCCGGAACCCCCGACGGCCATATCGCGGGCAGGAAAGGAATCCAGCGTGGTGATTCCGGTGATTTCTGCCAGGCAAACGGGGTCTATCCAGTTCGTGAAACTGACATGGCCATCAAAATCCTTGAACCACATACCCGGGTCGGTCACCGCGACTAACAATAAGCGATCAACATATTTTCCAGCGTTTTGTTTTAACGACTCGATCAGTGGGCAGAGGGCTCGCGACAAATCGGATTTTGCCAACAGCGTTGCCGAAAAGTCTGGGGCATCTGAGTGTGAGAGTTCACGGCAGGTATCCCGGATGGTGTCGGGAAGTTCCAATGACTCACTGACGGAATGTTTGAGCCGCAGGTGTTTTCCATGACCCTCGGTGAGGAGCATCGCACCATGTACCGAACCGAAGTCGCGGGAGATTGACAGACCCATCGCCAGACGGTGTCTGCGATCCGACAATTCCTGGTCGATCCGTTGGACCGGGTCCATTGGGTTCGACCCAATCCACTTTCTTGGTTTGGGAAAAAACATCAGCGATGCGCTGCTTTGCTAGCATTTGGGTTTGGTTACAAAAAAAGCGGTGGTAACCTTTAAAGTCGGCATCCCACCGCGTTTGTTGCTAATAAAAACCGGTCGACTCACTTCGTTTTGCAAAATGTGTTGAGGCGTGAGTTAAGCTGCAATACGGAGGAAGTTGCCCGATTCAATTTGAATTCCTTCGATAAATTCCTCAAAAACACGAACATCCAGAGCCGAAGCGGCGTCATTTTCTGGATGAAACTGGGTCCCCATGGCAAACCAGCCGGGAACGTCGCTTTCAATCGCCTCGATAACGCCATCGGGGCAACGTGCCGTTACTTCAAAACCGGGCGCAACTTCGTCAATCGCCATATGATGCCGACTACTAACACGAATTTCCCCGTCACCATAAACACGTTCCATCAATGATCCTGGTACAACTTCCAAACTATGACGATGTCCCGGATCTTGCGGATCTTTGTGGGGGATGGCGGTTGGGACGTCTTCTGGAATGTGGAGGAACAAGTTTCCACCCATCGTCACGTTGAGCAATTGCAGCCCGACGCCAATACCGAAAACGGGTAACTTTTGTTCCGCAATGGCCATCATCAATTTCCGGTCAAAGGCCTCTCGGCGACTGTCCATGGTGCGTATGGCTGGGTGTAACATGAAACCGTCCCTGCGAGGATCGAGATCGGCTCCACCGATCAAGACGAATCCGTCAAGACGTTCCAAAAGTCCTGTAATGTCCTCCTCGGAGGTCATCGGTGGGATCACGACTGGAATTCCGCCAGCACGTAAAATGCATTCATAGTAGCCCGACGTAATAACTGAAAATGATGGCTGATTGCCTTGGGCGCTACGAAAATCTGCGTTAATTCCAATCAATGGTTTCTCTAGCATGCTTTACTCCTTTAAAATTGCTGTAAAGACCCTTCGTGAGTCCGTTTGAGGCCGGGAATTAAACGTCAGTTTAGGATCCGATCAATTGACCAGGGAATTTTGAAGGCAACCGCTGTTGGTTGGGTATTGTGCCGTGCTGATAATCATCAACGCTGTACTACCCGCTCGATCGCGCCGACTGTTGCCCGTCCTAAGCCTGAGTCGGTTAACTCCTCGTTGGTTAATATCTCCTCGTGGTGGTGTGATCCGATTCACAACCACCGACGACCAATTTGAGATATGCTCCAAAAAGGTCAAGGATTTCCTTGCAAATTGACGGTGCACCACCGCCCGTCTCCACATCTTGTGCTAGCAGTGATAGCATGGGCTAGCAAGATTGGGCTTTTCGTGGACGTTGAAGGAATTTGAAACGCGGACAGGACGGCTGCTGAATTGGTAACAAAAAGCAAGTAGACTCATGAAAATGCAGTATCAAAACGTTTGTATCGAGTCCTTCGGTTACACCTTGCCTCAAGACATTTGGACGTCGGGCGACATCGAAGACAAACTGGCCCCGTTGTACGAGCGTTTACGGTTACCTGAAGGCCGTCTGGAAATGATGACCGGCATCCGGGAACGCCGGTTTTGGCCACACAATATTCGGCCCAGCGAGTTGAGTGTTAACAGTGGTCGGATGGCTATCGAAGTCGCCGGAAAAGAGCCTGCGTCGATTGGTTGCTTGATCCATGGATCCGTTTGCCGGGATTTTCTTGAACCTGCTACCTCGTGCACCGTTCACCATCAGTTGGGATTGGGTCCGGATTGCATGATCTACGATGTCTCCAACGCCTGCCTGGGTATCATGAACGGAATGGTGCAAGCGGCCAACATGATTGAGCTGGGCCAGATCGAATCTGCCCTGGTAGTCGGTTCCGAAGGGGGCCGGCAACTGGTTGAAACAACGATTGATGAGCTCAATCGGGACGAGTCCCTGACGCGCAAGTCGATCAAATCAGCCGTTGCCTCTTTAACGATCGGTTCTGCCAGTTGCGCCGTCTTATTAACTCATCGTTCTATCAGTTCGACAGGTAACCAGATGCTGGCCGCGTGCTGCAAAGCCAACACACAGTTTAACGAGCTCTGCCAAAGCCACCAGGATCAGGCGGGCCGGGATATGGCGCCTTTAATGGAAACTGATTCAGAAGAATTAATGAAACGGGGAATCGAGACCGGTGTGGCCACGATGTCCGAGTTCCTGAAGGAATCAGGTTGGTCAGCCGGTGACATCGATCGATCGGTGTGCCACCAAGTCGGAGGAACCCATCGTAAATTAATGCTGGAGGCACTGGGGATTGCCGAGCTGCGCGACTACGCGACGTTCTCCTGGTTGGGCAACACGGGTTCGGCAGCGTTACCGATTACGATGGCGATTGCATGTGAAAATGAATTTGTATTGCCGGGTGACAAGGTTGGGATGTTTGGGATCGGTTCCGGCATTAATTGCCTGATGATCGCGGCAAAATGGAAGCAATCGTTGGTCCGCGGGATGACTTGGAAATCGAAGCCCGTCAGTATCTTGCCCCGCTGATCACGTTGCCAGTGAACTCGCCTTGCGTCGAAGCTAGTCGATCTTGATG
>JABACA010000093.1 GCA_014237975.1 Mariniblastus sp. | reverse complement strand
TCCAATTCCTGGGCGGTGGCTGAACGACCGTAGGCCAGTCGGATGCCGGTGTTAACCTGTGTTTCCAGATCATCCGAAAGTTGTCGTAATCGATCGGCAAAATCTTCCGCCATCACCAGGTTGAAGCCGTTATTCAACATGGTCAATGCCTGGAGTGGAGTCTGTGTCTCGACACGGGTTGGAGTGCTCTGGGATGAATCGGCACAATCGAGGGTTGTCATAAACGGATCGGGTTGCGAGCGAACGATAAAGCGATAAATGGATCGGCGAAACGTATCCTCGCTGTCGTGGTCGAATTTATAGTACTCATAATGTGGCGAGTGTTCCGTTTTTTCCAGTTCAAACAGGTAATAGCCGGGTCCTCCCATGGTCAGGTCCAAGCGTCCGGCGACGCTGAGAATCGTGTCCCGAATTTCTTCGGCCGACAGTCGTCGACGATTCATTTTCCAGAAAAGCCGGTTTTGAGCATCCACATTGCGGCACGCTTCCCGGTCTGCCGAAGCCTGGCGATAGGTGGAGCTGTTGACAATCATCCGATGCAGTTCTTTCAACGATCCACCCCCATCACGAAACTCTACGGCCAACCAGTCCAGTAGTTCCGGGTGGGTTGGTTGACTGCCCATGCGGCCGAAATCATTCGGTGTGTCGACAATCCCTCTGCCAAAATGGTAATGCCAAACCCGGTTGACGATGCTCCGCCATGTCAGCGGGTTTTGCTGCGAACTTAACCACTTTGCCAGCAATGCTCTGCGGTTTCCTTCGCTCGAATCCGGCTGGATGCCGTTTGTCTCAAATTGAAATGAACCAGTCTCAGACAGTGGGATCGCGCCCGGCACGGCGACCGATTTCGGTTCTTGGATGTTTCCTCGATGCAGTACTTGGACGACTCGAGGCTGACCTTCGGTAGGTTTGAAGTTGCCCTCGGTCTTAAAGTGAGTGGCGGCTGCGTAGACTTTCTTCCCCTCCGGCAGTTGTTTGCGTTCCGCCTGCAGTTTGGCGATCTTGGCTTCGGTTTTTCGGTGCCGTTCCAGAATTTCAGGTTCGACGTGTTTGGCCAGCAGGTCTGTTCTCTGTTGTTGAAGATCCTCCAGTGTCTTGATGTTACCTTGGTGCCAAATCCCGTCGACCAGGTTGGTTTTACGCCAACGTGGAGCCGCTTCTGTCGAATCACTGGAGCGGACGACGGCGTCGCGGGCATGATTTTCTTGGTCGGCACCCAGAACGCGAAGTTCGGCCAGTGCCAAAATGAAGTCGTTTTTTCGTTCTGCCAACCGGGTTGCCGCAACGCGGACCGTCTTTCCTCGTGTATCTAAATTGAATTGGACCGGGTTAATACCAGGGTTTTCGAAATTCTCGCTGGTCTTGTCGACCATCGTTTTGCCGTCAACTTCGATACGAAATCGAATTGGAAACCCGAATCCTGCCCCAATTCCGGCAAAGTCGTCGTGGCATGGGTGCAAAATGACCGTGTCGATTTCTCGAGAGTCGGGCAGTTCAATTTCAACCCATTTTTCCTCGAACGCATCCGATGCGATTTTGCTGTGAAAACCGAACTCGGGCTGTTTTGATTTCGGCTGAACCGTTTTGATTTCCCGGTCCAGGTCGGCCAGTTTTGGACCGGCGGCCTGGTGGGTCTGTTTTTCGAGATCGGCTAATTGATTTTTCAAATCGGTAATTTGATCCGTCAGCAATTTTCTTTTCGAATCGGCCTTCGAATCCGGCTGATAAATCCGCTCGGCTCGATCGACGGCAGAAAAAACGGCCTGCAGTCCGTAATAGTGTTCCTGCGTAAATGGATCAAACTTGTGGTCGTGGCAACGCGCGCACTGAATCGTGACACTGCAAAACGTATTCATGGTATTGGAGACCATGTCATCTCGATCGAGGTTGCGTGCAACCATGCCGTCAATTTTCGTCTCGGAAATTTCTACGTGACCAATAAAATCCCAGGGACCCGCGGCAATAAAACCAAGACCAATGATTCCATCGGGACTGTTCGAAAACAGGAGGTCACCGGCGATCTGTTCTTGCAGGAATTGTCGATAAGGTTTGTCATTGTTGAAGGAGCGGATGATGTAATCACGGTAGGGCCAGGCATTTTTTCGCAATTTGTCTTTGTCATAGCCACAAGTGTCGGCGTATTTTACGACATCCAGCCAATGTCGAGCCCAGTGTTCACCGTAGCGTGGCGAATCGAGCAAACGGTCTACCAGGTTTGTATATGCATTGGGATCAGTATCGGCCATGAACTGGTCGATCTGGCGGTTAGTGGGTGGCAGTCCGGTTAAGTCATAGGTCAACCTGCGGATCAGCGTGGCCCGGTCGGCTGGTGGTGATGGAGTGAGCCCCTGATCCATCAACCGTTGCAACACAAATGCATCGATCGGGTTGCCATCCCAGTCTACGTGAGCCGCGCTGTAAATTCTCGGGACCTGGGGTTTGACTAATGGTTGCAATGACCACCATTGGAAATCTGCTGATGGCTGCAGCTGCAGTTGGAAAGAGTCGGGCCACAGGGCACCCCGGTCAATCCAGGTCCGGATTTTTTGGATCTCGGATTTGGTGAGGGGCGGACCCGTTTTGGGCATCTGCGGAGGGTGACCGTTATTGCCGGTGATGATTTCCATGAATGGACTGTCGGACGCGTTTCCTTTTTCAATCAATCCGGACTCCAACATGGCCTGGGACGATTGCAGCGAAAAGTCGCCTTCGGATTCGGAGTCGTTGTGACAGTCCAGGCATCGACTGGTCAGGATAGGCGCAACCTGAGATTCAAAATAATTCTCCTGAGCCTGCAGCGGGCCCGGCCAGGACAGGCAGGCAATGATCAGCAAAAACAGAAAACGAATCATTGGTTTCCAGGGTGGGTGAAACGGTGTCAACATTTCCAGGTTGAACTGACCGCAAATATGTTCGGCAGTCACACCGCCCATTATAATCTTCGTTGGGTTGCGTAAACATACAGCCAGTTGACGTTTTTTGGTAGATTCGGGCAGGATGCGGCGGGCCACCCCCCAACGGTGGATCGAAGTGGAACATGGCCTGTCGATTTGTGTGTCAGGGAACGGACAGCTGGTAAGGCGGTTTGTCAAATACCTTGATGTTTTCTTTACGTTGATCCTGATTGAATTCGGTTTCGTCGAATTGGTTTAGCATGATGCGAGCGAATGGCCCCCCTGCAGATGGAGGGAAGGACCCTGTTGGTTGGGCGAATTGGATGGGTGTCCACTGCCGTGATTTGCCCAGAAAAAAAGTTCCCGTCTCGAGACGGCGACCGAGCCCCGATTTAGTGCTGTCTTGAGGAACAGCCGCTCTGGTCAACGAACAGGGGAGTGCGAAAGATTATTGCTTGGTGAATTATCGTTATTGTTCAGAAAGAGTGGGTTTCGCGATGCGCCGTTTTGGTCAAAATAGTTTTTCGTGTTTGATTGGATCGTTGGCGACATCGTTCTCGTCAAAGTGAGTTCGTGTTTCTGTTATTCGTGACAACTGCAGGATTTGAAAAAATGGATCGACCATTGCGGACGACCTTGGAGCAATTAATCAACACGCGAACCAACCGACGCGAGGCGGTCAAGGGAATCCTGGCCGCCGGTGGTGCGATGACCGCGATCTGGTGCATGCCGGAGCTGTCCGTTGCGGGTCCGGGAGATGCCGGTTCGATTGAACCCGAGGCGATTGAAGATCAGGGCGTTGGTTTCAAGGAGCTGGCCCACGTTTGTGAGACGGGTGACGCGAGCGAGGTGGCCTCGATAGGAGTCACTGAGGGATACAACACCCAGGTATTTATCCGCTGGGGTGATCCTGTCGTGGCTGGTGCGACCAAGATGGACTTGTTGCGCCCCGACCCCAAGGATCAGGAGAAACAGTTTGGTTACAATAACGATTTTATTGCCTATTTGCCTATCCAACGCGGGTCGGACAATTCTCGACATGGAATACTGTGTGTCAATCATGAATATACCCATCCGGAATTGATGTTTCCGGGCATTACCTATGATGACAAACTGGAGACGCGTTCCGATGAGCAGGTGCGTATTGAATTAGCAGCCCATGGCCACTCGGTTTTGGAGATACGACAGGATGACGACCAAGCTTGGCACGTTGTCCCGGACAGTCCCCTGAACCGTCGATTCACGTTGAATACGGAATTCGAGATTTCAGGACCGGCCGCCGGTCATCCCCGAATGCAAACGGAGCAGGATCCTTCCGGGAAAAGAGTGGTGGGTACCATCAGCAATTGTTCCGGCGGAGTGACGCCCTGGGGTACCGTCTTAAGCGGCGAAGAAAATATACAATATTACTTTCACGGTGAAATCGGTGAGACGACGGAAGTAGAAAATCTTAAGCGAATGTCAATCGATGGCACCGGCGATTACTCGTTTTTCCGCTTGGACAATCGATTCGACCTGGGGTCGACTCCGAACGAACCGAATCGGTTTGGTTGGGTGGTTGAGATTGATCCCTACGACCCAAATCGGCCGGCAGTAAAACGGACGGCACTGGGGCGATTCCGGCACGAGGGTGCGGCGACGGCATTAAATCATGATGGACGGGTGGTGGTTTACTCCGGGGATGACGAACGATTTGAGTACTTGTACAAATTTGTCAGCAGCCAGAAATATGATCCACACCATCTGGAAAAAAACCGCGACCTGTTGGATGAAGGTGTATTGTATGTCGCCAAATTCAATGCAGATGATTCGGTCAAGTGGCTGCCGCTGGTTTACGGTGCGGGTCCACTGACATGGAAAAACGGTTTTTTCAGTCAAGCCGACGTGCTCATTGAGACACGCAGAGCCGCCGATTTTCTCGGGGCGACACCGATGGATCGACCGGAAGACGTGGAAGAACATCCGATGACACACAATGTGTTCGTAGTGCTCAGCAACAACGTCGAAAGAACCGAAGATCAATTGGATCCTGCCAATCCACGTCCCGTGAACAACCATGGTCACATCATCGAACTGAATATTCCCCAGGTCGCGGGAAAGCCGGATCATGCGGCGACCGATCATGGTTGGAGTATGTTCCTGAAAGCGGGGCAACTGGAACAAGACGACGCATGGTACCAGGGACAGAAACCGGATACCTGGCTGTCCTGCCCCGACAATATAACGTTTGACAATCAGGGTCGGTTGTGGATTGCGACGGACGGTTTTCAAAAAGCGTCCGGGGTACTGGACGGGATTTATGCCTGTGAGGTGGCGGGACCCCGGCGGGCGTTGACCAAGCAGTTTTTCCACGTACCGACCGGTGCCGAACTGTGCGGCCCCTGTTTCACACCGGATAACTCAACGTTATTCGTAGCCATACAACACCCGGGTGAATATTCGACATTCGATGAACCCTCGACACGCTGGCCCAATGAGCCCACCAGCAATTTGCCGCCGCAACCGTCGGTGGTTGCCATCACCCGCACGGGTGGTGGGCCGATCAGCGGGTGACCAAAACGATGCAAACGACTTGAGTATCAACGTGGCGCGAATCGAAAGTCATCGACATCTGGGCGAGCTTGCTCACAAATTTGAGTCCCGCTAGGCTACAATAAAGCGACGTCAATCAAGGTGGCAATGTAATTGAATGATCAATGGATGAGGAAGATGATGTTTCAAAAGTTGTTTTTAAGTCTCGTTTTGTTTGGGTTCGGACTGTCAGGGAATCCGGGCCACGCCTGGGAAAAACCGAATCTTGTTTTCATGATTGCCGACGATTGCACCTACCTTGATATGGAAGTTTATGGTGGGCAGGCCAAAACGCCCCACTTGAACCAATTGGCGTCCGAGGGGCTCAAGATGAACCGTTGTTTTCAAACGGCCCCGATGTGCTCGCCGACGCGTCACAATATTTATACCGGAATTTATCCGGTCAAGTCGGGAGCGTGGCCCAACCATACGCAGGTTTATCCAGGAACCAAATCGATTGCCCATTATTTGAAGGATGCGGGGTACCGTGTGGCATTGTCGGGCAAAACCCACATCAATCCGCGTGAATCGTTTCCCTTTGAATACAGCAAGGAATTTTCCAATGCGGCCCGTTTGAGCCAGGCCGATCCATTTCCTGAAATTAAAACACTGATTGTCGAATCGAAAGCGAAGGGCCAGCCGTTTTGTCTGTTTGCCTGTTCCAACGAACCCCATTCTCCCTGGAACCAGGGCGATGCGTCCCAGTATCCACCTGCAGATCTCAAGTTGCCTCCGTCCTGGGTCGATACACCAACGACGAGAAAGCAATACGCCAAATACCTGGCAGAGATTACCTTTTTTGATCGACAGTGTGGCGCGCTGCTGGACCTGCTCCAGGAACAGGGTGTGGCGGATAATACGCTGGTCATGGTGGCCAGCGAACAGGGATCTTCGTTCCCATTTGCCAAGTGGACCTGTTATGAAATGGGTCTGGCCTCCGGGATGATCGTCAGATGGCCGGGGCACACCGAGCCTGGTACCGAGAGCCAGGCGCTGGTGGAATATGTCGATGTGGCCCCGACGTTTCTTGAGGCGGCCGGGGTACCCGTTCCGGCCACGATGGACGGCAAGTCTTTTGTTTCCGTTTTGAATGAACCGAATCGGGAGCACAAAAAATATACGTACGGCATTCACACAACCAAGGGGATCATCAATGGATCGGATTCGTACGGGATACGTTCCTGCGGTACGAAGACTCATCGCTACATCCGGAACCTGAGTTCCGACAAGACCTTCTCTAACGTGTTCCTCAAGAATCCTGTCTGGCAGGAGTGGCAGGCCAAGGCGGATGACGGGGATGTCCAGGCGCGAAGACTGACGGGCAAATACCAGAAACGTCCCGCCGAGGAACTGTACGACGTGGTCAAGGATCCGCATTGCCTGAACAACCTGGTTGGCCAGCCGGGCAGCGAGTCGATTCGAAGTGAATTGTCGCGGCAGTTGGATGATTGGATGGCCGCCCAAGGAGATCGCGGCGTGGCGACCGAGGACCTGGCGCTGACCCGGCAGCGGAAAGGTCAAAACAATAAGAACAAAAACCAAAACAAGAACAAGAAAAAAAACCAGGACAAGCAGACGGGGGCCGAGCAATAAGCTTCGGTCTGCGTGTCCTGTTTTGGGAAGACGTTTTTCGAGTTCAGTCGATCAGTGAGAAATATGTGATTGGATTCCGCCAAGAGCTTGTGTCGCCCAGATTCCATGGAAAGACACTCCATTTTCCCTTGGTGGCGCAGCCCGGTTCGAGCAGAGATGCGTCAAATTGGAGGATCTGAGGTTCCGCGAATTCCTCGTCAAACCCGGGAGCCTGGAAATTCCCTTTGACCGAAATCAGGAACGAGATCTCGGCACCTTCGGCTGCGGGCACCAGGTCCAGACCGTCAATATTTTCACCCACTAGGTTAAGGCCGATGTCACGGCCATCGATCAGGTGCTCCCAGGTTCCTGCTGATTCAGAACCTTGTTGAGTAGTTGTCAGTCGTAAGATGGAACGATTCTTGACCTGCCCCACGCCAGGCAGTTTGCCACCTCCGGCAATGGAAATGTATAGTCGCCCTTGGTCGTCCACTGTTAGTGCATCGATGTTTTCGCCGTTGGTGGTCAAGCCAACGTCACTGCCATCGAGGCAAAACTCCATCCTCCCGCCATACCATCCGCCATAACCGTCGGGACGATAGCGGACGATATCTGCCTTGTCGACCCAATCCCCTTGCGGTCCACCTTGCAGTCCCGTAATAGGTCCAGATTTTTTAAGACTGAAGAGGATGTCTCCATCAGGAAGAAAAGCTAAGGCATCTAATTCGTAGGGGATTCTAACTAATACCTGAAACGGGTCTGTAGAAGGCCAATATTCTATCTCCGAGTGCGCAAAATAGCTCCAAGCGACGCGTAGCGGTGGTGTCCAATGGGTAAACGAGTTGCTGGGACCGTTAAACCAGTGATCGCCGAGTTCGTTGTTTCCATTAGATCCAAAAAAGCAGCCGGCGGCCGAGACAAGTTCTCGGGTTGGCCGAGGCCGCTCAACACCTTCAGGATTGAAGAACACGTCGCCCAGCGGTGCCTCGTTATATTCGAAGTGGCAGCCACGGTAGAAGACACTTGAATTATCCAAGGCTGCTAAAACCCCACCTGCTTCAGTGGCCGAGTTGTTTATGAATTCACATTGCTCAACACGGATGTGATTTGTTTCTGATTTTTCATGTAGTAAGCCGGCGGTTTCAGTCAGCATCGCCCCTCCCTCTCTCGCCTCGTTTTCCCGAAACTGACAGGCAATCACCAGTGCCGATTCGTTTGGCGCATAGAGTTCCCGGGGGTTGCTCAGCCACAGCGCTCCGCCTTTCTGGTCGGATCGATTGTTCAAGAATTCATTGAGAGCTAGTATCGGGGCCCCAGTTAGGGCCAGTGCACCACCTCGATACCCTGACTTGTTTGAGTTGAATTCGTTATCGACAATCCATACTTGACCTTGTCGGATTCTCTCTTTGTATCCGTTTGCAATGGCACCTGCATTGTGTGCGAGACCGTTTTCAAAATGGTTGCCGGAGATCACTGTTACTCCATAGTTGTAATTTTTACCCAGGTAGATTGCACCTCCCAGTTGTGCTTGGTTGTCCGCAAAATGACATCCATAGACGACGGCGGTTCGATGAGAGCCCAATGCGATCGCCCCACCCTTGCCCGAAGAACTGTTTCCAATAAAGGAACACTGTTCGATTTCGACGTCTGCCGATGCGTAGACCGCGCCGCCTTGGCGAAGCGTACTATATGGACTTTCATATACTTCCGGATTGGGTTTGTTGTCGATGAAGTAGCTGTTTTTAATTGAGTTAAGATGCGTGTTGTCAAAGTTTGAGGTTAGGTAGATCGCACCGCCATCTGGCGTGCGAGAGGCAAGAAAAACCGAATTGTCTACCGATAGGTTGGACGAGAGGGCGGAGATCGCACGGTGAGAGACGTCCACGAACCAGCACTGATCGACGTGAATGGATGATTCGTCGATCAACAGGCAGTAGCCTTCAATCTGGTGAAATGTGAGGGATTCGATCCTTGTCTCACGTGTGTTGGGTCCAGTGATTTCAAAAACAGTTCCGTTGTTCGGGCCCGACCAATTCACGACGGTTTTCCAAGGCCCACTGCCGATCAACTGAATCGATTTGTCATTCAGTTTGATCGTCTCGGGGATGTTGAAAAATCCGGGTGCGATCAAGATCGTGTCACCATCGCTGGCCGCAGCAACACCTTCGGGAATCGTTTCGTAATCGGCATGGTCACCGCCGACCCGGATCGTGTCGGCCTGTAAACCCGCAGTGGACCACAGGCAAACGATCGTGCCGATCCAGAATAGCGATCTCGTCCAGGTTTTTAGTTCGCTCCAGGTCCGATTCATTCTTATCATGTTTTGCATTACTAGGATTCCTGTCACATGGTTGGGTGGGTCCGGGCGCTCGGCATTCGATGCGCAACAATCGCCCAGGCTTGAAGGGGGAAGTGGTTGTGATCAGGACGTGGGCCGTTTTTAACGGTGATTTTTTACCGTTGGCTTCCCGAGCTGGAACTGGAGAAGAACGACTGACCATTGCCGACCAGAAGGGTTGGGTCGCGTTCGAGTTGCTTCCAGCTCATTAGCGGATGCTCGATGGCAAACTGCTGGTCTTGCAGGAATTGCCGCCGGATCATCGCGTCGAAGACCTGGCCCGCCCCGGCGGGCCGGTTAACCGGTCGACCTGTCGCCAGGTTGCCGTTGGCAAAATTCGGCATTTGACCCATCACCTGGGCCAGCGGGTTCGAGTCGCCGATGTCCGTTTTGGAGAATCCGGCAGATTCCAGTCGCTGCCGATGCGCTTCGATCACACGGCCGCGGTCGCCTTTCCTCCCCTGCTTCAGATCCTCAAATAGTTTCAAGGCAAATTCAGCCTCGACCAGCAGATCTTCGGGGGAGAGGAAACCGGTGGCGACATGAAAAATTTCACCGGCCGGAGTCAGGAACAGGGATTGGACATTCTGTTTTCCATTACCACGAATGCAGTAACCGGCAGGTTCTCCCGGCTGGTGCCAGATCGACTGGCCGGATGTCGGGTCGCCGGTCGTATCATTGTAGGTGTTGACGAAATTCTGATTCAGGAAGCGGCTTGTTTTCGGTTCGGAGAACGACACGGTTCTCATTCGGTGGCCAGCGCTTCACATCGGGCCGGTCAAATCGCCCAGCACGCGGAAACAGAATACGGGTCGGTCGTCACCGCGGGAATCGGTCGCCGTTGCCTGCTGTAAAGCGCGCGACAGGCGCGGGGTCCAGTCGATTCCGTAACGCGAATCGGTCGAGTTCACTTGACCATTCGATTTTTCTGAAGCCCTACGATCGCGTTGACGCTCCCCGGACGGGTCGGCCTTCGTTACCGCCGATTGGCGTTTGAGAAAACTGCCCAGGTAACGACGGTCACCGGAGGAGATCATTCTGTCGGAAATCGACCGGCTGGTTCCATTGGCCAGTCGCAGTTGCAACCAACCCGTTTGTCGATCGTAGTTGATCAAGCGGGCCTGGATCCGCTCACTCCGGTCGGCACTGGTCCAGGTCCGTTCCGGTTCCTCGGCCAGCAGGTTGGCCGCTGCCAACCAACCGATGGCCAGTCCGGTGAACAGGAACGTGAAAAGCGTCTGTTGTTGCTTGGACATCAATCCATCCCCTCTGATTTTGTAAACGGTTCGGTTACGACGGAATGGATCCGTCGTGTTCTTGTTCTACAGAAGCAGGAAACCAACGGAGTGGCCAGCCGATTAACGCCGCGCCCGGCGTCGCATCGAATTGAACTGCTGGGGGGTGCTTAACTGGAAGGATCGTCCATTGAGGTTGATTTCACCCTGGAAGACCTGGGCAGCGTTCGGTGTTGCCCCTGGCTGCAACGGGTTTTGCAGGTTGCCTGCCTGGCGGGCGCGATGGAAATCCTCGATGGTGTCAAATTTCTGTTCCTTGCCATTGATATTGATACTTCCTTGGAATTGAGTCGTTCCAGGAAGTAAATCGTCACGTCTTTTTTTTCCCGCTTCGCCAGGAATTCCGTTCTCAAAGAATTGTTCCATCATCTGCTCAAACCGCTGGTTGGTGTCGTTGCGTTGCGTATCCATTTCCCGCGTCCGTTCCACGAATTTCAACCACTGCTCGGGAAACGATTCTCCCCTGACCGGGGTTTTTCTCTGCGCCAGCCGGTTTACGAATCGCGTAAAATATTCAGGTGAATCGGTCTGCCAGATCGGTAGGCTTGGTTGCCCGGACTGTTTCCCCTTTTGTTCAGGGAAGCCGACCTGGCCAAGAAACTGTTTTCGTCCCCGGGCAGCCAGGATGGTCGGAATGCCCTGCTGGTTGCCGGGTTCGATCAACACCTGGTTCAGCCCTTTGGGTGTCAGGGCAATCGCGCTGTCGGTACCCGGTTGATCCGGTCGTTGCAGGTCGACGTGTCCCTTGAAAACAAAGCACTCCTGCTGGCCGGCTGAATCGACATTCAGTTGCAGACCCACGTTGCCGGTAGCCTGCCATTCGGTGTCGGGTGTCGAAAGACGGAAGGTCTCGTTTTCCGCTTCTGTTTCCAGGTACACCGATCCGGAATTCACCAGTAGTGAATTCGCATCAACCAGTTGCCCGGAAAAAGGCCCTTGTAAAAACAGGGCCACACCGTTATCCATGAGCAGCCGGCTAGTCGGTTGATCCGTTGTGAAAGGGCCCTGGCCGACACGGCGCTGCGCCGGCATCGGGTCGGACGCTAATGTTCGAACGGGTATCCACTCGGCAAAGGTTGGGGTGACCCGTTTTTCGACTGCCAGAATCTGCTCGTTGGCCTGGACGGCGGGAACCGGATCACTGTCGGGCTGGTATTCCGCGACGTTCATCGGCGGGGGATCTGAGCGGTTGGGTTCAGGATCGACTGTCGGCGGCTGCGCTTCACCTGGATGGATGACCACTTGGGACGATACAGAATCCCTGTTTTCCTCGACGACCGGATCAACCCTTTGAGATTCGGCCGGAGTTGATTCCGCCAAGTTGGGGCGTTCCATCCCGCTTGGGGGGGCCTCGACCTGTGGCAGACCGGTGGGTGATTGCGACGGGAGGACCCAGATACCGGTCCCCAACAAGAGTAGCAAGACGATCGCCAAGGAAACCGAAAGTGTCAAGGTCGCCTGGGGCATTGCCCATGACCGGCTGGCCGGTTGGGAGATTGCATGAACGGTTGGTCCTGTCTTCACTTCCAGAACACGTTCGATATCGAGACGGAATTCGTCGCTGGACGTTCCGGTTTCCGCGGCAGGCGTCTGGAGCCGTGAAAGGCAGTTGCTGACAAACGTCTCATGCTGGTCGGCCGATTCTGATTGAAAGCTTAGCAAGGCGTCCAGCAGACGATCATCGAGCGCCTGGTCCCGGAACGATGGATGATTCTCGAATAACGTCAGGAGCTCCTGTAATTCCTGTTCGGAACAGGTTGAAATAGTCGCCAGGCGACGTAGCTGGTCATCAAATTCATAAGTCTTCATAGTTGCTCCAGCCCCGTTCGTTGACGAATACAGTTGGCCAGGGATCGGCGAATCCGCATCAGCGCCATCCGGATGGATCCGCTTTTTTGTGAACGTGTAGCGGCGATCGATTCGGCGGATTCGGATTCAAAGTAAAACGCTTGCAACAGTTCCCGCGAACGTGGAGGTAATGATTCAATACAAAGTTGGAGCGCTTCCCGGATGGCAGGTGAATCCGAGATTTCTGTTTGATGAATCATTGAAATGCTCTGCCGGGTAAGCATGAACTCCAATAATTCCCGGTTGTTTTTTCGTTCCCGGGACAACTTTCTCAGGGAGTCGACTGCCTTGTTACGAGCCATTGCGAACAACCAGCTTTTAAAGGCGGTCGGGTCTTGCAGTTGATCCAGCTGTTGGAGGGCGGTGACAAGCACATCCTGGGCCAGGTCCTCGGCCATCATGCGATTACCGGTGCGACGGATCAGGAACTGACGCAGGTCCCGATGGTAGCGGCGGACCAGGAATTCAATCGCCTCGGGACAACCGGCCCGGGCTTGTCGAATCCGTTCGGTTTCAGCATCAGCGGGTTTTTCGAGTTGAGATAGCATGCTGACCTTTAGTCGCTGCCCTGCACTGTCTGTCACGCTCAAAATTCCAAAATTAATCAAAAACATCTGAAATGAAACGGGCGTCAGTCGATGTGACCGGCAGTACAAGCTCGCCGGATCTGCCTGGCCTCGCCAACCATGATACCTTACCGCGGGCCGGCGCCCAACGGATTTGGCCCGTGTGTGAAGCACGGAACCGTTCACCATGACCTTGGCTGTTCGGCTGCTTTTCCCCTTCGTCTATCTCTTCCGGTTCAGGTAGGATGGTGTGGATCACTCATGACTTTCTTGAAACTAAAGGGCCCCATGGCCAGACCCGATGCAGTTCAGAAAAATGAATTGGCGTGGGACTCGATTGCCAGTTCCGAGCAGGATTGGTTTCCGGTCGTTGACATTGAACAGATGGCCGGAGCGCGTTCAGGGCAGCTGAAGATTCATGTCACTGCGCAAAAATCGATTCCGACTGACTGGTTGGAACCTCTCGAGGGACGAACGATCTTGTGCCTGGCGGGCGGTGGTGGACAGCAGGCACCGTTGCTGGCTGCGGCGGGCGGCCAGGTGACTGTTTTCGATTTGAGCCGAAGACAATTGGAACGGGACCAAGAGGTCGCCGATCGTGAATCATTACAGCTGCGAACCGTTCAAGGAGACATGCGAGATCTGTCTGTATTCCCAGCCGAATCATTTGATTTGATCATCAATCCCTGTTCGGTCTGTTATTGCCCGGATGTATTACCGGTTTGGCAGGAGTGTTACCGGGTGATCAGGCCGGGCGGCAGCTTGATCACTGGCTTGATCAATCCGATCAATTTTCTGTTTGATGAAATCAAGGCAGCCCAGGGAGATTTCAGGGTGGCCCACCCCATTCCCTACTCCGATCTGGATCTGTCGCCCCAGCAACGCGAGACGATCCTGGGCCAGCAGCGGCCGGTCCGGTTTGGGCACCGTTTGGCCGACATGCTGGGTGGATTGAACCAGGTGGGATTCCAGATCGACGGTTTGTATGAAGATTGCTGGGGGGCAGGCGACAAGTTGAGTGAATTGATCGATCTGTTTCTGGCGGTGCGGGCAACTCGACCAGGGTGATTTCGTTGCTTGCCCCCAATTCCATCTGGAATCTCCGCGGTTGAGTTGCCGGCACCGATCGGAGGATCCTCGGATACCGATTTAGCGGTTAGAATAATCAACTCGAAGGATCCGTGAATTCAGAATATGACATTTCCCAACATTACATTCAAAGGCAAGTTGCGTCCCAGCCAACAAGAAGTGCTGGCGGTTGCCAAGCAGCATGTAGTTGCACGTTCGAACAAGTTGTACGTGAACGCGCCGCCCGGATCCGGGAAAACCGTCACCGGGCTGTACCTGTGGGCCCATCTTTATCGTTGTCCCGCCGTGGTTCTCAGTCCCAATTCGGCCATCCAATCCCAGTGGCTGGCCCGAACGGATCTGTTCGAGTGCGATGGTTTGCCGGTTCGCGAATCCGATCTGTCAGCTGATCCAAAAGCGCCTGCCCTGTTTACATCGTTAACCTACCAGGCATTGACGATGCCGGCCCGGGGTCAGGACGATCTGAGTGAACAGGCGATCCAGCTATGGAAAGATTCCCTGTTGATCAAGGGAAAGGCTTTTAGCAACGATGAGGCCGAGGTCTGGATCGAGGACCTCAAACAGCATAATTCAAATTATTTTCAGGAACGGTTGGCGTATTACAGCAAGAAAATTCGCGAGGAAATTACCCGCGGCAATGATGCCCTGTCGGTCCTGCATGCAAGTTCGCTGGAAAATCTGAATTACCTCAAAGACCGCGGCGTCCGCCTGGTGATCCTTGATGAATGCCATCACCTGGTAGGACATTGGGGGAGAATCCTCAACGCGATCGATGAATTCCTGGACCGGCCGGTCGTGCTGGGACTGACGGCGACGCCCCCGGATCCAGAGGAAGCCGATCTGGCAGATTGGGAGATTTACGAGTCGTTGCTGGGCAGGATCGATTACGAGGTCCCCGTGCCGGCTGTGGTGAAGGATAGTTTTTTGGCGCCTTACAAAGACCTCTGTTATTTTGTGCGTCCCAGCGAGGATGAACTTGATTACATTTCCAACACGAGCCGGCATATGGAGGAACTGCTGGACGTGCTACAGCATGTTCCCGAGGGGGAGGACCGGATCGCCTTGAACGACTGGGTGTATCAGACACTGGAAAAGATGGAATTGCCGCTGAAGAAGAGGCGGGCCCGTAGCTGGGGCGAGTATCAAAAGCGTTTTCCGGCTTTTTCCCGAGCGGCCCGTGTCCTGTTGGCAAAATACAAAAGGGAGCTCCCAGCCGAGGTACCCGAGTTGCCGCGGGAGCAAGTGGATGACTGTGAAGACTTGCTCGAGTACTGCATTCCTGTGATTGATCCGTATGTCCGTCTCTATCTGATGCGGACCCAGAACGCCCAATGCCTGGAGTTGGCCGAGCGAACCAAGAAACATCTTCGATTGTTGGGTGCCCAGATCACCGAGACCGGTAATCAGAAGTGTGCCTCACCCGTCAACCGCATCCTGGCCTATTCAAAAAGTAAAGCGAAAGCGCTGATCCCCATTCTGACCCGCGAAAAAGAATTGCTGGGGGACGCGATCCGGGCCGTGGTTGTCTGTGATTTTGAAAAAACTTCGGCCGTCGATCCTGAAGTCAGTCATGTCCTGGACGAGGAAGTGGGAGGGGCCGTGGCGGCTTTTCGGACGTTGCTGGAAGATGTTCAAACGGACAGTTTGGACCCGATCCTGGTCACCGGGTCAACGGTGATGGTCGATGATGATTTGTATCTGGTATTTCATCAGTTTGCAGCAAAGTGGTTACAGAAGAACGACTACGAAGTGGAGTTGGCCTGGGTGTCCCAGCATGGGTACCGTTTATTGAAAGCGAAAGGACCGGACTGGGTACCGCGGGTCTATATTGAATTGGTCACAGAATTTTTTCAGCTCGGTCACACAAAGTGCCTGGTCGGCACACGAGGCTTACTGGGAGAAGGCTGGGATGCCAATAAAATCAATGTGCTGGTCGATTTGACTACGGTCACGACCTCGATGAGTGTCAACCAGTTGCGGGGCAGATCGATTCGACTGGACTCCGATGTTCCCAACAAGATCGCCAACAACTGGGACGTGGTATGTCTGGCGCCCGAATTTCTGAAAGGGTTAACCGATTACTTGCGTTTCTGCAAAAAGCACACACGCATTTATGGCGTTACCGATGATGGAGTGATTGAAAAGGGTGTCGCCCATGTACACCCGGCTTTTACGGAAATAAAACCGCAGGGTGTCGAGCGCGTCGCTTCGCTGATCTCCAAAGAGATGCTGCAGCGGGCAGGTCAGCGCGAACAGAATTACCAGTTGTGGGGAATTGGCCAACCCTTCAAGGGAATTGCGGAAAAATCGGTATCGATTGGGCTGGGAGTCGTCGGCCCGGACCAACAAGGACGCGGTTTCCCTCCCTTCTCGGGGGACACCACCGCCTGGACGGCTGAATCTCTGACCAAGAAGATCGCCGAGGTGATTGTCGTTTCATTGCGTGACGCGGGCCTGATTGAGTGGGGCAGCAGCGTCACGTTACTGGACCATTTGTATGTGGGAGAACAGGCGGGCGGTTACGTCCGAGTTTTCCTGGAGGAAGCCGAAGAGGACGAGCGCGCCTTGTTTACCGAAGCGTTGAGTGAAGTCTTTTCACCCCCGCTCAATGCCCGCTACGTGATCCAGCGGTTTGTGGACCTGAAAGAGTTTTCGATCCGCACCCGCCATCCTTGGTTCGCCAATGTCTTGCCTGCCCTGCTCAAGAAATACTTTGCCGAACAGTACGAGCATATCGACACCGAGCGTGAATTGGTCATGCTGCATGCGGTGCCTGCAGTGATGGCAAAAAACAAGGAACAGGCAACCATTTTCAAAAAACACTGGAACAAATTGGTCAGCCCGGGCGAGCTGATTTATACCCAGCGTGGCGAAGGGCACGACTTTTTGATCGAGGCGGCCGATCAAGGATTGCTGATGACCGAAAGAGTCGAATCGAAAGAGTTCTTCCGCTAACGTTAAACCGCTGGTGTTCAACGAAGCAGGTCAGTGGAGTTTTCACATCGATCCGGTGAAGGCGTGTTAAACGTGAGCCAACTAACTGTCAAACGAATTCGGTTCTGATCGAGGAAGCCGAGCGGGTATGTTTATCACCAATTCCATTGTTTCGAATGAGGGTTTTAACGTCTGATATTTGCTTTAATTAATTAATTAATACTCCGGCGAGCAACACGATGGAGACAGTGTAAAATGGTTTTTTGTTATATTTGACAGATAATATTTTCGCCATAAGATGAATGGACCAGTTAGATTTTCCCGGATTTTATTGATATGTACCGCAAACACTGTCAGAGTGCTGCTTGGTTGACAGCGATTTCGATCGCTGCTGCTGGTCTTCTGTCCGCGGTCCATGTTCACGCTCCCGGAGAATCTTGCGGTTCGCATTCTCATTCAGGCAAACTGGTCGGCCATAATCATGCCCATACGCACTGTGGAGCGTCGTCCAACCATTGCCATTTACCCGATCCAAGCACGACGGGTGAGAGTGAGCTTCCCTTTTTGCCCGGGCATGACACAGACACTTGTGTGATTTGCCAATTTGCTGGCGACAGTGGCAACCTGGACATTCAGCCTTTGACCACGGGACCGTTGGAGATATCCCGATCGGTCGTCATTCGATCCAATCCCTCGATCCCACTCGACGATCTGCTCGTCTATCACGGACGCGCTCCGCCCCTGTTTCTCTCTGTCTAATCAGGTTGGTGGCGGTTTGGTTCGATTTTATTGATGAATCTAGCCGTCGAGCATCCAAACGGATGTCCCATCCTGTCTTGCTTTGCGGACTCAACAATAACGTGAGTCCTCTGTTGCATTCTTGAAATTCAGCACATGTCATTCGCTGGAACATTCAAATTCATCTA
>JABACA010000092.1 GCA_014237975.1 Mariniblastus sp. | reverse complement strand
AGATGATGACTCAGATGATGACTCAGATGATGACTCAGATGATGACTCAGACGATGACTCAGACGACGACTTGGACGACGACTTGGACTGAACCATTGCCCGAGTCCTTGAAGCGAGCCTATTTTAAGCGAATGTTCAGATCATATCGCTTTGCTATCGACAGCAACGCCTCAGCATTTCCCCGGGCGTCATCCAATGGATGATGTGTATGCTTTGTGAGCCTCAGGTGTTTGAAATTCCGAGACAAGTTTC
Organism: Mariniblastus sp.; assembly: GCA_014237975.1. Classification (GTDB taxonomy): domain Bacteria; phylum Planctomycetota; class Planctomycetia; order Pirellulales; family Pirellulaceae; genus Mariniblastus. Next base: position 17,806 of record JABACA010000092.1, on the reverse strand, counting down.
GGACAACCCCTTTGTACAACGACCCAAGGTTTGTCGAACTGAAGCCAAATGGATTAGAACCAAGAAAGCGATGAAAGTAATAATTAACAAACTGCCAATCAAAACCATTGTTGTCGGAAATAAAAATAGGCTTTCCTGTCGTCTCTGCCTTGATCCAGCCGTCCAAATCCTCCATCACTTTTTTTGGATCGTCAAATTGTAAGGTTTCTTCCCGACTGAACCCAGAAACGGCCAGCGCCTTGGGTACCCACAACTTCGAGATCGGTTTGATCCGCCCGTAAAATGTGCGGTTGAGGAGAGGGTCGACAATCACGATCCCCAGGCACACCATCGAGTACTCTCCCGGAATGGGCCCGTCGGCTTCCACGTCTACCATGAAGTAGCTCATTTTATATTCCACAATCCAGAGGGTTAATCGCCCAGCTGAAACAGCCTTTTGAGAGCGTCAAGGAGTCCCGTTGTGCCCGTTTCAGCCTCGTCCTTCAAAGACTCCAGTGGTGGGTGTAGCAACTTGTTGATAATCCGGTGGAAGGAGGCCTCTATCTCCTTTTGCTGTTGAGGATTTACCTCGCCCAGTCGTTTCATCAAACGATCCAGCTCGATGTCCTTAATCTGTTGTGCCTGTTGTTTGAGCCGCTGAATGGTTGGCCCCTTGGAACGAAGTGACAGCTCCCGCATGAACCGTTCCGTTTCCTGGTCTAAGATTTTCTGCGCTTTTGGCCACTCGCCCACGCGGGCATTCCGGTTCCGGTCGCACTCCTGTTGCAAATCGTCGATCGTGTAAAGATAGACATTCAAACACTCTCCGACCGAGGGTTCAAAATCTCGCGGCATGGCCAAATCCAACACAAACAAGGGGCGTTGCAGGCGACCCCGTTCAATCTGTTGATACATCTGTAGCGTGACGACCGGCTGACTGGCACCGGTAGTGCTGACAATCAAATCGGCGTTTTGTATCTGGTCCGACAGCGCATCCCAATCGGCAACTCGTCCGTTGAACTTTTCCGCCAGCCGGACTGCCGCTTCGCGAGTTCGGTTGACGACAACAAAATCCCGGCCACCTTCTCCTTGAATATATTTCAAAGTCTCGTCGGCCATTTTACCAGCACCGATTACCAATATCTGTTTGTTGTCGAGGCGCTCAAATATCTGCCGAGCGAATACACCAACGGCAATGCTGGGAATGCTGACGCGATTCGTATGAATTTCGGTTTCGCTGGCCACCCGCTTGGCCACGCGGATGGCCGCCTGGAACACATGGTGGGTGAGCGGCATCGGCTGATTAAGATCGGCCGCCTGCCGGTATGCCTGTTTTACCTGCGACAGAATCTGGGCCTCGCCAATCACCATGCTGTCCAGGCTTGCCGCCACAGCAAACAGGTGTCGAACAGCCTGTTCGTTTGCGTGTTCAAACAGAAAGTCGTTGATTTCGGAATGCTGCACGCCACAAGAGTCGGCGAGAAACAGCTCCATTTCTTCCGTACTCGGCATCAAGTCGTGCGACTGGCCTGCAGCATACAGTTCCGTTCGGTTGCAGGTAGACAACAAAACCACTTCGCTCTGTGGATACGCATCGTAGAATTTCCGTAAAAAACGAAAGGTTTGTTGAGGATTAAAAGCCAGCCGCTCCCGAACCTCAACACTACTCTGGTGATGGCTACAGCCAATAATTTTCAGGATCATCAACCGGCCTCCCTGCAAGCGGGCAGCTGCGACGCACCCATCGCTGCCGCGACCGGAGCCCCGGCCATTTCCTTTTCCTGGAGTTCAGGTTCGCGCGTTGCATGACCTGCGTAGAGCACAATTGCGAATTCAACCACAAGAAACAGAAAACTGGTCAATACCAAATAGGCCACCTTGCGACCCTGGCGAGCGGGCCGATAGACGAGATTAAAAAGCAACGAGATCAACAGCCAAACAAACAAGATTGCCGACGAGATAATCACCGGATCGTTCCACGGGAGAACACCCCGGCCTATTTTTTGGTTGATGACATTTACCAGGATCCCGGACAGCAGGCCCACCCCAAGTAAAACCGTCGACACAAGCAACAGCATTTCACTGGTTTCCTGCAGCCATTCAAGTGAAGGGTACCGAACCAGCCGGGACGGGGGCCGCTTTTTTTTCAGCCGACTGGACTGCACCAGGTACATTGTACCGAACACAAATCCCAAAATGACCGTTGCCGTACCGACCAACAGTGATAACCCATGAACCGCATTCCACACGGTCCGGGCTCGTGCCGAGGGAAACGACAGCTCCGGCCCCAGCCATGTGCCTGCGCCAATCAGGCAAATCACCATCGGCAACACAAACAGGCCAGACAATGTTTGAGGCTGTCGATAACGAATCCAAAGATAGGCAACGATCAGCAACCAGGCCGCGCCAAAACACCAGCCCGACCAACTCCCCATGAACAAACCGGTGCCGGCCAGCTGCATTTGGGTTTGTAGAACCAGGTAGGTCGTGTGGGCAAAGAAACCAGCCAGTATGACGCCATTAATCAGGTATTTTCGCAGCGGCGCACGAAAAAAAACACGCGTTAGCTCCAGGCAAAATGCAACAAGGTAGCTGGCAGCAAAGCAGGTGATCGATATGCCATAAAGCCAGTTCATTGGCGCCACTACAACGGGGTCTCATGATTGAGCGGCACAACCAACAAACAATCACCGCTCTATTAATAACTAGGGGGCGCCTTTGTTCTCAGGCATTTTCGCACTGTTTTTTTCCAGGCCGTAATCTTTAAGCTTCTTGTAAAGCGTGTTTCGGTTAATCCCCAACCGATCAGCCGCTTTGGTTTGCGTCTGGTTGCAAGCGTCCATCACCTGGATCAACAGCTCTTTTTCAACCGGCGCCACAATCTGTCTGTGCAAACCGGCAGCATCACCATTGTTTTTCTCTATCCCGTTGTACACAAACTCCTGGATAAGAGACTTGTCATCCACCGGCCGAAAAACGGCCGTTTCGGTTTTTGGCGCATCGCCTAACACGCAGCGCGGCAGAAGATCGGGCGTCAGCTCACAGCCCTCGGCTAAAACCACGGATCGCTCGACGTAGTTCTGAAGCTCGCGGACGTTGCCGGGCCAGCGGTAGGCAACAAGCGCGCGTAACGACTCGGGGTGAATTTCCAAAACAGATCGATTGTTTGCTTCGGAATAAACGCGCAGAAAATGCAGTACCAGTGGCTCGATGTCCTCGGGTCGTCGCCGCAGCGGCGGCAAGTGAATCGGCAACACGTTGATTCGCCAAAACAGGTCTTCGCGAAATCGACCCTCGGCAATTTCGAAGCTCAAATCACAATTGCTGGCCGCAACAACTCGCACGTCAACCGGGATCGTTTTTGTGTCGCCAACCCGTTCAAACTCACGTTCCTGCAAGACCCGCAAGAGCTTGACCTGCAGCGTTAGTGAAGTGGAGTTAATTTCATCCAGGAAAATGGTCCCACCGTGGGCCGCTTCAAAACGCCCTGTCCGGTCCCGCACCGCGTCGGTAAATGACCCGCGAACATGTCCAAACAACTCGCTTTCCAACAAGCTCTCCGTTAATGCCCCGCAATTGACTCGTACATACGGACCGCTTGACCTCATGCTGTACCGGTGGAGTGCCGTGGCAATAAGTTCCTTGCCGGTTCCCGTTTCACCGAGCAGCAATACAGAGGCGTTGCTCGAGGCAGCCTTGCGGGTCAAACGAAAGACCTCCAGCATCGCCGCCGACTGGCCAACGATGTTTTTAATGGCCATTTCAGCGGTAGCCGACGAATTGAGATGTTCGTTGGGTGTCATGGTTTCGTTTTCGTTGAATGAACTGGAATCCATTTCAACGATTTTTGGGCGCTTTAGAAAGACTCAAAATCGGGTGAAAGCCAAGTTTAAGGTGGCTTCTTGCCTGCCCGTAGTCAAAATCCAACGAAATGACCCGGAACTTCGCACCAACAAATTTCTGGTCAGCCCATTGTTCCGGCCGATTGGCCTAGCCCGCTATTGAGCTGATTTGAACTTGTACGTATTTTTGGCGATGTCCTGTGCGACGCTTACTGTTCTTGCGTCGACGGAATTTCTGGATGTATATCTTTTTGCCTTTGGTATCACCAACAACTTTAGCGGTCACCGAGGCCCCTTCGACCGTGGGCTGCCCCAACTTAAAAGAGTCTCCGTCGGAAACGGCCAGTACCCGTTCGAATGTGAAATCGGCACCCGCCTCAAGCTCGCGGTAGTCAATCTCCAGGAGCTGCCCTTTTTCGACTTTGTATTGACGTCCACCGTCAGCGACAATCGCATACATGTTACTAACCAAATCTATCTGCTGAATGAAACTTGCTTTACTTTAGCGAGCCACGAATTTTAGTCCATCTCCCGGAAAACGTCGAGGGGAAAAATAGACAACCGGGGTGGAACACGGGATTCCCGCTGGACCTCCGCTGAACAGCCCTTTTGCCACCGCGTTTTGCGTGTTTATCGAGCCAAGTCGGAACGGCCCAATGGGATCCCAAACAATGCGAACAGCGGGGATCATCGATTTGTTGACCCGCTCAATCCGTCCAGCGAAAGATCTTCAAGGCCACCCCAAAGCAGGCCACCGACCAGAGGGACATGATCAACAGCTCCGACCCAAGCATTGTCAGTGTTGCCCCTTCCAGCATAACCTTGCGGAGGGCGTCGATCAGCGGCGTCAGCGGCAAGAGCTTGATGATCGGTTGAGCGACCGCCGGGAACCGGTCGTACGAGAAAAAAATGCCGGACAAGGTCCACATTGGCAGCATGACCAGGTTCATTAAACCGGAGACCGATTCCAGCGTGCGAGCCCGTGAAGCGACCAATAGGCCAATCCCGGAAAACTCGACCGCTCCCAGCAAGACCAATACAAACAGGGTGATCCAGCTGCCGTAAATGCGGACATCAAAAAACAGCCAGGAAAAAACGATCAGCAGGATAATCTCGGGCACCATAAAAAACAGACGGCTAGTCATGACCCCAATCAGGAAGTGACTTTTCCTCATCGGTGTGGCCAGGAAGCGCTTCAACAGTTTGCGAATTCTCATATCGACCACGGCAAACCCGACACCCCACAGACCGCCGCCCATCAGGCCCATTCCCAGCAGGCCTGGGACCAGGAAGTCGATATATCGACTACCCGGTTCGTTGTATTGCTGAACGGTTACCGTTACAGGGTCCACTCGCCCAGCCGCTTTCTGGATCAGCTGGTCCGCCAGGTCCTTGGCAACCACGCTGCCTGGCCGCGTCGGGTCGTAAACATAATCGACCGCAGGAACCAAGTATCGGGAAGACTCCCCGAGAACTACGTACAGATCGGACTTACCCGTTCGCAGCCGCTGGCGACAGGTGGCCTCGTCAAACTCAAGGACCTTTACTCTCGGGTCGGCCGCCAGCGCGCGGACCAGTTCGGTTGACCCGCTCGAGGCCAGGACGTCCACGGTGATCCGCTCAATCGGCTTGTCGCGAAACGCAATGCCAAGAGCCACTACCATCAGGATCGGGAAAAAGTAGACCCAAAATACGGCTTCCGGCTTGCGGTAAAATTCACGCAGGCGGGACGTAGTCAGGTTCCACAAAGGAGAGGGCCGATTTGATTGAGAGTGTGTCACAACAGTACCATTTCTATTCGGCCGAATCATCGTTCAGGTGGCGTCCCGTTAACTGGACGAACACGTCTTCCAGGCTCGCATGCCGGGTGGTCAGGCTGGTAATTTCAAGCTGCCGGTGTTCAAGCTCTTCAAACAGCCGGCCCAAGGCCGAGTGGGATTCTGCTGCTGTCATGCGAACCGAGCCGTTGCTGACATCGACTTGTTCTACCGTTGGCAACCGGGATAACCACTCCTGAAGCAGTCGTTTACCCGGGCCGGCAAGTTCCTGCTGGAGAGAAAACTCGATCACATGCTCTGCACCGAGAGAGGCGATCAGCTCGCGGGGAGTGCCCATCGCGATCACACGCCCCTGGTCAAAAATGGCCACTCGGTCACACAACCGCTCCGCCTCTTCCATATAGTGCGTGGTGATCATCACGGTTTTGTTGCGGTCACGAAAAGACCGAATAATATCCCAAAGTTGCCGCCGACTGCCGGGATCCAATCCGGTGGTCGGTTCATCCAGGAACAACAGGTCGGGATCACCCACAATCGCCAGGGCAACCGACAGTCGCTGTTTTTGGCCACCCGACAGGTTTTTAATCCATGCGCCAGCCTTTTCAGTTAGCGACACCCGCTTTAATGATTCGTCGGCCGTTAGACCATCCTGGTAGAAACTGCGAAACAGGGTGATCGTTTCGGCCACCGTCAATCGATCGCTCAGCTGGGTTTCCTGCAGGGACACACCAATTCGCTGTCGAATCTCCAGCTCATGCGTGCGCCATTCCATGTCCAACACGCGCACCGAGCCGGAGGTTGGCGGCAACAGGCCTTCGAGGATTTCAATGGTCGTCGTTTTTCCAGCGCCGTTGGGTCCGAGCACACCAAAACACTCACCCGCTTGAACCTCTAGATCGACGCCCCGCACCGCCTCCACAGGGGGCTTGCCTTGATAGGTCTTGGTTAACTGTTGACAGCGAATGGCCAAAGACGGTTTGTTCATTAAAGTTGGACCAACCTGCAACGCTACGTAAACAACTATTTAACACGCCCTACAAGCATTTGTCGGCCTGATCACCGGGCATTGCGCCGAGCTCTAGGAAAACAGGGCTGAAACTGGATGGGCTTTGACCAGTTCCCGCGGCTGGTTTAAATGATTCATGACCATCGTCTCCGGATCGATACCAAAGGCGTGGTAAATGGTCGCCAACAGCTCCGCCGGATGAACCGGGTCATCCACTGGTGCCGATGCGGTCTTGTCAGATTTGCCATGCACATAACCGCGCTTGGTTCCGGCGCCGGCAATTACCCCAGTGTAACAATAAGGCCAGTGATCGCGACCGTCATTGCTGTTGTCGTTGCCCGAGGTGCTGACTCCCCGCTGTGGGCTGCGACCAAACTCGCCAACCGCGACCACCAACGTCTCGTCCAACATGCCCCGCTGGTCAAGGTCTTCGATCAAGCCACTCAAACCGCGATCAAACATGGGCGCGGACTGGTTCTTCATCCGTTTACTCAAATCCTTGTGCTGGTCCCAGCTGTGGTTGTCCGAGTTGGCAACCTTGGGCCAAACAACTTCAACCACCCGCGTACCGGCTTCTACCAGGCGACGGGCCAACAGGCAGCTGTCACCGAAGGTTGTTCGCCCGTATTTTTCCCGCATGGCTTCCGGCTCGGCACCCAGGTTAAACGCCTCGCGCGCCCGGCCCGAGACAACCAGGTCCAACGCCTGCTGGTAATGCTGATCCAGCTTCAGTGGCTCCACTGCCTGGTCAATATGGGGCATCTGGCCCGTGATCAGCTCCCGCAATCGGGCCCGCCGCTTGAGTCGAACCGAAAATACATCCGGCGGCAATTTGAGATCATCGATCTTGATATTGGCCATTTTGTTCATGTTCATATCGTCCCCGGTGGGGAACAGCGTGTAAGGATCAAAAGCCTTTCCCAGGAACCCGGCGCTCCCGCCCTTGCCAACCACATTGCTCTCCTGCAGTGGTCGGGGCAGCATGACAAACGGCAGCATCGGGACGTCGACCGGTTTAAAGCGAATGATGTGGGATCCAAAATTGGGAAAATCTTTCGGCGTGGGAGGCTCCAGTTGGCCCGACGGACTAACCTTGTCAGTCGTATAGCCGGTCATCATCTGGTAGATGGCGGCCGTGTGGTTGAACAGGCCAACCGGTGTGTAGCTCAACGAGCGGATCATCGTAAACCGATCGTTCAGCTGGGAGAGCAATGGCAGATTTTCCGTGAACTGGACACCGGGGATCTTGGTCGAAATGGGTTTGAACACGCTCTTAACATTGTCCGGGACATTTTCCTTGGGATCCCACAGGTCGAGATGGCTGGGGCCGCCCTGAAGGTAAAGCAAAATAACACTCTTCGCTTTGCCCCAGCCCCGCCGGTTCGTCAGTCCGTCATCGGCCTGCGCCCTCAGGTTCAGCATCGTGCCAAGTGTCATGCCCAGCATGCCGGAACCGCCGACTCGCAAGACGTCGCGACGGGTGACACCCAACTCGCGGTCACATAAATCTTTTCCAGGCTGTCCAGTGATTCGAAACATGGTTTCCTCGATATGTCAGTGATTGGATTGCGGACTGCCTAGCGGTTGAACAGGAAGGACGGGCTGTTGATTAATGCCCAGGCCAGGTCCTGTGTCGCCGTCAAGCGCCGGTTTGCCAGCTGTTTTTCACTTTGGCTGAAGTCCACCTCCAGCCGGGTCGTTTGTGCGTCGGCCGGAACGGGCTGGCTGACGCGTTTTAATTTTCCTCGCAACCGAACAATCTCAGGATCGATTGCCGGGGGTTTTTTGGCTTGTGCCAAATTTGCCAGCAGCTCTTTCAAGCGAGGGTCGCTTTTTTCATAAGCGGCCTGCAGTTGCTTCTTGACCGGTTCTGCCAATTTGTCCTGGGGCTGCTCCAGCTGGGCCAGTAGCGATTCGGACAGGCTGAGGCCGAGCGTACCGGCGGATTGACTCAGGGAGATGCGGAAACGGCCCAGCTGGTGCTGGGTGTCAAAATTCTGGTGTAACTTAAACCGAAGCCGTGTGCCCTCCGGAAAACCGACCGGTTCGGCAATCTGGTAACTACCCCAACTAACTTGACCCGTGTTTCCGTACACGGCCCAGCCGCCCCGGTCGCCCGTCTTCCCGTTGATCGTGTTAATGATCGGCAGGCCGCCCTGCTCGAAGTTGGCAATGGCCGTCTTGAACTTGACCGGAATCCATTGGTCGGGTTGATCCGGCTTGGCAACCTCCATTTGGAACTCGGTCAAAACGAGGTTCCCATTTTTGGCCGTTCCCGGACCTTTGGTCGGCAATGAATCATCGGGCAGCAATTCCAGGCGGACCCCGGTAATGCCCGTCATGTCTGTTTTTGCAAGGGCCGTATAAAGATCCTTGCTGTCGACCGGAGTGATCAACAGACTGCGATCATCGCGAATTTCAACAGGAGTCTTGGAGAGGGTTGTCACCTGTTCGAACAGGATGGGCTGCCAGTTGATTTCTGTTTTCTGGCGCTGTTTCCAGCCTTCGAGATTGCCAGCTGATTCGCGGTGTTTTTTTAGTTCCGCCTCAGCGGCTGCCAAATGCTGCGCATGTTCGGTCTCGCGTTGAAGGAGCGTCGGGTCGATCCTCTGGATGGCGCCATCGAGTGACGTTTGTGTTTCGGCCATGAGTAGTTCCCGCTGTTTTTCCAGTCCGGGACGGAGCTGGTCGGCCACTTGGCGACGGTCATTCAGCTGGGCCAGCAACTGCTGGTGATCCGCCTCGACATCCAGAAATGCCGTGACGGCGATCCGAACCTCAGCCTCGGTGGCAGGTCGATTTAAAATGCGGTAATAAAGTTCGTTAATGAGGGCTTTGTCGTCTGGCTGATTGGCAGCCAATTGAGCCAGCTGGTTTTTCGGGTCGCTAATGGCGCGAGCCACGTCGGGGCCGCTGACCAGAGCCAGCACCGATCCCAGCTGCAGGTCGTTATTCCGCTCGCATTCGCAGGCGCTCTCACGGGCCGGCCGGCCCAGGGTGGTTAAAAAACCACTCGGCAGTCGGGCACCCGAGTCAGACAACGAAGCTGCCCGGGTACCGGCTGGCGCGCCGGGAATCATTGATTGGCTGCCGGTGACAAAATGAATCGAATCAAAAAGAACTTCGGCCGGCAGTCGGCGTGGCAAAGCATGCGAGTAGTTGACACCATCACCCTGGTTGAACGCGTTGGTGCGAACCGACAGCTGGTAGGTTCTCGATTTGCAAATCAACCGCAGGATGTGCTGCATGTCGAAGTTGTGCTCTACAAACTCCCGGGTCAAATACTCCAGCAGCAACGGATTGGTCGGCGGGTTCCCCGCGCGAATGTCGTCCAACGGCTCAATTAGCCCGACCCCCAGCAGGTAGCCCCATAACCGATTGACATAGCTGGTTGCAAAGTAGGGGTTGTCGGCCGAAGTGGTCCAGTCGGCGAATTGTTGCCGTCGTGAAGACGTAGGTTCAGACTGGTAATTACATTCAAACGGGAACCGAGGCTCTGCCACCTTGCCCGTTCGCTCGTGCGTGAGATCGCCGCTGTCGGCGTCAACCACTTTTTCGTACAGCGGCTTGGCCGCTTCAACCGCTGACCCGGCAATTTTCTTGCCACCGCTGGCCGGATCCTCGCTCAGCTGGAATTGGGCAAAAAAAGCGGCCGTTTCGTAATATTGATCCTGGGTCCATCGCTCAAACGGATGGTCGTGGCATTTGTTGCAATTGAACCGTGTGCCCAAAAACAGGTGGGTCGTGTTTTCCATCGTGTCGACAGGTGTCCGCAAGATCTTGTAATAGGCGGCCGGCGGGTTCTCCTTGTTCGAACCGCTGGCCGTCAGTATCTGGCTGACGAACTGGTTATAAGGCGTGTTGGCTTCCACGTGTCCGCGGATCCACTGCCGAAACGCCTGGGCGCCCTCGACACCCAAGAACTTGCGATTGACTTGCAACAAGTCGGCCCACTTGTTGCTCCAGTACTCGACAAACTCAGGACTGCCGATCAAACGATCGATGGTTTCGTCCCGTTTGACACGCGCCTCGCGCGGGTCTTCCAGGAATTGTTTCACCACGTCGCTGCCGGGCGGCAACCCGGTCAAGTCGAGATAGACTCGACGAACAAATTCTTCGTCGCTGCACAGCCCCGAGGGCAATATCTTCATTCGCTTCCACTTGGCGGCAATCATTTCATCGATAGGGCCATAAGCATCGGGCTCGACCCAGGCAAACCCGCTTCGATCTCCCATAACGGTCAACGTGGTAGCCGTGAAAGCGCCTTCGTATCGAGCCAGTACGGGTGTTTCGCCACGTCGTTGGGCAACGATTTGGGTTCCCTCAACGGCCGCGATTTCAATATCGCTGACCTCCAGAAACGCTTCGCGGGTAACGTCTCTCTGTTTTCCATCAGAATAAGTTGCGACAATTCGCATTTGTTGTCGATCTGCGGCGCTGGCCAAGATAGGGTTGCTGGGAAACACGTCAAGCGAGGTGACCCGGGGAACATCCAGATTGAGCTTAGAGCCATTGGCAATCCAGTCGTGGAGGATCTGGTAGTACTTGTGATCGGCCGTAATTAATTGACCGCCCAGGTGTGGCACCGAGGCCGTTGGCTTGAGCAACATCAGGCTGTCGACCGGCGATGCCAAGTTGATGCGGCGGCCAGACAGGTCGTCGGTGAACGCGCGAATATCAAAAATCGGATCATAGCCACGCAGCGAGAGCTTGAATCCCATTTTGCCATCGGCCGAGCCATGACAAGTGCCGCCGTTGCAACCCAGCCGGGAAAGAACAGGGTTCACATCCCGTATAAAATCGGGCGACCAAGCCGGATCAATATCGACCTCGACGGGAACGGCAGCCGGGTGGCCCTGATACTGAATGTCAATTTGAGAGGTGCGATTACGAGCCCCCGGTTGTAACTGAACCAGGCCTGAGCTGCTGACCGAAAAATCGAACGGCTGGGCTGCTTTGGGAAGGCCAAAAACAACATCGGATGTTACATCATGCCAAGCGCCGTCACGCGTCAGAGCCCGCACGATCAGTTGAGCATAGGCGGTTTTGGAATCGAGCAATACGCTGCCGGGCTGGACGACAACTTCGACAACATCCTTAAGCTGTCTCTCGGCGGTTGCCTCGCTGTCGGTTGTAGAAAATCGCCAGTTCCGATCCTGAGCTGGCTGGACCTGAGTCGACTCGGAAGTGATTTCAAAAGGCGCAAAAGAAGAAACCAGTTCGCCGGTTGACGTGTCGACCAGGCGGACCATGCCGTCGCTGCCGCCCAGGGCAATCTTGCTGCCCGACGGATCAAATCGAAGTGAGTAAATGCCTGTGGGAACTTCGGTCGAGGCAATTAGCTTGACATTGCGAGTAACGTATTCCTCTCTTTTGCTTTGCTCCTCGGGCGTTCTCGATGAAGCGACCTTGCTTAGTATCGCCTTTAATTCCTTGGACAAAGCGGTGTCGGGGTCATAGGCGTAGATTGCCAGCGCACCCGACCCGTCGAGGCTGGTGCCGGCTGCAAACAGCTGGCCGTTAGACGAAATGTCAACCGCCTGGATCCTGCCTTTCATCGGCGGCATCCGTCGAATCATGTTGGCGTCGTCGCCAATTCGTCGCCGGGTCTCGCGAACCATTCGATAAATTTTGGGAACACCGTCCGACCCACCAATCAAAATCTCATCCCGCTGCGGGTGGCGCGCAACCGACGAAATTCCACCCTTGAGAACCCCTGGCGTGATCGATGTGATGTTGTCAATAAATCTCTCAGTTTCAAAATCGATTAACTTGCAGGTCATGTCGCGGCCTACCGAAACCAACTGGGTGCCGTCGACAGACCACGCCGTCTCCCGTATCCAATCGTCGTGAGCCCCCTGGAACAAAACCTGTTCCCCCGTTTTGGCATCGATAACCCGCAGGTTGGTGTCGGTCGATCCGAAGGCGATTTTCGTTCCGTCTGGCGACCAGCTGATGCCGTAAACCGTGTCGTAACCTATCGACTTGGACAGCTCCAGTGCCCCTGTTGCAACATTCCAAACCTGTACCTCGCCTGCCAAGCCGGGGCTACCCCCGCCAACGGCCAGCCGAGTTCCGTCTGGCGAAAACCTCAAGGATTCGATGCGAGGGGAGATGCCGACGAGGCGGTGCTTGATCTTTTGCGAACCAACGTCTACCAGCACGGCTTCATGAAAACCGGCGGTTGCCAGCAACTGCCCGTCGGGCGAAAAATCTAGCGACGTGACAACCGGCAGCCGGCTGTATTCGGGCGGGTGTTGCCGGGAGTAGTTGACCGTTTGTGTCGGCGAGTCGTTCACGGCGCCCTGTTCGATCCACTGACGAATCAGCAGAACCTCTTGTTCGGTCAAGGGCGGTTCATCTTGGGGCATTGCAGCAACACCCGACTCATCCGGTGTGATTAATTCGATCAACGAACTGGCATCTGGATTGCCCGCAACAACGGCAGGGTCTCCCGATTCGCCAGTGCCGATTAAGGCGTGAAACTGGACCATCGCGTAACCACCCATGTCACGGGCTGGCTGATGACATCCATAGCAGTTGGCCTGAAGAATTGGACGAACCTGATTGTGGTAACTGACGGGGGGATCGTCGGCAGCCAGCCAAGAGCCGAAGCCAAGGCCAAGGAAAACGGTCATTACGCCAGAATAAATACCTGAGTGCATGCTGTTGGACCGCGCTATGGTGAAGATTGAACGACAGTGATCGGAACAAGTGTCCCAGTTTAGTCTTTTTGGTCCAACTAAAAAAAGCAAATCAACAACCGGCCCGATAAACACCAGAACGCTTGGCACAGACAGCCACAAGGGGGAAAACACCACCCGTAAAGGCGATTAAAGAGGATTTAATTTATTTTGTGAAACTGGACGATAGATAAACTTGTAAGCATAGATAGAACAGCGGATTTGTTGCTGTAGGGGGCCCGTCTTATGAAAAAGTGGATTTCGTCTTTTCGTCTTCGTTTCAATCTTGTCACCCTGTTGCTTGTGATCGGTTCGGTCGCTTTTTTTTTAGGCCGTGTGACTGACGACAGAGGACAAGCCATCAATCGAAACCTGGAAGCCCAGCAGCGGGCATCAACCGCTTCCAGCGGGAACATTCAAATTCAATCACACCAGCCGAATTGGAAGCAAACCCAAACCGAGCCGCGCTACCCAGAGCGACAAGTTAAGCAGCGCTTTGCGTCCCAGGCTTCGGTCTCACGCCCGCGGTAGTTGATTATTGACCACAGAATCAATCGTCGGGCGAACCTTCGTGGTCCATCTCCAGTTGCCGCATTTTCCGATACAAATTCGAGCGATGCAAACCAAGCATGGATGCTGCTTCGGTCATATTGTCCCCGGCACTCTTGATGTGTTTTTGAATGTAACCGCACTGAAACAGTCGGGTGGCATCATTAAGCGACAGGTTCATGGGGACCAGGGACTCAGCCGGTCTTGGCGAAATGATAAACGCCAAATCTTCCGGCTCAATCGTGTCACCGGAGGACAGATAGGCCAGTCGTTCCATCATGTTTCTCAGCTCGCGAACATTGCCTGGCCACGGATGGCTGAGCAGTCGCTGTCGCGCGGCGGCCGAAATTTCCGGAGCTTCGCGGCGGGCCTTGCGACAAAATACTTCCAGAAAGTGTCCCGCCAATTCGTCAATATCAGCGCCGCGGTCGCGCAGCGGTGGAATTTCGATGGTTACCACGTTGAGCCGGAAAAACAGGTCCTCGCGAAACTTTTTCTCTTCCACTAATTTGGCCAGCCGCTGGTTGGTTGCCGCGATCACGCGAGCGCCCGTAGTGATCGGTTTTGAGCCGCCCACCCGCACAACCACTTTCTCTTCCAGCACGCGCAACAGCTTGGCCTGCCCCCCCAGGCTCATATCGCCAATTTCATCGAGAAACAGCGTTCCGTTGTCGGCCAATTCGAACTTGCCGGCCCTCGACTGATGGGCGTCAGTAAACGCCCCTTTCTCGTGCCCAAACAACTCGCTTTCCAGCAGAGACTCGGTAATGGCGGCACAATTCACGGCCACCAACACTTCATCGCGTCGGGCACTCAGATAATGCACCATTTGAGCGACCACCTCTTTGCCCGTCCCGTTTTCCCCGGTGATCAGAATTGCCAAGTCGGTGTCGGCTATCCGCTCGATGGTCTGTTTTAGTTGTTGAATCGCATTGCATTTTCCAATCAGATGGACCTGTCCGGCCGCCTCGTCGGCGACAATTCGCCGCTTGGTCTCCAAGTTTTCAACCAGCTGTGTGTTTTCGATTGCCACCGCTGAATGAGCGGCCAAGTCCACCAGGGCTGCCTGGTCGCTGTCGGAAAAATTACCCCGTATTTTATTGATCAGCTCAAATGCACCGATGGTTTGATTGTCCGAATTGACCAGGGGGACACACAGCAGTGAACGAGTTTCAAAATCGAGCTGCTCATCCACCTCGCGATTAATCTGGCGCTGCTCAGAAGCAATATCACTGTCCACGCGGCGCGGCTCACCCGATTGGACAACTTCACCGACAACCCCCGCGGTGCTGGGAATCACCAGCTGGCCACCCTCAACACCCAGCGCCGGCTTTCCAACCAGTGTTTGCCCGCTGGAATCCAACAGGAAAATGGTCGCTCGCTCAGCGCCCAACAATCGCGTAGATGTTTTGGCGATTTCCTCGAGCAGCTCGCCCGTTTCACGTGACCGATTCCATTGAGCCGTCATTTCCAACATGGCGGTCAATCGCTCGGCTCGCTGAATTGGCTCCTGACGCTGCCGAAAGACCCCCTGAGCAAACTCAACAGCAGCCGCAAAGGAATCCCAAACTGCCGGGTCCGTTAGCGGGTCCGCGGTTTGGGCCAGCAGCTGGCCGACCGAACCGGTGGACTTCAATGGCGTGGCGCAAAACAAACCAGCCGAATGATAAGACTCGGAATCCAAAGCTTCCGCCAGCATTTCTTCCGGCAACCGGTCAACCGTTTGAGTCGTTGCCAAAACGCGCCAGGTACCTTTCACACCCTGGATGATGCTGGTAGATATAACACCCTCTCCCGCTGCCTTCTCGACGGTCGTTACCAGCTGCGAGAGAAAGCGATCGGCGTCATCTTCTTGCAGAGCAAGATTGACCAGCCTGGCCAACAGTTCGCTGCCGCGAGGACAGCCCGCCAGCCGTTCAATTTGAATGGAATATGACATGGTTTGTTAAAATGCGGTATTGCTTGGCATGACAGGTTAACGCGGCATTTGTAAGGACAAAAAAGTTACTACAATTGTGAGCTGACACTAAAACTGTTATTAAAACCAAAACCGGGATCAGTCGGGCTGGTTTCCAGCGACTCCGCTGAGCGGCCGCACGAGTAAATCAAGCGGCTTGATAAAGCGTAGTCATTTTGATCTCGTTAAACAACCAACAGGAAAAAGGGAACTATTTGAATGGGCTTGTTCGACGGAAAAAAAGGACTGATTTTGGGTGTTGCCAATGACCGGTCCATTGCTTGGGCGATTGCCGAGATGATTATGGCCGAAGGTGGCCAGTGTGGATTTACTCACTTGCCAGACCGTGTTGGCGATGAAAAGAAAAAAAATCGTCGCCGCGTCGAGAAATGTATCGAAAAAAGCGAACACCCTGAAAACGCAAAATTCCTCGTCCCGGTAAACGTACAAGACGACGAGCAAATCGCCGGGTTGATGGAAACGGCCAAGTCGGAGTTTGGCCAGATTGACTTCTTGTTACATTCGGTTGCCTTTGCAGACCGGGGTGACTTGCAGCGCGACACGATTGAAACCAGTCGCGAAGGATTCAAGATGGCGATGGAAATCAGCGCCTATAGTTTGATTGCGGTCTGTAATGCAGCCCGCCCATTGCTCGCCGAAAACGCGGCGGTCGCCTGCATGAGTTATTACGGCGGTGAAAAATGCGTCCCAGGCTATAACGTGATGGGCATTTGCAAAGCAGCGCTGGAAGCGTCGACGCGCTACCTTGCCTACGATTTGGGCCCCCGGGGAATCCGTGTTAACGCGATCAGCGCGGGCCCGCTTAAGACGCTGGCAGGAAGTGCGGCCGGCGTGGGCGAAATGCTTAAAATGTACGAACACATGGCACCCCTTTCTCGCAATATTACCCACTCGGAAGTTGGCAAAACGGGCCTGTTTATGCTTTCGGATCTGTCCAGCGGCATTACTGGCGAGATTTTACATATCGATGGCGGGTACAATATTATGGGCTCGCCAGGTCGCCTGATTGACGCCATGGGAACGTAGCGACGGACTTGCTTAACGGAAGGTGAAGGTTGCGAGACAACCAGGGCTGCCAACAGGTTTTCCCCATTGGATCGGGGCCGAGCTGCCTGGTTGTCGCCGGTTTCTGTGTCAAGCGAAAACTTGCACCAGGCACGGCACACATCCGCCGGAAAACGGGTCAAGAATACCAGCCAGTAGTGAACCGTTGTCATAAACTGGACTGGTTGGTCAATATTTTCCGGCGACACCGACCATTTTCAGCTTTGATTCTCAATTCAAAGCAGATTGTCTTGCATAAAACCCACCTTTTTGTCGATTTTTTTCGGCCAGCCAGATACAATTGCGGGTTGCCAAATGCTTGGTCGTGCGAGGTCCTAAACAGAGGGCCGATGAAATAGCAGAGACTTTTGCTGCCCAGTTAAAAAACATGCAGATGTAATTTCGAGGAGTTCACATGTCAGAATCAAAATATGGTGGTGGTTTTGTTATCCGCCTGGTTATCTTGTTGCTCATTTTGGGCGTGGTGATCGTCTTGTTCTACCAAGACAAGAGTTTTATCGCCGAAGCCAAACAAAAAATAGACAAAGCAATGACTCTAATGGATAAAGAAACAGACGATGGCGGGGCCATACCCAAGGGCGACGTCAATAAAGAAATAGGTCAAGATCCGTCCAGCACAACAAAGGACGGTAATTTCGAGATTGAAACGTACGAATTCAAGCGGGCCCTTCCGTTTTTGCAGAAGCCGTACTTGACGGTCGTTTCCGAAAACGGCGGACTGGTCCAAATGATTCCTAATGGTCCGTACAAGAAAGATGCCGTCAAGAGCGAAGTGATTACCCCGCCAAAAGAAGGTTTTATGGACAATCTGCCCGCATCGGCTTTGTCGGGAGGAGGACCTGCGCCCGCTGGCAATGATAGCGACGACGACGACGACAAAGCGGACGACAAAGCGGACGACAAAGCGGACGACAAAGCGGACGACA
>JABACA010000091.1:2517-18330 GCA_014237975.1 Mariniblastus sp. | reverse complement strand
TTCGGTTACGGGAACCGCGGTGACCTGCGTCACTCCCGATGAAATTGTGTGGGCCATTACGACTACGGATGACGACCCCGATTTGGCAAAAGCGAAAATGGCCAGCGATAAATCGGCAGCTCGTGTGATGGCGATACGGGACAGGCTGAAAATTGCGCCGGACCAATTGACATCGGGGCGACTCCAGATTGAAAAAGTGTATGACCGTGACCGCAATCGGAATGAAACGACCTTTAAGCACTTCCGTGTTCAGCGCCAGTTTTCGATCAAGCAAAAAGACCTCGATCGTTTTGACGAGTTTCTCTCCGAAATTGTTGGCGGCCCGGTGGAAGGGAGTTTCCGTTACGATACTTCCCGACGTTATCAGTTGCGGAATGAGACGCGAATTAAAGCGGTCAAGCTGGCGCAGCAGAAAGCCGCTGCCATGGCGGAGGCGTTGGGAGTGGCCATTGGTGAACCGCTCAAGATCATGGAATCGACTGGTATGTGGCAAGCCCAGGCTTCCAACTTTGCTTACAACGCAGCCGAGATGGACGCGGCGGACCAGACCGACGGGCAGATGGTGCCCGATGCGATTGAGATCAAGATCAGTGTTCAGGTTGTATTTGCACTGAAGTCAATCAAGTAGATTGCCGGGGCCCTTTGGATTGTTGTCACGCCAAACGGGCAGGATTCAGCCGGAACTGACAATTCGCAAATTGCAAAATGCCAAGCGGAATCGCTTGCTCCCGATCCCGTCAAAATCGACGGTTGCGGTTCGTTTGATGTTGGTTCCGGATAGTTCGGCGATCGTGCCTTGCCCGTATTCGTCGTGTTCGACTCGCATTCCCAGCTGAAATTCTAAAGTATGGGTTCTGCCGGCCGCTTGTTTCGCCAAGTCGGTGCCCGTCATCAGTCGGGGGAAATCCGGCTTGCCCGAGGCAGCCCGGCTTGGTTTTGGTGGGGCCGGTGATGGGCCGGCCTCCGTCAATTCATCTTGTTGTTCCGGCGTGTCAGGCCCGGAATCGTTGATTTGAATCCCTTCATGCATCCACGGATCAACGTCGAATGGGACTTGCTGATCGGAGAAATCATCATTGGGAACAAAATCAACGCTGGAGGGTTCGACAATCTTCATTTCGGCGCGGGGCAATTCCAGCAGGAATCGGCTGGCGATCGCAGGCCAGAAAGCACCTCGCTTAAATCGTGAAACACAGCGGCTCAATTGCAGATTTTCTTGGGCCCGTGTAATCCCCACAAATAGTAACCGTCGTTCCTCTTCAATTTCGTCGTCATTTTCCTGGCTCCGCTCGTGGGGCAAAATCCCGTCCTCGCAGCCGACGATGAACACCGATGGAAACTCTAGTCCTTTGGCGGCGTGAATGGTCATCAAGGTTACAAAGTTTGCATCAGCTTCCCAGGCGTCCGTATCACTTACCAGTGCGGACTGTTCAAGATAGGCCTCCAGTCCACCATCCTCCGGGTGCTCCAGGTCGAATTCCTGGGCAGACACGATGAGTTCGTCGACATTGCCTGCGCGTTCATGACCTTCTTCACTATCGTCCTGGATCAGCCATTCCCGGTAGCCCGTCTTGGCGACAACCTGTTGGATAATCGATTCGACCACTTCAGCTTCCAGCACCGACAGTTCGTCAAACAGGGCCACAAATTTTGCGACCTTGGTCGCGGCACCCTTTGAAATGGTCTCGATCAGGCCGCATTTCCTCGCCGCGTCCAGTAAACAGATGTTTTCCGTTCGCGCGTAGCTGCGGAGGCGCCCCAATGTAACTTTTCCAATTTTTCTGGAGGGAACATTGACAATTCGTTCAAATGCAATGTTATCCCGCGGGTTGTTTATCAAATGAAGATAGGCCAAAACATCCTTGATTTCTCGGCGTTGATAGAATTCGTGACCATTGACGATTTGATAGGGGATCGCAAGTTTGCGGAGCGCATGTTCCAGGGAACGCGATAGCCAGTTGGCTCGGTAGAAGATCGCGAAGTCACTGGGGCTCCTGCCTCCCTGTTGAACCGTCAGGTTGATATTATCTGCAATATCATCTGACTCTTCGCGCGGAGAGGTGTAAGTTACCAAGCGAACAGCATCGCCTTGTTGATTGTCAGTCAACAACTTCTTTGGTTTACGCCTGAGATTGTTTTCTATCAGTTGATCGGCAACTGACAGAATCGAACGCGTGCTTCGATAGTTGTGTTCCAGGCGTACAATAACAGCGTCGGGGTAATCCCGCTCAAACTCGAGGATGTTATTTAAATCGGCTCCCCGCCAGCCGTAGATCGACTGGTCGGGATCGCCCGTCACGCTCAAATTTTGAGTATTGTGATTCATCAGCCGAATCAACTGGTACTGAGCGTGGTTGGTATCCTGGTATTCGTCGACCATGACATGTTGGTACATGCAATCCAGACTTTCTCGCAATTCAGGATTGTGCCGGAGCAGGTCCACCGTATGTAAAAGCAGGTCATCAAAATCGACCGCATTGGCAAGTTTCAACTGGGTCTGGTATTCGGGGTAAACCCTGCTGATGATCTGGTCCAACGGATGTCCCGGCCGCGGCTCAAAATCGGCCGGCGTCAGGCCACGGGCTTTTAAAAAACTGATTTGGTTGATGAGCGAATCTGCCGAGTAATGCTGCGAGTTGACTTTGGCAGTTTCAATCGCGTGTTTCACTACTTTCCGCGAGTCGCCCGTATCGTAAATCGAAAAATTTTCAGTTAGCCCCACCATCGACGAATGCTGCCTCAGCAACCGGGCACAGAATCGGTGGAAGGTGCCGGCCCAGGATGGCGCGCCCGGGACCAGAGTGCTTAACCGGTTTCGCATTTCATCGGCGGCTTTATTGGTAAATGTCAACGCCAGGATGGAACGTGCCGGGACACCCTGTGAGATGAGATAAGCGATACGATGAGTGATGACTCGCGTTTTGCCGCTGCCTGGCCCCGCCAACATCAATAGTGGGCCCTCCAGGTGCATCACCGCCTTGCGCTGTGCGTCGTTCAGCGGAGTGAGTATCTTTTGTACTGAGGCAACAGGCATCGTGTCCGTGGAAATCCAACTTTGGGTGCTAGCGAGTGTTCGGGAATCTATACAATGGAAGCGATTTTTTGTCAGTTAGGCTGATCGATTTCTCCATGCCATATGGTATATTTTGAGGATATTGAGGCAAGGACGAGCCCGAAAGAATCATTGGTTGGCCTTGCGTCCTTTGCAATCGACCATCGTCTCTGATCCAAGGGAGGGATCCCCAATGGCAAAAACTCGAATACCTCTTAGTGCTGCCGAAGAAGAATCAAGGAATATGCTTGAGAAACTCGAATTGAGTACGGCCGAAATTGGCCTGACGGTTCGAACCACTAATTGCCTGGAGGAGCGCGGTATTTTTACTGTCCGCGACCTCCTTAACACAACGCGTGTCGAACTTTTGAGTATTTCCAATTTTGGTGAAAAAACACTCGAGGAAGTTTATCGTTCTCTGGAGGAAATCGGGTTTTACCGCCCCAATTCCGATATCAAGCCAAGATAGTACTGTTCCAGGATTCGTTAGCTCGGACTCCAAAGCCCTCTGTCAACGAGAGGGCTTTTTTATTGCGCAAGCCAGACAGAATTCAATTGATTACCGCAACCGTTTTGTCGAATTGCCTGGGGAAGGCTGAGCGGAAGGTGACTACGGTTTTGTTCCCCATCTGATTTCCGAAGTCATTAGCTGGCTAATATCGATTGGCTGCCAGAAGCGATCCCCAGCGTCGCCCGCGGATTTTTTCTTTTATTTTGGCCGAAGGCAGTCAGCAATTTACTTCTTCTGCAGTCACTTGTGCCAGGTTTAACCTTGGAATTGGCCGAGTATCGATTGTGATGGTTACCGGAATTGTGAGGTTCAAACAAAGTCATTTCTTGTGGGTAATTTCAACTTCCGGGCCAACCGTAAGCTATCGTTTTGGACAGGTCTTTTCGTGCATGAATACGGAAGGACATCGGATCTTATCTGAAAAAAATGGATGCCTTACAAATTATGATTACAGCCCAAAATTCCAATCAAAGCTCCCAAGTAAACGGTTTTGATCAATTGAAACAACAAATCCACCAAAAGCTGATTGGCAAACTGGATTTGACACGGGTGGGAGAACTGGAAGGTGATGTTCTGCGCCGGGAAATCCGGGTTGTCGTCGAGCACCTCTGTGATGACGAGAACAACCTCTTGAACCGACAGGAACGAGATCGTCTCGTCGAAGAGGTTCTTGATGAAACATTTGGACTTGGCCCACTCGAGTTATTACTTAAAGACCCGTCGATCAGTGACATATTAATAAATGGACCCAAGGATGTTTACTGTGAGCGCGGCGGGAAAATGGAGCGGTCACCGGTCGAGTTCCGGGATAACCAGCACCTGTTGCAGATTATTGATCGCATTGTGTCCAAGGTCGGTCGCCGAGTGGATGAGACATGTCCGATGGTGGACGCTCGCTTGGAAGATGGTTCGCGTGTAAATGCCATTATTCCACCGTTGGCGCTGGATGGTGCTGCCATGTCGATTCGTCGTTTTGGCTCCAATCCGCTCAAGCTGGAGGATTTGCTGAATTACCAGGCGTTTACACCCGAGATGGTGATGTTACTCGAAGCGGCTATGAAGGCGAGGTTGAACATCATTATCAGTGGTGGAACCGGTTCAGGAAAAACGACCCTGTTGAACACTCTGTCCAGTTTTATATCCAACAAGGACCGGATCGTAACGATCGAAGATGCAGCCGAATTGCAGTTGCAACAAGAACACATTGTGCGTCTCGAAACACGCCCGCCCAATATTGAAGGAAAAGGTCAGATTACCGCGACCGACCTGGTGCGGAACTGCCTGCGAATGCGACCGGAACGGATCATTATTGGAGAGTGTCGCGGTCCGGAGGCACTCGACATGCTGCAAGCGATGAATACGGGGCACGATGGTTCGCTGACCACGACTCATGCCAACTCGCCCCGAGATTGCATTTCACGACTTGAGACGCTCATTATGATGTCTGGATTCGAACTGCCGGTTAAGGCGATGAGAACACAGATCGCCAGTGCGGTTGATATTATCGTACAAGCCAATCGGCTTCAGGGTGGTGCCCGCAAGGTGACTCGTGTTACGGAAATATGCGGCATGGAAAATGAAACTATCGTGATGCAGGATATTTTTCGGTTCGTCCAGGACGGTGTCGACGAGGATGGCAGTGCGAAAGGGCGATTTGTCTGTACGGGGGTCCGGCCCAAGTGTATGGATCGACTGGAGGCAGCAGGAATCAAGTTGCCTGCCAGTATCTTCCGCGAGCGCGTCATGATGGCCGATTAATTGTTTTACCAGCTGTATCCGGTTTGAATCATTCAATTTGTGAGTGAACAAGGGTCATGATTTTCTACATACTAATGGGCACGATCGTGGTTGGCACCGCCGGTGTGATCTACGGTGCATCGATGCTGTTTTCCAATGATGAGAAGTTGGTTAACAGCCGCTTGGAAGCTTTGACCAGCAATCGGGGGCGTGGAGCCAGTAACCCTAAGACGTCACCCAATAAGTCCGTTTTAAAATCTCCGCTAAATGTTTCACCAAGCCAGCTTGAACAGCTTCTCTCCAGGATGTTCAATCTTTCGGCGTTTATTGAACAATCCGGTTTAAAGTTAAGCAATACGAATTTTTTCGGAATGACGTTGTGTTCGGGAGTCGTGTTTACACTGGTTTTTATTACGATGTCGCCGATCAAATCGGTCACGCCGATGGCATTCGGTTTGGGTGCCATCTTGCCGTTGGGTTACGTGTGGTTTGTCCGCAAGCGTCGTTTGAAACGCTTTGCAAAGCAGTTGCCCGAGGCACTTGACTTGATCACGCAGGCGTTGCGGGCCGGTCAGAGTTTGCCAGCTGGGATCCAATTGGTTGCCGAGCAGATGGTGGAGCCACTGGGACCCGAATTCAAACGATGTTACGAGCAACAGAATCTGGGTGTCGCCCTGGAAGACTCGCTTAAAGGCATGACAGAGCGGATTCCGAACCTCGATCTTCAGTTTTTTGCCACATCGGTGATGCTCCAACGCCAGACCGGCGGTGATCTTGCTGAAATCCTGAACAAGATTGCCAAGTTGATTCGGGAACGGCTTCAAATCTGGGGGCAAATCCAGGCGCTGACTGGCGAGGGGCGATTGTCAGGGATCGTGTTGTTGGCATTGCCACCCGCATTATTCTTGGTGATGCTCAAACTGAACTATAGCTACGTAATGATGTTGTTCGAGGATCCGTTGGGTCAACAGATGCTGGCCGTTGGCATTGTGATGCAGTTGTTGGGTGCGGCTGCGATTAAAAAAATTATTACCATCAAAGTCTAGCCGGTGATAGCGGGAAACCTTTGGAATACAGGTGCAATTGTGACTAGTTTATTCTTGGCGGAAATCGATTTCATTACCATTTTGCCATTTGCCGTTTTTGGTGCGATTGCAATTGGCGCATGGGCGATTTCCGATTCTTTGTTTAACAAGACCTCCAAATCGGATGAGCGGCTTATGCTCATCAAACAACGTCCGGGTGACCACCAGGCCGATAAAAAAGGGAAGGACAGTAGTCGAACAACCGATGGAATTACTCGGTTGTTGGCCAAAGCCAGTCCGGCCTTGGGAGATGTGCTGAAACCTACCAAAGCGGTCGAAGTCAATAAGCAAAAGCACAAGCTCGATGAGGCCGGATTTCGCAGCGAGCAGGCGCCTTTGATGTTCAACACGTTAAAGATGGTCATGGCCATCACTGGATTCGTTTTGGGCGGAGGGGGTGCCTTACTGCTGAATGGTATGAACCTGTGGACATTGACCTACACATTGATATTCACGGGTGTTTTCCTGTTTATACCGGAGATCGTTTTGAGTTTGATCGCCAAGTCCAGGAAGCAGAAAGTCTTTTTGGGTCTACCCGATGCCTTGGACTTGATGGTGGTTTGTGTCGAGGCCGGTCTGGGGCTGGATCAAGCGATGAGAAAGGTCGCGGTTGAGTTGTCTCGCGCCCATCCATTAATAGCTTCCGAATTCAATATCTGTAATCAACATCTACAAATGGGTAAGCGACGCGAGACGGTGTTGCGGGAGTTGGGGGATCGTAACGGTGTTGACGACTTGAAAACGCTTTCGTCGATCATGATTCAGGTGGACAAATTCGGTACCTCGATTGGTACGGCTCTGCGGACTCAAAGTGACGCTATGCGGGTGCGTCGTCGGCAGATTGCTGAGGAAAAAGCAGCAAAAACGGCAGTTAAATTAATCTTCCCACTCGTTATATTCATTTTTCCCGGAATATTCGTTGTACTCGTTGGACCTGCCGCAATTACGATGGTCAACGAAATGCTGCCGGCTTTACAAAAGTAGACAGACTGTCGCTGTTTTGTTGGCAGAACTTGCAATTTGGCCAAACCGACCGGGTAGGGCTGTTCCGATATTGACCATAGGGAAGGGTTTGCTTCTGCGCGTCCTGCCAATGACCGCCCTTATTCATGATATCCAAACGGAGTCCAAGCACCTCCTGCCGGAATCAATGTCAAGTATCGGAGACAATCATGTCAAATATGAAAACAGGGTTTTGGCTTTCGGGATTCATCGTTTCCACTCTGTTTGCAATTCATGCGAACGCTCAACAGTGTCACAGCTGTCTGGATGAAAATCAGGTTTACCAGGTCGACGCCGGCCCAGCGAATTGTCATTTGTCGTGTTTGGGACACCAGATAGCCGGAATGGGTTGTTTTCAGGAAATGTGTGACCATATGGCCCATTTACAACAAATCAACCGAGTCGTTTCGGATCGAAACGAAGCTTGGCCCAAGCCGTTTGCCTGCGCTGACCGACAGCTGTATTTTCAAACATGGGATCCCATGGTTGAAGCGGGTTGGAAATCCGCCTGCGTCTTTAACAGCCGGTATTTTGTGGACGGAACAGCCGAGTTGAACCAAGCCGGGAAAATGAAGGTGGCGGCCATCATGAGGAACTATCCAGTCGGACAAAAAGCCTTTTACCTGGAGCGGGACCGGCCTGTCGAGCTCTCGGGTGAACGATTGGCTGCACTGAAAAACAGCGTCGAACAGTGGTACGGACTGGAACAGGTAACCGAGATCGCCTTTACCGATCGAGGTCCGCTGAGCGGCGATGGAACGAGAGCGGCGAGTATAAGCAAGGCATATATCAACAGTCTGCCAAACCCGGTCATTCCTATTGAAAATTGGGGATCGTACGAAGATGCGGGAAATTAAGCCAGTTAATTTTTCCCTACTTTTGACATTGCCCGAATGCACAATGCCCCGGTCATTTGATGACCGGGGCTTTTTGCATATATTGGAATGACTTCCTACTCAAACGATTGGCATACCATGGACAAGAAAGCAAAAAAGAAGGCGGAAATTTTGCGGAAACGGCTCGAGAAAACTCAAGTCCAGCTGAAAGGTGCCAGGGAGCAAATGGACGATCCTGGTGAAGTGGTTGCCCTCGAGAACGAAATTGAGAAGCTGCATTCCGATATCAACGAGCTGAAAAACAGTTAACCTGCCACCGCTTGCCTTGACGGCTGGAGTCGATTGGATCGTGTTTGGATTTCTCAATGTTGCAAAGCCGGTTGGCCAGACATCAAGGAGGGTTGTCGATCGCGTCCAAGCCATCATGAAGCCGCTGAAGGTTGGGCATACCGGAACGTTGGACCCACTGGCATCCGGAGTGCTCGTTTTGGCGATTGGCCCGGCGACTCGCCTGGCAAAATATTTGCTGCATCATTCCAAACATTACCAGGCTGAATTCCGTTTGGGTTGTTCCAGCAACACCGACGATCTGGAGGGTGAATTGAATGTCCTGGAGTCAGCCGCGGAAGTTGATCGAGATGCGTTGATCTCAGCCTTGCCCGGTTTTACTGGAAGCATTCGTCAGCGCCCGCCCGCTTATTCTGCCATCAAGGTGAATGGCCAGCGGGCGTATCGGCTGGCTCGTAAAGGGGTTGCCGTAGAACTGGCTGAGCGGCCGGTTAGCATCTATGAATTGGAATTGATCCAATACGAATATCCGGACTTCAAGCTGGCGATCCACTGTTCGGGTGGGACTTATGTACGTGCCCTGGGTCGAGATTTGGGAATCCACTTGGGGTCAGCGGCCGTGATGACCGGCTTATGCAGGACCGGGGTTGGCGAGTTTCGGTTGCAGGAATCGCTGGATTGGAGTGCCCTTGATAAAGCGACCATTGAGTCAAACCTGTGTTCACCGCTGGATTGCCTGCCGGAAATTCCAACGGTGGTTGTCGATTTGCCGGTCATCAGCAAGTTGGCAAACGGGACGATGGTTGATCTGGACCATCCGGCGGATTTGGTTGCTGCCGTAGACAACCAGCAGCGGCTGATGGCCTTGATGGTTCGCCAGGGTGATTTGTTCCGTCCCGGCACCAATTTTGTCCACTATTGGTTGAAGCGGGATTACCAATCCATGGAATCTTCATAGCCCTGCAGTACCAGCTCTTCCCCACCAATCTCCTTGAACCAATTTTTGGTTTCGTCGGTGAAATAGTTTTTCCAATCACCAACTTGACCCTTGCGAAGGAATTCTCGGGGGTTTTCCTCCGGTAAACCTGCTTTCAATTCTCCCTCAATCGCCGTGCAGCGATTTGGATCAACGTCGAGGAATTCGAAAAGTTCCCGACGGTATTTTTCCGTGTCCTGATGCAATGCCTCGTAGTGGACAAACCTGACGGGGACCTCTGGATGCCGCTTGCAGGTTTGCCGATCCTGTTCCAAATGATCGCGCCACCCGCACACGGATTCTCGTACCATGGTTTCGTGGGCCAAAAGCTTCTCTGGGTTTTTCTTGAAGAACCAGGGATCTTCCAGGAACTGCCGATTTTGTTCTGCCATTTCCGGAATCCTGTCAAAAAGCTGGTGGACCTCCGGTTCATTGTGCAGGTGGAATGCTCGGCTGACCAAGACGTCCCTGCCATCTCGAATGATGGAGATATGAGGCACACCGGTCAAGACAAAAGGAGCCAGTGTGGTTGGCGTCCTTTCACCCAGCACGCTTGATTTGGGATCGATCAGCACCAAGGATTGCTTGATCATATCTTCAAATACAACGCGCGACTTTTGGCGATAATTCAAATCCTTGTAAATTGGCAAGGTGGCAAACTTGGACTCGATATCCTCAACCATTGATTGCCAGTGGTATTCGCCATAACAACCAATATCCCGGTGGCTGTTGAGCAGGCCGCTCAACCAGTTGGTTCCGGATTTCATGAAGCCCCGAAGGCAAAAATAACGTGGTTGGGTCATTTGTTTAAAATCTGGGTTTAATAGAAACTTCTATCCTTTGAGAGTCTGGGTTACTGGTCAATGTCCATCGAATCAAAGGGTGTTCCGAGATTGTTCCAATCATCTCACGAGTACGCATTACAACAGGTTTGTCCATGCGACAACAGGTGACTGGTCCTGACGTTTGGCGGCATATTGTACCGTCGGCCGGCTTGGAATCAAGCAAACGGGTGGTTCGTCGCTTCGTTAATTCTGCAACGACGGTTCAGAATTTTGAGGATTCTCATCGGTTGCTTCTCAATTTCGAAACAATTCGGAACCTGTTATCATGAGGGAATTAAACCGCCAATCTCGACCCATGGTCGAATTACTCGGAGTTGGGCTTGATGAAAATGCAGAAAATAAAAGTTAATCAGAAGTTCGGTTTGGTCAATGAGCATTGGTCGCCCAAGATCATTGCTGAGCTGAATGGTCAACAAGTCAAAGTTGCCAAGTTGCTGGGTGAATTTGAGTGGCATTTTCACGAGCATGAAGATGAGCTGTTTTGGATTATGCAGGGTTCTCTTGAGATGCATTTTCGGGACCAGGTCATCGAATTAAATACTGGGGATATGTTTGTCGTGCCGCGAGGCGTGGAACACAAACCGGTTGCCAAATCCGAATGCCATGTTGTGTTGTTTGAGCCGGCAAGCACTTTGAATACCGGAAATCTCACCAACGAAAAAACTGCCCCGGACCTGGAAAGAATTTAGGTTATTTCCAGGTCGTTTAGGTGATCGCTTTTTGCAGGGCTCGATCCATTTGCGGACCGCGCTGTGGCCAGCCTGTTTCGATGATTGATGATACGGTCAAACGGCTGGCTCGCTGGGCTCGAATGGCAGTTAATTGGTCTGCCCTGCTTCTGATCTGATTGACGCATTCATCTGTCGAGTTGTAAAGCTGGACTTCGGCCTGAGTCCTGTCCAGTCGACTGCCAATTTCGGGGTAAGCCAGCCGGTTGGGCAGGATGGCAATCAATCCAGCTGCCAGACCTTCCATAACTGCCAATCCGTAAAATTCATGGATAGCTGTCGAAATGAAGATGTCGGCATCGAACAGTACTTTCCAAAAAGATTCTCGGTCGGTTTGGTATCCCCAGTGTTGGATCTGGTCACGGAATTCCAGTTTAATTTGCTCGAAAGCAGGTGGCTGGTGACGAAACGTTTGGCCGATCACACTGACCTTGAAATCCAATCCACTCCGTCTCAGTTCCTGTAGGATCTGGAGAAAACCTGCCGGGTTCTTGTCGTGTTCCCAACGGGCGGCCCAGACCAGGTGAAGGGGGCCGGACGTCGCCGCGAAGTTGGGATTTGGCGGAGGCGGCAGGTGAATGCCGGGAGCTTCAATCTGTGACCTGGCTGTTATGCTGCCGATCTCTTGGTTGGGAGCATAGTCCGGCCATTTGCTGGCCGCCTGTCTTAATCCTGATATTAAAGAAGCGCGGTTAAATTCCGAGTTAAACCAGACGTAATCGGCTGCCAGGATGCTAGTCAAATTGGTAAAAGCAAAATGTAAATCTCTTTCATCCGGGTGTTGATTCGGATACGCGATT
Organism: Mariniblastus sp.; assembly: GCA_014237975.1. Lineage (GTDB taxonomy): Bacteria > Planctomycetota > Planctomycetia > Pirellulales > Pirellulaceae > Mariniblastus. The sequence goes on along the minus strand of JABACA010000091.1, from coordinate 6,470 downwards.
TGGTTTTCATGAAAATAGACGCCGATCGGAACTCGCTTGGCCGACGTTTTCAGCATTCCTTTGAATTCAGCCACGTTCAACATGTCCGTTGTGAAAAACGAATCCCACCGGGTTCCCTTTTGCCATTGGCGATCCACCTGATCGGCAAAATAGACAGCCCCGTGTCTCATTCTCCACTTCCAATGACGTGGAGGCAAACGAAGCTCCTGCCAGTGATGAATGGAGTGTTGAATCCAACCCTCCATGAACGCTTGATGGCTTCCTCCGTAGAACGGTTGTATCGATAACAGTTTGAGCGATTCAGGTTCGGCCATGTCGGTTGATTCAGGTTGGAAATTTCTCATCAGCCAAATGGTTTGGTTGCGGCTATGCCAAATCAATTTGGGCGTGTGGTTTCTTTGTTTGAGCCATCAGGTTTTTGGCGGGTCGGTGGGGGCCAATTCAAACGAAAATTTTAACGTATGCCATATTTCAGGCAGGACGGCAGTTTGGGATACGGTTCGTTTTGAAATCGGGTGTTCGAATTCCAGGTTTCGTGAATGAAGAGCAATCCATCGCTTGCGAAAGTCCAATGTTTGAGGTCCAAATGGTGTGGTGGAACCATACATTTCGTCACCCAAAATGGGATGTCCGTGGTGACTGGCCTGTAAGCGGATTTGGTGAGTCCGTCCTGTTTCCAATTGGATCTCGATCCATGTCCGGTCTTTCTGTCTGGCTTTCACCCGGTAATGGAGGATCGCTTTCTTGGCGTCCGGATGGTCCGCCGTAACGATTTCTGAACGCGCTTGGTCCGGCAGTTTGCGCATCCAATCCTGCCAGGTGCCCTGATCGGGACCCACGTAACCGTCGACGACTGCCCAGTACGTTTTGCTGATGGTGCGTTCCCTGAATTGGCTGGCAAGGCGCTGTGCCGCTCGTACGTTCTTGGTAAATACCATGACACCCGAAACGGGGCGGTCGAGTCGATGAGGCACACCGACGTAGACCTTGCCCGGTTTTTCATCCCTGATCTTCAGGAATTGCTTAATCCGGGTTTCCAGCGAATCGATGCCGGGCGGCCCCTGGGTCAGTAACCCACCCGGTTTGTTGATCAGCAAACAGGCACCTTCTTCAAGCAGGATTTCGGGGGGTAGTAATTTCGACTGCACAAACGGCTCCTAGCGTGCTTCGAGCTTCACTTGATAAGCCAGGTTTTCGGATGGGTGCTGGGGTGACGTAACCCAAAGTTTGATCTTGCCCTGTGGCAGATCGATTTCATCAAAAATCACATGATTCTGGCCAGCGGCATGCTCATTTTCGTCATGGGTGAACTGTTGGTCGTTGCAATGGAGCGTGGCGGTCTGGTATTTAACATTCTTCTGGAAATGGACCGTCACCCGGTAGGCTCTTTCTGATGGGTTGGCTAACAGCCATTGTCCACGGATTTTCCCCGGTTCTCCGTGGCTGGGAGATTTCCTCATGTCTTGCCGGGAAAGCACGGTTACGGGTTCGTAGCGGGTTCCAATTTGAATGACGGGCACATCGTAATTGTCTTTCCGTGTGTGACTGACGTCTTGAAACCACTGGTCATAATCGGCCTTCAATTGTTTGACGATCTCAGGATGTTCGTGGCTCAGATCGTTCATTTCAAACGGATCGTTTTGGAGGTCGAACAACTCGAATTTCGGATCGCCCTTAAGCGTTTCTTTTCCGAATCCACTGTGGTTGACCAATTTCCAGCGTTCGCCAATCGCCGCAAAATGATGGTAGGCTTGCGGACGATTTCCACGGTGTGTCTGAATAAACAGTTTGCGTGCAGGGAGTCGGCTGTCGGGGTTCTTTAAAACCGAAAGAAAACTCCGACCGTCCAGCTGGACGTTAGGAGGGTCAATTTTACAGGCCTGTAATATGGTGGGGAGCAGGTCGATGTGCGCTGCCATCGTGTTTGAGGATCGTTCGTCATGGCCCAGTTTAGGCCAATCCCAAAGGAACAAAGTTCGAATGCCCCCTTCATAGACGGAAGTTTTCATACCCCGTAATGAACACCGGTAGCGATTGCCGTTGGGACCGTTATCGGTCATGAAAATAACCATCGTGTTTTGACGCAAATTCAAGTCGTCAAGCAAGTGGTAAAGTTTCCCGATGTTCTCATCAATGTTACTGATCATCGAAAATATCTGTCGGCGTTTTTGCATGTTGGCGTTGCGCTGCATCGGTTCACCCTGGCTGGCGGGAAACTGGTCATTGCCAACATCCACGGTCTCGTAATGGTTCATCCAATCCTGGGGAACATCGAGGAAGGGTCCGTGGGGGCAGTTGTCGGGCAGGTAAACAAAAAACGGTTTCTTGTCTTGAGCACATTGGCGGATGAACTGGAAGGCGTTTTCATAATAGATGTCAGTACAATAACCCTTGAATGGTTTGGGCACCCCATCGTCAATCAGAATGGGGTTCGTGTATTTCCCTTCGGCGCCAAGGGGGTCAGAAGGTTGCCCGATACCGCCACCGCGATGCACGACTGCTCGCGTGAAACCCTGGTCGATCGACCGCATCGGGTAGCAATCGCCCAGGTGCCATTTACCGAAAATGCCAGTTTGATAACCATTGTCGCGCATGATTTCAGCCAGCGTGATTTCCGCCGGCTCCATCATGGCTCTGCCGGCAAACGTGTCGACCACGCGGGTGCGGTAGTTGTAGCGGCCCGTCAAAAGGCAAGCCCGAGTGGGAGCACATACCGGGCTGACGTAGAAACGCTGCATCCGCAACGAACGCTTTGCCATCGCATCAATATGAGGCGTTTTAATAATTGGATTTCCGGTGCATCCAAAATCACCAATTCCCTGGTCATCCGTCATGATCAAGATGACATTCGGCTGGGTCTGTCCCATCAACGGGGGCAGGGAACAGAGTAGTAACAGTCCCGTGATACAGGATTTAATGATCATGCGTCTCTCTTTCCGGAAGTCGGTCGTGGTCCAAAGGGTGACTGGGCTAGGTTGTACAGAGTTTGCATAACAGGAAATCAATATTTACTTGTCTTGTTGGTTTTTCTGACGGATGCAATACAAGTGTTTTTCACCGCGCAGCAGCAGCTCGTCGTTTGCAATAGCAGCCGATGCACTGAAAGAATCGTTCAAGCGATTCAACGAGAGTATTTCTGGTTCTGCTGCTGTTGTCATGACCAGAGTGTTACCGTTGCGTCCGGTGACATAGATCCGTCCGTCAGCAGCGACTGGCGATGCATAAATATCTCCAAGTCCGGCCAGGCGGAAAGGCCCAGTCGGCTCATCACCGGTCTTGGCGTTGAGTCGCGTTATGATGCCCTGGTAGTGCCTCAGGAAATAAAGGTATCCATCAACCAGCACAGGTGAAGGTACGTAGGGCGTCCTTTGAGTACGACTCCAGACCACGGAATCGGTACTGGTGATATCGCCGCGGGCACCCGACAAACGAATCCCCATGATTCGGCGGGTGTCATAACTGGAGCCAACGAACAGCATGCCGTCGGCATAAACGGGGGTGGCGACGACGTTGGCACTAAGTCCACCGCACTGCCATAATTCACGCCCTGTTAAAAAGTCGTAGCCGCGAACCCTGGAGGTTCCAGCTACCACAACCTGTCTTTTTCCGTCAACGGATATGACAATAGGCGAAGACCAGGACGTGACTTCGGGACGATCGAATTTCCATTTTTCCTGGCCGGTTTGCGTATCGAGCGCCATGATATAGGACTGACCCTCGTGGTCCCAGTTAACGATGATCGTCTGATCGCACAGCGCCGGAGAACTGCCTTCACCATGCCCATGTTTGGTTTGCATCTGCCCCAATCTTTTTTCCCAAACCAGTTCGCCAGCTGGTGAAACACAGTACAAACCCATCGATCCGAAAGAAAAAAAGACGTGTTTGCCATCGGTAACGGGAGAGGCCGATGCGAGGCTGGCCGATTGATGGGCTCCTTCGGCGGGGATTCCCGT
>JABACA010000091.1:0-2419 GCA_014237975.1 Mariniblastus sp. | reverse complement strand
TCCAAAGGATCGCGCCATCCGTCCGATCGATTGCCAGGCCCACAAAGTCATAGCTGCTGTCGACCCGTTTGTTGTCATGAGCACCGGGGGCCAGGTCTGGTCGGGGGGGGAATTTTTCACCTTGGGCAATGGCCGTTGTCAGATAGATTCGATTGTTCCAGATGACGGGACTCGAATGACCCAGCCCGGACAGTTTGGTTTTCCAGGCAATGTTGTTGTCTTCGGACCATGTTATCGGGGGGGTTCCTGCCGGCGCGACACCGGTCGAAAATGGGCCTCGCCATTGATTCCATTGGCTGCCGATTTGATCGTCCTGGCCCTGAATTGAGATTGAAAAAACCGCGTGAAACAGAAACGCCGAAAACAACAGCAGGGACAGCGATCTTGTGGGTGCCTGGTTGGATATCATCAAATGCTTTATTCTCAAAATTACCTGCCGGCTACTGGGTTTCTTCTGGATGCCATGCAAAAATGCAATCACAGTTAAATCATATCCTAACCATTTTGATTGGCCGAGTGAATACTTTCGGTAAGCACGATATGTTACACAACCTGTTCCGACTTTGTTTTTTGTTGATGGTTTTGTTGGCCTTCCTGCAGCGGCCTGCCCCGCTGCCAAGCCAAGAAGACAGTCGGAATTCTACCAAGAAGATCCGGGTTCAACCGGGGAACTTGGCAAGCCGTATTGGTTCGGGAATTAATTGGCGAGAAAATCTCGAGCAGGCCAAGGAGCAATCCAAGCAGACGGGCAAGCCGGTTTTCTGGTATGTACCGACGCTCAAGGGTAGTTTCATGGACCGCAAGAAGGAAATCGATCGGTACATGCTGGCCGGTCCCTTTTCCCATCCTGAAATCATCCGGTTGTTAAATGATCATTTCATACCCGTGCGTGGAAAACCAAAAGGTAAAGAACAGGAAACGTACAACTTGGTTCCCTTTGAATTCGTCGAACCCGGTTTTATCGTATTGGACAAAAATGGATCCCAAAAATTGGTCGTGGATCGGTTAACGTCATTCCAGTCTCGTTGGCTATTCCAGCTGATTGCCAGCGCCTCAGGTAAGCCGGGGATGGAATACAAGACTACCGATCGCTTGGCCAGTCAGTGGCAGGCGGCTGGTCGAGGGGAGTGGGATTTCGAGTTGCCGAAAGTTGAGTCAGACGATCCGCTGGCTGTCGAGGTGGGCTTGTTGCGTGGTATGCAGGCGTTTCGAAACCACCAACATTTGAAGGCGAGTCGGATTTTCACCCAAACGGCCCAGTTAAATCCGCAGGATCCACTGGCGTGGAAGGCGGCCGCCGAGGCGGAGGGGTTCGGTCCCTTTGTTCGTGGGTTTGAAATTGTCCGTGACCTACCCGATGGTGCTTACCAGGCTGGCTTGGCGTCGGAGGGGAGTGCAGCGCCCGAGGGAGTATTTGATGAACAACAACTTTGGCAAAGAGGAGTTGATTACCTGCTTGGGATGCAAAATGAAGCGGGTGGTTTTGTTGATTCCGATTATGATTTCGGGGGAACTGACAGCCTGCCAAATGTACATGTTGCGGTGACCGCGCTGGCGGGGATGGCACTGTTGGAAGCCAAACGTGTGATTCCTGATTACCGAAGCCAAGCGGTGGACGAAGCACTGAGGGGTTGTATTCTTTTTGTTTCTGATCCAGCCAATGTGAACCGGGCGGATCGTGACGAGATCTTGTGGGCTTATGCCTTTCCGGCAAGATTGATGGCCAGGTTGATCATGGCCGGTCATAAGTCGTTGCCAAGTACCAAGGGTGATCCTCTGGGCTCGGCGTTGCAAGTTTGTGTGGATAACCTTCAAAACGTCCAATCAAAAAGGGGGGGCTGGTACCACGAATACGAAAATCCTTTTGTGACGGCCACCGCGTTATGTGCATTGCATGAAGCGCAACAGGCGGGCGCATCCGTCGATCAAGAGAAAATCCGATCGGGCATCAAGTCGCTGTCCGATGACCGAGGGAAATCGGGCAGCTATCCCTATTCAAGCGGCCGCAGACGGCCTGGGAAAAAAGAAACCGAACGAGACATTTCGGCCGCTGCAGGCCGGATGCCACTATGCGAGTTGGCTCTTGTCGTTTGGAAACAATCGGACGACGCCAAGTTGCAGAATGCGATTCAACAGAGTTTTAATTTCCATGACAACCTGGACGTCTCTTTGAAATATGATGACCACACTTCGCGGTTGGCATACGGTGGATTTTTCTTCTGGTATGACATGCGGGGACGGAGCGAGGCGATCGCCCAGATTACCGACGCCGAATTGCGAAAATCGATGGAGCAACGTCAACGTAAAATCGTGATGGGTTTGCCGGAGATCGATGGCTGTTTTGTCGATTCCCATGAAATTGGTCGTTGTTATGGTACGGCAATGGCCTTGTTGTGTTTGGCCCGGCAATCGCGTCCTG
>JABACA010000090.1 GCA_014237975.1 Mariniblastus sp. | reverse complement strand
TCGAACTGGATTCGTGGGCGGAGATCACAACCGTTGACGAAAAAGGTTACAATTGGTTTCTTTGACATACCTGGATAAAGGGACATCCGGTATGCGAGTCCACCCGGATAGTGCAGGATTTGACGGAATGCCAAATTGGTTTCAAAAGGACCGTTTTTACCGGTCAGGGATGACGATTCTTATCGCTTTCTTTGCGAGTATCGGATTCGGTCAGGAGCAAGACAGGAAACTGCCCACGATTGACAAGTTTTACCCGGAGTCGATGCTCAAAAATCCAAAGACGGATATTCGTTATGCACGGTTTGCCGCAGTCGATATTCACTCTCACATGGGACTTCGTCTGAAAGGTGATCGTGGCGGCTTGCAGAAATACATTGAGGTAATGGATCGCAATCATATCGCGTTGAGCGTCAGCTTGGATGCTCGTCTGGGCGATGAAGAAAAGCACTTGGATTTCTTGCAAAACGATCTGGACCGGTTGCTGGTATTTGCGCATATCGATTTTCGAGGTAGTGGGTTGCAGGACCGGCCGGAAACCTGGGCCTGTAATCAGCCCGGGTTTGTCCGCACGACTTGTGAGCAACTCAAGAGGGCTCGTAAAAAGGGAATTGTCGGTGTCAAATTTTTCAAACAGTTTGGGTTGACGTATCGCGATGCCCGGGGCGAACTGCTGAAAATTGATGATGAACAATGGCAACCCATTTGGCAGACCTGCGGCGAATTGGAGTTTCCTGTCTTGATCCATACCGGTGACCCGGCCGCTTTCTTTGAACCGGTGACGCCTCGGAACGAGCGGTACGAAGAGTTGTTTCGTCATCCGGAATGGAGTTTTCATGGCGAAGAATTTCCGACCCGAAACGAGTTGCTGGAATCACGTAACCGAGTCATACGTCGCAATCCGGAGACCGTTTTTATTGGGGCTCACCTGGCGGGTAATCCCGAGGATCTTGAAACGGTTGGCCGATGGCTGGCCGAATTTCCAAATTTGTATATCGAGATCGCTTCGCGAATTGGTGAATTAGGTCGGCAGCCTTTCACGGCGCGTGATTTCGTGATCGAAAATCAAGACAGAATTCTGTTTGGTACAGATGGTCCATGGCCCGAGGAACGTTTGGGTTATTATTGGCGTTTCCTGGAAACCAACGATGAGTATTTTCCCTATTCCGAGAAACGTCCACAGCCCCAGGGGTTGTGGTTCATCTATGGTTTGAACCTGCCGGATGATGTATTGCGAAAAATCTACTACCAGAATGCATTGCGAATCTTGCCATTCTCCGACAAACTTTATCAACGTGCCGCAGCCGAGTTGGACCAAGATTAACAGGACGTCGCAACCACATTTATATTAGAGCCAAATCTCATGCTCCAGAATATCAAAGAGTTCCTCGATCAATTTCGCTTTGCCGAGCCAGTCATTTCCAGTGATGCTGTGATTTTCGGAATTCTGATGATCATGCTCGGGCTCATTTTTTGGACTCACAGTTTTCAGTCCAAAGGATGGGTGACGTTCTATCGTTTCGTACCGATGCTGTTGCTCTGTTATTTCCTGCCGTCGCTGTTGACTGCCTCCGGGATGGTCGAACCGAAAGATTCCAACTTGTACAACGTGGCGACGCGTTACATGTTGCCAGCCAGCCTTATCTTGCTGACCTTGAGTATCGACCTGCGCGAGATATTCAAATTGGGGCCCAAAGCCCTGATCATGTTCCTGACCGGTACGGTGGGTGTGATCTTGGGTGGGCCGGTCGCCATTTTAATTGTGGCATCGTTCGACCCCGATTTGGTGGGAGGAGTCGACGCCAATGCCGTTTGGCGTGGTTTGTCGACGGTAGCTGGCAGCTGGATTGGCGGTGGCGCGAACCAGGCGGACATGAAGGAGATTTTTAACCCATCGGATGAACTGTTCAGCGTGATGGTTGCCGTGGACGTTTTTGTAGCTGAAATCTGGATGGTTTTTTTACTGCTGGGCGTTGGCAAGGCAAAAGAGATCGATCGTTTTATGAAAGCCGATGCATCGAGCGTTGAACGACTGAAGGAGAAGATGGAGAATTTCAGTTTGGGAGTCAAACGGAATCCAACCACTGCCGATTTGATGGTGATTTTGGCGTTGGCATTCGGAACGACCGCGCTTTGCCACGCAGTCGCCGATAGCGTGGCTCCCTGGATCGGAACGAACTACCCGGCGTTGTCCAAGTTTTCCCTCGATTCCAATTTCTTTTGGCTGATTGTCTTGGCAACCACCTTGGGTGTACTGATGTCATTCACCAAGCTTCGAAACTACGAAGGCGCCGGCGCATCAAAAATCGGGACGGTCTGTATTTTCATCCTGGTGGCGACGATTGGACTGGGGATGGACATTTTTGCCGTGTTTGAACATCCGGGACTGTTCATGGTGGGTGGGATCTGGATGTTGTTCCATGTTGTACTTTTGTTTCTGGTTGGCTACCTGATACGAGCACCCTACTTCTTTCTGGCCGTGGGCAGCAAGGCAAATATCGGTGGAGCAGCGAGTGCACCGGTTGTCGCGGCCGCGTTCCATCCGGCGCTGGCGCCGGTGGGTGTGCTGTTAGCCGTACTCGGTTACGCGTTGGGGACGTATGGAGCTTGGCTGTGCGCCATTCTGATGGAATACTCTGCTCCGGTAACCAATTCACAATAATGTTTGGCGATCTTGCAAAATCTTAGCCAGCCAGGTTAACCGAATAGTCCTTCGTACATTTCCTGGTTGAATCCAACGATTAGCTTCTTGCCTGTCCGCAGTGTGGGCGCACGGAGATTCCCGGTAGGACCCAGCATTAGCTTGAGGATCTCGTCGTCTGTGGCCGGTTCTTTCTTCAGGTTCAAGTGGACGACTTTTTTCCCCTTGCCGACGAACAGCTCATTGGACTGGTGGGCCATTTGCAGCGCGGCCGGTCCCTGTAATTTCTCTTTCTTGGCATTCACCTCGGTTTTGATCGATACGTCGTGCTGAGCAAGAAACTCTTGCGTTTTGACACACGTCTTTCATCCTGGTCGGTGGTAGCTCCAGTCTACGTTTGGCATGTTTTCATCTCTCGGTTCAAATGATACTGGTCCGTTTGGCTAACTGCTTAATCTCCCCCAATTGGGGCTGCCGCAGAATTTCTGGTTACTTGTCAGCCTACCTAGGGACGAACAGGCGAGGCAGCGGTAACCCGGGGGCATTATCGTGGATTTTGAATGTAACTGCAAATAAGGGTGATGGACCTCAATGTCAGGGATCCGATTCCGTAGGGCTGCCGACAAATCTAAGACAGATTGATCGGTTTCCCCTATGACGGGATTTTTCCAATCGTTTAAAATCGACTTATGCCAAATCAACTTAAATCCCTGGAATCAAGTTCGCGAATCCTCGCCACCGGCAGTTACTTGCCGGAACAGGTTGTCGAGAACCCGGAGCTGGAAGCGGCGTTGGGCCTGGAGCCCGGCTGGATCGAGCAGCGGACCGGAGTGGTCCGTCGTCGTGTGGCCAGCGCCGACCAGGCGGTTTCCGATTTGGCCATCGCTGCCGGGCGATCCGCTTTGGAGCGGATTTCGCCCCACGATCGTGAAGCGATCGGTACGTTAATTCTTGCCACGAGCACTCCGGATCACTTGTTGCCGCCAACGGCGCCGCGTGTTGCGTTTGAGTTGGAACTCGGCAAAGCGGCTGCGTTTGATATGGCAGTCGCCTGTTCAGGATTTGTCTACGGATTGCAAATGGCCGATGCGCTTTGCCGCACCCAGGATAGATCGGTCCTGTTGATTGCCGCCAATCTGCTTTCGCGGCGGACCAACCCGGCCGACTTCGGCACGGCTGCCATTTTTGCCGACGGCGCCGGGGCCGTGCTGGTCGGCCCGGCTGAGGGTCGGGCGCGCATTCTCGATATCGAACTTGCCAGCGATGGAAGTGGCTGGGACCAGCTGTTGATTCCGGACGGGGGGTCACGTCATCCTTTCAGTTCATCTTCTCTGGATGAGGGGCGGCACCTGATGAAAATCAATAACGGGCAAGCGGTCTTCCGCTACGCGGTTGAATCGATGTCGGAGATGGCGAGTTGTCTTTTGGAACGAAACGGATTTCAGGTGACGGATGTAGATCTCTGGATACCTCACCAGGCGAATACACGGATTATCGAATCGGTCCGGACGTGTCTGGGATTTTCGCCAGACCAGACATGTATCACGTTGTCCGAGTACGGCAACAGCTCGGCGGCAACGATTCCGACGGCACTCGATCAACAGGTCCAGGCCGGGCGCGAACTGTCGGGCAAGCTGGTCCTGTTCACAACGGCGGGGGCAGGGCTTTCCTGTGGAGCCGCATTGGTTCGAATGTAGCAACCGCCGAGCGAAACCCTTGGCCGGTTCCCGAGCTGTCCAGCCCGTTTCTTATTCTAAAAAAACGACTAGAAGCCGATTTCAAGTTGAAACGAAGGCGGGTTAAATTCAAATCCCCTGGGCTTGTTGTCGTCTGTCCTGGATCCTGACGTTGGGACGAATCGTGTTACGGGTGCAGTCAATCCCTGTAGTGGCAGATTACTACCGTCTACCAACCGCCACCTGGCATCCTCTTCTTTTTCAAAATGAAACCTCACCCGTCGGGTTCCCTTGGCGCGACACATGTATTTTTCACGGGCATCGATGTTCACAAACAGTGTGAAGTCAATCGTGGCTTGCCTGTTTCTGACATTCTCAATCCTGATATTCTCAATGTTGACGACCTTGCATTCGTCAAACTTGAGATGCGACATCTCGTCCGATACACGATGGATCACATCGGGTCGGCTGTCACTAATATGACGTATGACCTTTTTGGTATCGTTGGACCTGGCGCCGTCGACCATGGAATAGATATTCCGTTCCAGCTGCTCTCGATCCGTTACATATAACTGTTCGAACACAACCACTGTCAAAGTAATTGACAAGGCTGCGATTGTCAGTCGTTTGAACAGGATCTTTTTATAGCCGAAGCGTGCCATAAGATAAAAGACCGCCGATATAACAAGCCCTGCCAAAACAATCCATTGGGGGTTTTCGGTCAGCCAGCTCATCGTATTACCTCGATCAGTCGATGGATCGCCATCGACGCGACCCGCATCTCCATTATAACGGTCCGCAGGAGCGGTAAAGGCTTAACGAATTCAATTTTGTTTTTTCTGCGATTTCCCGACGTTGGCGGTTGTTCACTAGCCGGTGGTGCGCAGGCGGCAAGCGAGGGTCGTCGGATGAGCTCAGAATAAAGCAGCTCAAGCGTGCTGTCCGGCCAGCCAGCCTGTGCTGAACGCCGCTTGAAAATTGTAACCGCCGATGGGACCATCGATGTTGATGACTTCTCCAGCCAAAAACAGTCCAGGGCACAATTTGCTTTCCATGGTTTTCGGATCGATTTCGTCGACGGCGATGCCGCCGGCAGTGACTTCTGCTTTTTCAAATCCCAACGTTCCGCTGATCGGAAAGGAAGCTTGTTTTAGTTCGCTCATCAGCCGGTTGGCTTGTTCGCGATTCAGTTCTGCAGCGCGGGTGGCAGGTATGACACCCGAACGATCCAGTAAACAATGCACCAGACGTCGCGGCACGTAGTCCATCAATAAGTTTCCAATACTGGACTTGCCATTGGCAATCAGATGATCCTGGAATGTGGATCGAAACTGGTCGGGTGTTTGGTCGCAGACAAAGTCAAGGTTTAGTTGCAAGCGGTTCGGCGAATCGTGCAGGTTGACGGTTCGGCTTACATTCAAAACCGCAGGGCCAGAGAATCCAAAATGAGTGAATAACATCGAGTCATTGCAATGGTCCAGGATTTTGGCTGGTTGGTTCGGTCGTTCCCCGACTGGATCGGCAATGGAAACACCCGCTTTGGCAATCGTCATGCCGCTCAGTTCTCTGGGCCAAGCGTCCGTTGTGCGAATGGGTGTCAATGCCGCAACGGGAGGAACAATCGTGTGTCCAAATTGACCGGCCCATGTGTACCCGTCACCCGTGGTGCCGCAACCTGGGTAAGACTTGCCGCCGGTTGTCAGGATAACCCGACGAGCATTAACATCCCCCTGGTCGGTTTCTATTTTAAACGAGGTCCCATCCGAGGTGATTTGGGTGACCGGATGCAGCGGCTTCAGGTGGGCACCGGCTGACTCAGCAAGTGACACCAGGGCATCGCGAACATCTAGTGCGCGGTCGCTCGCGGGAAATATTTTCCCTGTCGTTTCAATCTTGGTAGGTACATTGCAGCTTTCAATCATCTGGATGACTTGGCAAGGCGGCAAAGTACCCAATGCCGGATATAAAAATCGACCGTTCTCACCAATGGCAGCCGCAATTTCTTTCGGTCCACAATCGTGCGTGATGTTGCACCGCGTACCACCCGACATCAATATCTTGACGCCCAGCTTGCGGTTTTTTTCCAACAATAAAACGTTACGACCACGATCGGCGGCACTGGTTGCCGCCAGCAAACCAGCAGCACCTCCGCCGATGACAACGACATCCCACACCTGATCGTATATGGACAAATCTCACTCAACATGAACAGTTAGAAATCAAAGTGCCAACCATCCTTGATCGGCACTTTGGGTTCAACAAGATCCATTCATGATTTTTACTGACGTTTTCGAAAAACTCCACCTGGACAACCGGCGGGTTATTCTGCCTACTGCCCGAATTTATTCGTGTTCGGCGCCATGGCCGGACTCGTCGGTGTATTGAAAGTGGACCGGAAACTGGGGGTCGCCGGCATATTCGACTGGGGCATGGCGGGTGACATTGGCTTGGATGCCATTGTCGATGCCATGGCGGCCGCAGCGCGAACCGGTGCAGGCTGGTTTGGGTTATCGATAAGCACTTGTAATAGCTTAGAGATGCACAACTTGTTCATGCTGGTGTTGTGATCGCTGGCTTCCGCTTTGAGAGCTTCATGCAAGCTTTCCGGCAAACGGACGGTAATTACCTTGGTTGGCTCATTGGCACCACCTCCGGACATTTTCCTGTTTCGAAGAGCCAGGACCATATTCTGGATATCGACATACTCGTTGGACTTCTCAAACATCACGTATTCGGACTGTGTTTGGAATACGCTACGGGCGGCGCCGCTGACTCCCAAGGTTTCTCGGAAAAACGTTACCCAGTCTGGTTTGCTCTGGAATAGCTCCTTGGCAACTTGGAGAACTTTTTGACAGCGAGCAGCAAAACCTTCTTGTTGGACCATTGTGTCGTTCATGAATGATTCCTTTCAGGGAAGCAAAATAAAGCTTGGATCAGGCTCGGGCGACATCAATCCGTGTCCCGCCGATGCCCTTTGCCCCCATCATGGAAGTGCCGTCAAGTCGTCGTTGTAATGTCAATGATTTGCAAGCACTTACGTCAATTCTTGCGTTTTGCAAATAAACCAAGCTAGGCTGCTCGTTTCTTGTGCATGAATTTTATGCACAACATTTGTGCAGCGAGGTCAGTTGCAAAACCCAAGTGTCTTTCTTTAGCCGTATTGGTGATAACGATGACAATTCGTGAAAAAAGGCTCGACCTTGGTGTGATCGAGCCCCGTTTTTGCAGATTTGGTAAATGGGGTAAACCTCATTTAGCCAGTTGGAAAAGATTGTTGATTTTCCCAGTAGAAATCCTGCTCCGCCCGAGCCTTGTCTGTCGGGCTGGCCAGGGTTCCCCTACCGATTGAGGTGATTTCTCAGCCTCGGCAGCCAGCGTCGTCGACGCGTCGATGTCGACCTGGCCATACAGGCAAATTTATCCTGGCATCTCTCCAGCAGCTTCTTGGTGGCATGAACCCCGGCATACTCGTCGCCTCCACCTTCGAACTCAATGCCGACATACCCCCGGTAGCCCGCATCGAGCACGATTTTCATCATCTGGAAATAATCGGTTGAGACTTCATTTCCATCGTCATCAAAATGATGACTCTTGGCACTTACCGCTTTGGCATAGGGCATCAGCTCTTTGACCCCCTTATATCGGTCGTACCACTCATCCTTGGAGACCTTGAAGTTGCCGAAATCGGGCAGCGTCCCACAATTCTTCATATTGACGGTTTGAATTACCTCGGCCAGCCAGGCCCCGTTGGATGAGAGCCCGCCATGGTTCTCGACGATGACATTTTGGCAGAACTCGGTCGCCATTTCGCTGAGTCGCGAAAGGCCGTCGGCTGCCAGTTTCACCTGTTCTTCATAACTGCCCTGGGACCCGGCGTTGACCCGGATCGAGTGGCATCCCAGTTCTTTCGCGGCCCGCAGCCAGCGACGATGGTTTTCGACTGCCTTCATCCGTTTTTTCTCGTTGGGATCTCCCAGCCTTCCCTCCCCGTCAACCATGATCAGCAGGGACTGAACACCCTGGTCAGAACAGCGCTGTTTGAGTTCGGTCATGTATTTAGGATCATCGACTTCGGTTTTAAAGAACTGGTTGACATATTCGATGGCATTAATTCCAAATTCTTCCTTGGCGACTCTTGGAAAATCCAGATTTGATATTTTCTTGCCATTGATCGACTTGTGTAATGACCACTCCGCCAGAGAAATCTTAAAGGGGAGATTCTTGGGGCTAGCGGCTGCAAATAACGGGTTGCTTAAACAGGGCAAAAAAGCGGAGCCCGCCAAGGCGGCCGCCGATGCGCCCAGAAATCCACGACGGTCAAACCGTTGATCTGATTGATTTGTATTGTCCATTGATGACTCCTGAGTAGGGTACCGGCAACCCGTTCAAGGGTTCCGTGTTCGTGTTGATCGTCCGGGAACAACCCTCGGGCCATTCTCTCAAGACACTGTGATTTACAGACCGAGTATAGGTTTGTTCGGGTGCGTTCGCAATTGTCTGCTGTGCAAACAGGAAAAACATTGGTGCAGGGCATTTTCGGGTTTGTCTCAAGTAATGTAACATGAACGTTTCAGCATCCTGTTGAAGGTCGGGTTGGCTGACGCTGGATTTAACTGGAGGGGCAGACGATCGAAATTGAACCTGTTACCGGTCCGGTCGACGCGACCGTTTGTCTCCCTGGGTCCAAGAGCCTGACCAACCGCGCGCTGCTGTGTGCAGCGATGGCCAATGGTGAATCAGAACTGCGTGGAGCGCTCGTCAGTGACGACACCCGCGTGATGGTGGAAGCCCTGGGCGAATTGGGGATTGAGGTTCAGGTTCTGGATGGCGGTGTGACTCTGAAAGTGCAGGGCTGTGGGGGCGTCATTCCCAATCGGTCTGCCCAGTTGGCAGTCGGTAACAGCGGAACGACGATCCGATTTCTCACAGCAGCGTTAGCAATGGCTGGTGGCTGCTACCGACTGGACGGCGTTACACGGATGAGAGAGCGCCCGATCGGTCCCCTGGTTGAGTCGTTGAAGAAGCTGGGAGTGAAAATCGCAACCGAATCGCCTGGTGGTTGCCCGCCCGTCTCGATCGACTCACCCCGTGTCACTCAGTGCCGAACAGAAATCGCTGGCGATGTTTCAAGCCAGTACTTGAGTGGGTTGCTTTTGGGCGCGCCTCTCGCATCGAGCGGATTGCAGATAACAATTACCAATCAATGCGTCTCATGGCCGTACGTGGAAATGACCTGCCATGTAATGGAATCATTTGGTGTCAGTGTCAATCTCCGCGGTAAAGAGGAGGCAGAGCTTGCCGTTGATCAAAAATATGCTCCCTGTAACTACGCGATTGAGCCAGATGCATCGGCGGCGAGTTATTTTTGGGCCGTGGCGGCCATTTGTGGTGGCACCATCCTGGTTGACGGTTTGAACCGGGATTCATTGCAGGGTGATATCCGGTTTGTGGAAGCGCTGGCTGAAATGGGTTGCCAGGTCAACGACCATGCCAACGGGATTTCGGTGACTGGCCCAGCCCGGCAGGGGGTCAAGATTGACATGGCTGATATCAGTGATACCGCACAGACGTTGGCGATCGTCGCATTATTTGTAGAGGGACCGACCCACATCACGGGGGTTGCGCATAATCGCGTCAAGGAAACCGACCGAATTGGAAACCTGGCTATCGAGTTAAGAAAACTGGGTGCCGAGGTCGATGAGCAAGACGATGGCTTAATCATCCATCCGCCAACCCGGATCGAACCGGCAACGATCGAGACGTACCGCGACCATCGGATGGCCATGAGTTTTGCACTGGTGGGTTTAAAGCAGCAGGGCATTCGGCTCCTTGACCCAGGTTGCGTCGACAAGACCTTTCCCGACTATTTCCAAACATTGACTAGCGTCGTTGGCCATTAATTTCGAAACGGCCTGGTTGGTTTGTTCGAATACGGTTACCCGTCGCTGGTCAGCATGCTGGCCAAGATCTCTTTCATGAACTTGGCCGCGACGTGGGCGGTCATATCCTGGAAATCACGATCCGGGTTCAATTCCACGATGTCTGCCCCGATTAATCCCGTCTGCAGGTTTTGAATGACCGCCAATACATCACGGACGGACATTCCGCCCGGTTCGTAATGGTTGATGCCGGGAGCGAATGCGGGGTCCAGTACATCCAGGTCCAACGTCAAGTAAACGGGTCCGTCAAATTCAAGTTGTGTCACTTGTGGGGAATCGGTCATGGCATGAACCTCGACGCCGAATCGATCGGCCTGAATTTGCTGGTGAGGTGTCAGCGTCCGAATCCCGATTTGGACGTGCCGTTGGATCAGCCCCGATTCATGGGACCTGGCAAACGGGCAAGCATGTGAGAAACGGTTGTCATCCAGAACATCGTACAAGTCCGGGTGCGCATCGAGCTGTAGCACGTTGACCGGGCCGAAATGATCGGCGTAAGCTTTCAAGATTGGATAGGTGATCGAATGATCACCTCCCAGTGAAAGGGTTGCTGTCTGGTTCTGCAAAGCGTGGTGGACGGAAGTTTCGATGGCGTTTCTGGGATCGATCGAATCGCCAAATTCGACGTCGCCCAAGTCGCGAATGCGAGGGTGGTCCTGTAGGTCGACGCCGTTCTCCGCGACCCAATGACCGGAATGGCAAGCAGCGGCATCCCGGATTGCATCCGGGCCCTTACGGCATCCAAGCAGGAACGATGAGTCATCGTCGTACGGAATTCCGAGGATCCCAATGGTCTCGAATGACTTGTGCGGATCGACCATGGATCACGCCAGGATTTGCGGGATCAGTTTACCGTGGACATCCGTCAGGCGCATGTCTCGGCCCGACCACCGGTAGGTCAATCGCTTGTGGTCCATGCCCAGTAGGTGGAGCATGGTGGCGTGCAAGTCGTGTATCTCGATTTTGTTTTCGACCGCTTTGTAGCCATACTCGTCCGTAGCGCCGAGGACGGTGCCACCCTGGATGCCACCTCCGGCCAGCCACAGGCTAAAACCAAACGGGTTATGATCCCTTCCGTTGGACCCCTGGGCAAACGGCGTTCGGCCAAATTCACCTGACCAGACGACCAGTGTGTCTTCAAACATTCCCCGCTGTTTCAAATCGGTTAACAACGCTCCAATTCCTTGATCGACGGCCAGCGAATTTTCTGTATGGCCCTTCTTGAGATTGCCGTGTTGGTCCCATCGATCGTGGCCCACACCGGGGCACGTCAACTCAATAAAGCGGACTCCCCGTTCCAACAATCGACGGGCGACCAGGCATTGTCGACCAAACGTAGCCGTTCCCTTGGTTTTTGCATTCAAGCCGTACATCTCCCGCGTCTGTTCCGTTTCACCATCCAGGCTGGCAAGATCCGGGACCGATCCCTGCATTCGATAAGCCAATTCGTAATTGGCAATTGCCGACTCGATTTGGTCCGTGGCGCCTCGCTGGCTGCTGGTGGCCATGTCGAGTTGTTTCAGCAGGTCCAATTTGTTGCGTTGCAATCCCTCAGTTTTTTCCTGTCGCCGGATGTTGGCAATCGGAGTGCCGCCCGCATTGAAGATCGATCCTTGGAACGTGGCCGGCAGGAAACCGCTGTTAAAGCAGTCCAGACCACCCGGGGGTATCAAGCCACCATTGAGGACGACAAATCCGGGCAGGTCCTGGCATTCCGAACCGAGTCCGTATCCAATCCAGGCACCCATGCTGGGGCGTCCCTGGAATCCGTTTCCCGTATGCAGAAAATAATTGGCGTTGGTGTGTTCTGAAAAATTACTGACCATGGAACGGATAACCGCCATGTCATCAACATGTTTTGCGACATGGGGGAAAAGTTCACTGACGGGCGTACCACACTCGCCATGCTGTTTGAATTTCCACGGGCTTGCCAACGTGTTTCCAATGTTATTGAACTGGGTCGGTTCAATTTGCATCTTGAACGGTTTGCCGTTTTCCTTTGCCAATTGTGGTTTGGGATCAAATGTGTCGACCTGCGATGGGCCGCCGTCCATATAAAGGTAGACGACTCTTTTCACTTTGCCTTCAAAATGGCTTTTGCGAGGTTGAAGCGAGTTGGGAGACGGCTCATCATCGCTGGGTGCCAGCCCGGCATAGTTGGGGTCAGCCATTAATGACGACAAGGCGACCGCTCCAAATCCACAAGCGGCGTTGCGGAGGATTTCCCGACGTGTTTGTCCGGCTGTTCGGTAGTTTCCGCAGTGGGATGTTTGTTTCATTCCGTAACCATTCTTCAGTAGACGTATATGAATTCTTTGACATTGAACATAACGTGACACAAATCAGCCCAGACCTGGGCGTTGGTCAGCGTTGCCTCGGCAGAATCAATACCCAGTTCCGCAGCTTGCTGTTGTAGGAACTGTTTGCTTTGTTCCATTTCCTCTGGCGTCGGTTCGCGGCCCAGCGTTTTGGTATAGATCGATGTAATTCTTTCTTCAGCCGTGTTTGGGTTAGCCGCAAGTTTCTGCCCCCACTTTTGGGCTTGGTCCATCACAAACGGGTCGTTCATCAGGATCAGTGCTTGAGCGGGGACATTCGATTGATTGCGCCGACCGATCGAATTAAAAGGGATCGGCGTATCAAAAGCGAGCATCATGGGCGACAGGAAGTTCCGCCGTACTTCGATATAAATGCTCCTGCGCTTGGCTCCATCCAGCGGGCCGTTCTTGCCGGGTCGACCACGGCCCGTCATAAACGACGTCAAGTAAATTGGTACCGACGGACCGTGCATCGTCAAATCCAGCTCGCCGGTGCAGGCCAGAATGGTGTCACGGATCGATTCACCCTGTAAACGTTTGATCCGGGAACGGTGTAACAGCGTGTTGGATGGATCCACTTGGTTGGAATCAATATTTAACGTGCTCGACATCTGGTACGTTTGAGACAGGGCAATGCGTCGAATCAGCCGTTTGATCGACCAGTCGTCGGCCACGAATTCGGTGGCCAGGTAATCAAGCAGCTCGGGGTGTGAAGGCGTTTGCCCCAGCACGCCGAAATTGTCCACCGACGGGACAATCCCTTTTCCCAACATGTGATGCCAAATGCGATTGACCGCGACCCGCGATGTCAGCGGATTTGCCGGATTTGCGATCTTGTCAGCAAGTTGCAGCCGTCCACTCCCTTGATTGTCGTCAACGCTTGGCTTTTCTGAATCCAGGGCTTCGAGAAACCTGCGGTCCGCAACGGGCCCTGGCGTTTTGTGATTGCCGCGAACAAAAATGAACTCGTTTTCCGGTGTACCATCAATCATGGCGACTGCCAGTTGAGGGGATGGAGCCGCGGCGGCGGCCACGTTGGCTTGTTTGCGTAATTCGTCGAAACGGACCAGCAATTGGTTTTCGGTCGGTTCGTCGGTCTGTTTTCCAGTAGCAATTTGAGAAGGTGTTTCCATTAACCCGTTTTCCATCACGAAACTCAGGCAGCGACTATCATCGTCATTCCGGCAGTCAGGGGCGGACTGGATGATGTAATCGGCAAGTGACCGAGCCAGGCTGGCCAGGTTCGCCGGGGAATCAGCCGTTAGTTTGGCGTTTGCCGTGCTGGGAGGCGGGACGGCACCGCGATTGGAAAATCGAATTTCATCGACTTCAGCAAAACCATTTCCATGATCGATGAATTCCAGGTGAGCCCGGTGTCCTCGATGATTTTTCAGGTCTCCTGCCAGCGTGTACCAGCGGAATTCTCCCGCATGGTTCAAAGCGGTACGGCAACCGTAGAATAACAATCCATTGTAGTCGTCCATTACGAACCCATCGATAATCAATCGAATCGTGACATTGTCACCCCTCGCCCGTATGTGAATCTGGTCCGTGCCGATTTCAAATGTGGGTGAATAAAGAACGCCAAAAAATGGGCGGCCTATCTTCCCTCCATTGGCAACACCTTGCGGAACCAGCATGGAATCAGCGGCTGAAACAGAACTGTTTTCGTCGACACTGTCAAAAGCGGCACCTGCATGGAACCAGTGGGAGGGGATGCCTTGGTCGAACGACTCATGTAATTCAGATTGTTCCAGGTAGTCCTGGTATCTCTTGACTTGCTGATTGTGTTGGTTTTCCAACTGTTTGGCATAACCTTCGTCAATCACCTGCCGCGCACGTGAAGCATGTTGCAAAGCGTGCAGAGGGTGCGTTGGTGATTTGAGTGTGTCCGATTTAATCGCCGTCACCCAGCGTTCAATCTGGCTGGCTTCGATTCCGTTTTGGACAGCCAGATTCTGTAACATCTGTTTAGCGGATTCGTCGACGTCAATAACGGGTGAAAACTCGACATAGTCGATCCCTACGCCATGGCGCGGTACGGCAGTCTCGTTCTTGCCCGTTATCTTGAAACTCAATTTGTGTTTACCCGGTTTCAACAGAACTTGACCCAAGTCTCTAAGTTGAACGGTGATTTGCTGGTCGTACAGGTCCTGTTCACTGCCCACCGGTTGATCATCCAGCAATACCTGAACATTGGCGTAATCGCTGGCGCGAGTGAAATGGATTTTCAGTTTTGCTTCGAATTCGGCGATACCCGCATCGGGAATCGAGAGATCGAAATCAACCTGTTCACCCGGTTTACCATCGATCCAGAGGAAATGGTTGTCCCCTTCCCACCGAAAGTCCCCGCTAGGTGCCAGGTGTTGATTTTGGGTCTTGCCCGATGGCTTGTTCGTGGGTTTGAGCGATTCTCCTTGCAGCTTGAACTCGGCCGGCTGATTCCAGGCTGGATCGTTTCGCAATACCTGCAGGGCAGACTCCATCGTTTTGGCCATGGTTTCCCGGTGCAGGTTGCGGATTTGCGACTGTAACTGGGAGAATATCTGTGCCGCTTTTTGCATTGAGTCGTTACTGGCTTGCCTGGCCTTTTTGATTTTTTCATCGGGATCCAACATGGCCAGTTGCCGCCGGGAGGACTGGAGAAAGCCCGACATGGCGTAATAGTCCTCGGTAGAAATCGCATCGAACTTGTGATCGTGGCAGCGAGCACAGGCCACCGTCAGTCCCAAAAAAGACTTGGTCATTACATCGATCTGGTTGTCGACACGACCCGCTTCGTCCCCTTTTACATCGACCGGGCCATGGGTGGCTTCTCCCAAAAACCAGAAGCCGGTTCCCAAAACGGACTCGTTAAATTTCTTGGAAGGATGGACGCGGGGATTGGTTAACAGATCCCCCGCGATATGTTCACGGATGAACTGGTCGTAGGGGACATCTTGATTGAAGGATCGAATCAAATAATCCCTGTATTGAAATGCGTGTGGCAGTGGATAATCAAATTCGTGGCCACATGTTTCTGCATACCGTGTCAGATCCATCCAGTGACGCGCCCAGCGTTCACCAAAGCTGGAAGATGCAAGCAATTGATCCACGACTTTGGCTGTTGCGTCTGGAGATTGATCCGCAAGGTATGCTTCGACTTGTTGGGGGCTGGGCGGTAATCCGGTAATGTCAAAATAAAGGCGGCGAATCAATGACCGCCGGTCGGCAGGTTGAGCAGGTTCCAGCTGCGCGTCTTCCAACTTGGCCAAAATGAAATGATCAATCGGGTCCTTGGCCCAGTTCATATTTCTAACCGGGGGAGTTTGATTTGCCCTGATCGGTTGCCAGCACCAATGGGCCTCCCTGCGTGATTCGATGTCGAACGAACTGTCTGGTTCGACCGACACACTAGGCTCGTTGGGCCAGGGAGCGCCCATCGCTACCCATTTTTCAAACGTTGCAATTTCTTGGTCTGACATTTTGGTATCGGGCGGCATTTCGTAAACATCGCCGTAATTGATTGCATCGATCAACAGGCTCTGATCGGGATGCTCCGGGATGATGGCCGGACCTGTCTCACCTCCTTCAAGCAATGCCTGGCGGGAAAGGACGCTCAACCCGCCCTTGACCGGCTGTTCCTCCGAGCCGTGACAGGCATGGCAGTGCTCAACCAGTAATGGTCGAACCTTGTTTTCAAAGAACTCTAGCTGGGAGGCATCGAAATCCTGGGGGAAACCAGCAAAAACAGAGCTGCTTACAAGAACCAATACCAAAACCAAAATATTTTGCAGCAGCACGTTTGGCCAGGGGACACTCAAACACTTACGTTGTATGATAAACATCATGACTACGAATCTACCTCGTGATTGAATCACAACTTTAGACTACGTGATTTACCGGTAAGTCCATTGTAAAATTTAGCGTTTGCGAGTCCATTACCATTAACGCTCGAAGTTGGCCTTTTGACATTTTATTTTCATTAATCGATGCGGTAAATCTCCCTCTTTATTATCTTTTTAATGGGTCAGTTAAGTTAAACATGAAGCGACGTGTCGTTTTTGATCTGGTAGGCATTCTATTGCTTTTGACCTCTGCTTTTTCATTTTCCTGCTTGGCCCAGGAAAAAGAACCCCCCACGCAGGAACCGGAAGCCAAGGCACCCGAAAATCTCTACTGGGTTTTCCTGACGACTGGCAAATCGCTGGAGGGGATTGAACGCACCGAGATCGAGGCGATGCAGGCAGAGCACCTCAGCAATTTTCGACGGCTGGCCGAGGAAGGGAAGTTGCTGACCGCAGGCCCCATGTCGGATCCTGAGAATGTTCGCCAAAGCATCGTGGTGTTAAAAGCAGGCCGTCTGGAGGAGTTGGCAGAGATGTTCCGGGAGGATCCTTACGTAAAGCAGGGTTACATGAAAGTCGATTCCTGCAAAATGCAATTTGAATTAGGAAAGATTCACACGCGGGTTGCTCCCAAGGGGATGGAAGAGTTGAGAATCGTTGTGCTGGAAAAAAATCCTGAATCGGAAACCGGCTTGGATGCCGAGACGAAAAAGCAAACCACGGACTTCTTGAAAGTCCAATACGATTTGAAGAAGCTGGATTTGTCGATTCGGCTATTTGACGTCAAGCACAACTGCCGTCAGATTTTGGTTTTTCCAAAACAGGATTCGGATGATGACATTCTGAAGATTGTCAATGAAATCCCTGCGGTCAAATCAGGTTTTTGGAAACAGAAGACGATGCCCATTTTCATGGGAAAAGGTTCGATTGACAGGGAAGACGATTAAATCATCGGGGCCGTCATGGACGGAATGTCAAACGACCAGCCGGGCTTGTACGGGCAGGCCGCATCAAAATATCGGTAATATTCCACAGCTCATAAGCGGCCCCGTTGTATCAGAGGTCGTTGCAATTGACGGGATGACCTCCGGCTTACAGCGAAATGCGGGCCTTTTGTTTGAATAGAGCCGCCGACGCCAGCCGACTGTCGGTTCTCCTGTTTTGAAGAAGGGTCGCGCCGTAAAAAAAAGCAGCTGAAATATTTTCCAGCTGCTTTAATCGATATTTGTCGGATTGCAAAAAAGTGAAGCTAGGTTCAGCAAAAGTAAGTTGTTGCAGTGACACAAAATGTTGGTTATCAGACGCCAGGCGATGGTTCCCGGATGAGGGGGATCGTTAAGTGACTGGCAATCCAATCGGTTACTTTTATGCCACGGCGGATGTTTCGCTTGTTTCCTTGACGGCTTCGGGGTTGAGTTCCTCTCTCAATATCAACATGTTCGAGGGTGCTTGTATCCCAAGTCGAACGCGGTCTCCCGAAACGCGAACGATGGTGAGAATTACATCCTCGCCCAGTCGTATTTTTTCACTTTCCTTCCTGGAAAGAACGAGCATATCCTTGATCCTCCTGGTTTCAATTTTCAATGGAATAATGTTATGAATGATGACTAGTAGCTGGCCATTAAGGGTTCTTTGGCAAGCATGGTTTTCTGGAATTTCTCGCCGGTTGAGCCATAGAAGATGATTGAGTTATTTTCGGTTTCCCATACAGCCGTTAACTTGACACTCCGGGGACCGTGCAAACAAAAGAACATGCCGCACAGCTTTCCACATTTTGTGAGTATCTTTTCAGTGACTTGGAAAACGCCTTCTTCAAAATCATTCCTTTGACATAGGGTGCGAGAAACATACGTTCTAATTTCTGTTAGATTGTCGATGTCCGTGTTTCGCATTATGAGTGACATCTCCTTAAAAGGTTTCTGCTTCGGCAGGCAGAAATTGTTAACCGGGGCGAACTAAACGTTTCCGTACTATGCCGCACACGTTGGTTGTTTCTCAGTCAGGTACGGATCGGATTGAACGCACAAAAAAGGACCAACGGGT
>JABACA010000008.1 GCA_014237975.1 Mariniblastus sp. | reverse complement strand
CGAACAAATAAATCACTGGCGGACGACTCCATGATGGCAGGGTGTTTTTCCTTGATCAGATCCAAGGGGGCGATGCCGGCCGATTCCAGTTGGTTGATTGCCATATCCACATCATTTGTTTCCAGGTGGGCGTCGACCAGTAACAGGGATCCCAGCGCCAGGTCGTAAGTTAATTTGCCGGGATCAGCCGCCTTGAGCCCGTCCTTCAGGTACGTTTTGGCAGAAACCAGTGAAGCGTCAAGTTCCGCCTTGGGCATGGAGTTCGGATCTGATTCATGCTGTTTTAACTTGTCCTTGTAATCAAACCAGCGTTTTTGCCCGATACGAATACCCAGCATCATCTGCCGCGAGTGGCCGTCGGGGATCATCGCATAGTACTTTTCGGCGTTTTCAAAGTTCTTGTTAAGCAGCGCCATCTGTGTCAGGGTGCTGGCTGCATCGCCAGCTTCGTTTGAACCGGGCCAACGTTCAACAATCACATTGCATGTTTTCATCAAACGGTTTTTCTCGAACTCCTTGTTTTCATCGGGTGCCGCATCGTGCAGGATGGAATAGCTTTTCACGACTAGGCCGGAGGCTTGACGGCTACCGTTCACATTAGGGTATCGGTCCAGCAGGAATTCACCAATCAAGGCCGACTCAAAGTAATTGGTCATTGCGAAATGGCAGACACTCTGTAAATAACGCAGGCTGTTGACATCTGCTCTGGTCGTTTCGTCGTCCTTAAGCGTTAGTGCCATCTCGAACATGGCAAGTGCCCGGTTTGCCTCGGTATTCAAACGGTCCTTTACCTCGTCCAGTTCGGCTTGAGCTATTGACTTTTCGGCATCGGTTTGCGCCGCCGAAAGTGCTGCCTTGGCAGCTGCGATTTCTCCCAGGATAATCTCGACTTCGGCAACATGATCCGTCCCTTTCTGTTTTGCGTCGACAAACGACTCCACCGGCTTGGCTTCCTCCTCCTCGATATTTACCGATAAATTCCACTGCTCCAGCAGTGTGTTCGCCATATCGCGGTGCGGTCCTGGAATCCGGGAAATGGATTTGGCCAGCTTGACCGCGTCGCGATTGAAATTGTTGATTCGTCCCGTGTTTTGACCGCTTTTTTCAGCCTCCAAGCCCTCGGCCTTTTTTCGATAGGCGCGGGCTAATTCAACCTGGATCCGTTGCCAATCCGGTATTCGTAACTCAGCTCGCGTGAGCCGTTCGACGGTCGGCTGAAAGTTGGCGATCACATCGTCATACGGATACGGTTCCTTCTTCATCCAGGCGTCCGTGGCCAGCACCATCGCTTTCCGTTTTAGGCCGCGCAGCGCCGTGGAGTCGTTCAAAGAAAAAATCTCTTGCAGATAACTGATCGAACGATCGTAATCGCCCAGTTTGTAATAGCAGCGGGCAGCAAACAGGCAGGAATCCAAACCGGCTGCGTAGCGAAAGTAACTTTCCCATAATTTGCCATATTCGCTGGCTGCGTCTGTTAGATATTTCTTCTGGTTTTCAGATCCTGGCGGATAGGTGTCTGCCAATTGCTCCATGATCAAGGGAGAGCGGATTCGAACTTTTGTGTAGGTGCTCTCCAGTGTTTTCTTTTTGGCTGCCGAATTCGGGTCATCCGGATCAATCTGGAAATTTGCAATGAGATCCTTAAGTGAAGTACGGGCCTTGTTGTAAACGGTCATCGATTGCTGCAATTGTTCTTGAGCTTTTTTCATTAACTCCTGTTGTTCGCTAACCGTCAGTCGGTCATCCTCCGATCGTCTCATGTAGACCCGAGCGCGACGGTAGAGCAGGTTGCCTTCGTAACGCTGGGACCGCGCTTGTAGCTCGGGCGTATCGGCCAATTGGGCTGACTGACTAAGCAGCTTTTGTGCTTCGTCCAGAACCGATTCCCATTCATCGACATTGCGAATATTCGCCGTACTCTTGATCAACGTTTCTGCCTTCTCGAATGGCAGGATTTTTCTAAAATCATCCGAGACGGCCGGACTGTTGCTAATCGAATCAAGGTAGACGAGTGCAATGTCGTAATAGCCGTTCTCACGAAGCGCCTCGAGGAAGCGTTCGGCGGGCTCATCCGCCGGCACAGTGGCTGCGACAATAAGACAGACTGGAAATGTCATGAAACAGGTGGCAATGCGACTTCTCTTCACTATCCACTCCTTGCCTGGGCGTTGGCTCAACCCGATCGCCGTTAAATAGAAATGTTCAACCATCTAATTATCAAAATTAATTGGCGGTTTTCAATTGGCAAACGGTCGTTCCGGCAATAATTCAGGTCCCCGAAATAGAATCAAGCGTTAAGATGAGTGTATGAGAATCGACATCCAGCCGGAAGCAGACCCTCAACGGGAGCCCAGTAGACCCAAAGCCGTTTTTACCACTCGCCCCACCAAATTGCGTTTAATGAGTTTGTTTGCCGCGCTTGTGCTGGTGTTAATTGCCATGAAAGAGGCGCAAAAACCGGAGCGATGGGCCTGGTTGGGGCTCGGAGAGACACCTGCTGGGAACGGGCCTGTTGAGATTGCACCCACAGCCCAACAGACGATCCCGACGGAGGATTCCCGGGATCCAGCCGATGTCATTGATTCTGAATCAGACCGGGCTCGACCAAAGAACGACGTTTCATTTACTGATCGATTCTGGAAAAGTTCCTACCGAAACTTGTCACTGAAGCAGAAAAAAAAACTTAACCAGGTCTTGCGACAAGGGTTGAAACAGGGTTCTGCCGGTCAAGAAATGGACCCGGCATTTAAGCAGCTGATCGATAAAATTGAAGGGTTCGGTAACGATTCTCAAGCGGACCTCCTTGGCGAAATTTCACTGCTCGGTCCGGCGTCAAAACATAAAATGATCCTTAGCCAGCAATTGGTGGACTTTCAGGATCATTGGAGAAAATTCAAGACGGCCGCAATGGACGGTATCCAAGGCAAGCCACTCGATGCAGAGCAGCTTGAGATACTTGGTGACGTGCAAGCCATCATTGACCAAACAACTTATGAAATGATTCGCGATCGCACACCCGTAGTCCGGTCGGCCGATGGTCCGGCGTGGTTGAGAACCTGGGAGCGTATTCAGGTTGGCAAACCGGATACCGAATTGGAAGATCCGGATTCATTGATTTCCCATATTCAATTACTGAGCCAACCGGAGAGTTATCGGGGGCGATGGGTCGAAATCAGCGGTACGATCCGCGGGGCAAATAAAATTGAAGTTCGCAAGAATGAGTTAGGTTTTGATCACTATTACGTCTTGTGGATTCAGCCGGCTGATTCCAATGTGTCACCGTACTGCGTCTATTGCCTTGATTTGCCAACCGCGTTGTCTCAGGTGGACAACCAATTTACTGCCTTGTCGGAAACGGTCCGGGTTAAGGGTATTTTTTTTAAGCTCCGCAGCTACGAAACGACAGAACGGGAAATGGCAATCTGTCCGCTGATTCTGGCCAAAACCTGTGAACTTATTCCGCTCAAAACAATAGTTGCACCGTCAATCTGGCAGCCTCCGGTTTGGATGTTAGTTGCATTTCTCGTAGTGATGCCACTGGTTGCCGTGTGCATTGCCATTGGGGTCTACCAAATGACCAAGACTTCACCCCACACGATCTCGGCCAAATCCGAGAAGCAGTTGGTAGAAGACCTGGGAGACCTGACGCAGAATCAATCGATCAAATCGGATGTTCAGCGGGTGGAGGAGTTACACGAGAACCATCGGTTGCATGAAGACCCTCACGCCGATGTCGACCCCCATAGCAGCAATCGACGAGAGCGCCATGAATAGCGGGAAACGGGTTGTCTCAGCTTGGCTTGCCGGTTTTAGCCTGGCGCTGCTCATTTCCGGCTCATCCGCCGCCCAGCAGGAACTACCCTCGGCCCTTTCCGGATTTGAGCCGAGTGAGTTATACGATGTTATTGATGAGTCGCAGTTTTCGGCCTCCGATGAATTCATGATCCGGTTGCTGTTGCGGGCTGCCAATGCTTCCCCGGAAAGTTGGCAACGTTATGCCGAGTACACGCGCGGTATTGGCCTGCAGGCGATCGAGGACAATCCTCAAAAATATCGGTTTCAGGTTTTTGAATTAACGGGCAGGGTAAAAATGGTCTATCCGATTCGTTTGCCGGAGAAGTACGAAAATTCAAAAATCAAAGGGTTTTATTTAGCCCGTGTTGAATCAGATACGGGTAAGTCATTTATGGTTGCCGCTTGCTCTGTGCCCCGGGTGTGGCCCGTCCGTACCTCCATGGATGAGCCATTTCGATGTCGAGGATTTTTCCAGGCAGTCGTTGATTTTTCTGATCCTGCCGAAACAGCGCCGACCGGTGAACTGACAGCAGGCGTTTCCCTGGCTCCGTTGTTTGTAACGGATCGAATGGGCTGGTTTCCGGATCGGGTTGGTGCGGTTGCTGGCGTCAACGAAAGTCATCTCCTGTTGGCCCGCAATGGCGTCGATATTGGGCAATTTGAATTCGTAAAGCAAAATAATAATCGGGCGATTACGGAAAGTGACTCGAGTTGTTTTTTTCAGCTATTGGACGCAGTGGAACGTTTGACGCCGAATGATTTTAAGGGAAACCAGATAGGATTCGTGGAATTGCTGGAAAACCCCAAGGACCATTTTGGTGGGGCCGTTCAGTTTACAGGCCATGTCAAACGCGCGGTAAGAATCTATATCGATCGCAAAGCGGTTCGTGAACGATTGGGCCTGGATTACTATTACGAACTGGACATGTTTATCCCCTTGGGCGATAGCCGGATCGTGATCAAAAGCCAAACGCCAGATGATGCGTCGGCTGAGACGGAAGACGTGGTTTACAAAAACCGTTTTCCAGCAACCGTATGCGTACCACGATTGCCGGGAACGATCGAGGAAATCCGGGGTAAGCGAGTGACGATCGATGGATTTTTCATGAAATTCTGGAACTACGACTCCGAGTTTACCTCGCGATTACACCCTTCCTTGGGGCAGGTCAGCCCACTCGTTATAGGGATTGAACCCAGAATCAGTAACAGCTCCAAACATTCGATTGATAACTTTTTGTTGACGGTGTTAGGTGTTGTCGGGCTCGGCATTGCCGGGTTGATCTGGTATTTCCACCGGTCCGACCAGCGGCAGAAAAATCCTATGCATGGTCGGTTTCACGAATTCCAGGACGATCTGAAACCGACCCCCTTGGAGACGAACGAGAAAGCAGCCGATGAGGGGAAAGGCTCGGGTGGGATCGGCGTCCCGCCTGAAAGTTAGCCAGGATTGGCAAGTTTGAGATTCTAGCAGGGGATAAACGGTCGAGAACAAGCGTCCCCACTTGAAATCGGACAGCGGCTTGGCGATATTCGCGGGTTCGGCATTTGGTTCTTCCAAACGGTTGTCGGGAAATCGGACCGTGAGGATTTGTTTGAATTGTGCTTGGGAAGATTGAAAGTCGATGCCGACAATCTCCATCTTTTGATAAGGGAAGATATGAAAGATCCTGTACGCGTAACCGTTACCGGGGCAGCCGGTCAAATCAGTTACGGATTACTATTTCGGATTGCCGCAGGCGATATGCTTGGACCAGACCAACCAGTGATTCTCCAATTGCTGGAGATTCCACCGGCGATGGATGCATTGAGGGGCGTTGTAATGGAATTGCATGATTGCGCTTTTCCGTTGTTGCAGGATATTGTGGCCACCGACGATCCGAATACAGCTTTTGCCGACGCTGAATTCGGACTGTTGGTCGGCGCCATGCCGCGCAAACAGGGAATGTTGCGCAAGGATCTATTGGAAGCCAACTCCAAGATCTTCTCGGTGCAGGGCAAAGCGATCAACGAAAACGCAAACCGGAATATCAGGGTTCTGGTTGTTGGCAACCCAGCCAATACCAATGCACTGATCACGATGGCCAACGCTCCCGATATCAATCCA
The DNA here is from genome assembly GCA_014237975.1 of Mariniblastus sp. Lineage (GTDB taxonomy): Bacteria > Planctomycetota > Planctomycetia > Pirellulales > Pirellulaceae > Mariniblastus. Next base: position 58,747 of record JABACA010000008.1, on the reverse strand, counting down.
CGGCAAATCACAGCGATGACCCGCTTGGATCATAATCGGGCGATCAGCCAACTGGCCTTGAAGACAGATGCCGCATCGCTAGACGTTTACCATATGACGATCTGGGGTAATCACTCTGCGACACAGTACCCGGATATTTCAAAAACGATTATTAACGGGAATGCCGCCGCGGATCTGGTAGAGGAAGCTTGGTATCAGGAGACGTTTATACCGACCGTGCAACAACGAGGCGCAGAGATTATCAAGGCTCGTGGCGCCTCCAGCGCTGCGTCGGCTGCCAATGCTGCCATTGATCATATCCATGATTGGATGCTTGGCTCTCGTCATGGCGACTGGGTCAGTATGGCCGTGTCGAGTGACGGTAGTTATGGGATTTCCGAGGGCCTGATCTATTCCTTCCCGGTGACCTGCCAGGATGGAGAGTATGCCATAGTGCAAGGTTTGGAGATCGATGATTTTAGCCAACAGCGGATGCAGGCCACTATGAACGAACTCAATGAGGAACGAGAGGCCGTCAAAGACCTGCTTTAGGTTGGTGTTGTTTTTTCGAAACATCAAGCAGGCCGTTTTTGATGTAACCTGAATTTGTTGTTGGACTTGTTGTTGGACTTGTTGTTGGACCGGGCGTTTGTTGAACAACAATCATCGCTAGCATCCCGTTAATTTGGGTCTGTTTTTTTTTGGCTGCCAGCTTGGTATTATTGCAACCAATCGGGTGGCGAATGCGGTTGACTTTCAAACGCGCGTGTCTTACAACGTGAGACTTAATTATCAACAAACCGTCAGTCTTTAACGCGACAGGCGAATGAATAGAATCAAGATCAGCCCGCTGGCTAGTGCTTCTTTAAACAAGGCGACCTCTCAGGTTGGAGAGAAGCTGGCAAGTTTGGCTTCTGAAAACCTTGCCGGACTCCCTGACGCCGCCGCAGATTGTTCGTTGTTTGTGCCACTGCACTACGCGAAGACCTATCAATACCCCTTGGTGGTCTGGTTGCACAGCGATGGCAGTACTTCCGAGCAGATTCAGAATGTCATGCCTGGCCTCAGCCTGAGGAACTACGCTGCTGTGGCGCCGCAGTCGGTCGTCGGTGACTCAGTACGAGGTTTTTATTGGGAACAAACAAGATCGTGCATCGAAGCCGCTCATGCGTCGGTGACGAGTGCTATCGATCGAGCCATGATGCGGTTCAATATTGCGCCGGACAAGATTTTTATTGGTGGTTTTGGTGCTGCCGGGACAATGGCCTACCGAATTGCCTTTGAAAAACCTGATTTATTTGCGGGTTTGATTTCGATCAACGGACCAATACCTGAAACCCATACTCCGTTGAGCGACTGGAAAAAATGCCGTCGTCTGGAGTTGTTTTGGGCCCATTGCCGAAATTCGATTACCTTTGATCAATCCAAGCTATGCCAACAGCTCCGTCTGCTGCACATCGCCGGTTTTTCAGTCACCTTGCGGCAATATCCCGGGGATGACCAACTGGTGGATTCCATGCTATCAGATGTCAATTGCTGGATCATGGATATGATCCAGACTGCAGTCACCGACTAGTTTATCTTCATTTTATTTGTCGGTTTTTTCCCGAACCATCTGTTCGTTTCCCCGCCTAGGCAGGCATTTTCTTGCGCAGGAAACGGTCATTTTTTTGATGGGTTGGGGAATCTAAAGGTTTTTTCGGAAAAACGCTCATCGGCCTGCATTGACAAGAACTTTGATCTTTCGCTACAAGCATCTCCTCAAAAATAAATTCGTAGCGAGGGTTTTAAGATGCATCTGAAAAATGAGTCGTCAGGTTCCGGAATGGGAAAAAAGTCGACTAAGACTTCGATCGAAATAAACAGTTTGACGAAAGACTTGGTTGCTTCTTTTACGAGCAGGTTTGAGCAACACAATATTCGTGTAGAAACGGATTTGCCGAATGTCACAGCCGACGTTTTTCCGGAGGCGATTCATCGAGCCGTTGCGAATCTGATTGAGAACGCGATTGACTCGATGCCGTCCGGCGGTGAATTGCTGGTCACCCTGGTAGATTGCCGACACCAGTGGGAGCTGGAAATTGCGGATACACGTTCGGCAGATGTATTACCTCCCACCGAACCGGACTTTAATCCGGAAAACGAGCCAATTCGTTTGCAGGGAATGTGCGTTCAAGAGCATCTGGAGATCGCAAACTCGGCGGCGATGATCCATGGTGGGCAGGTGCAAACTTGGGAATGTCCACAGGGAGGTACCGCCAATGTATTGGTGATTCCTCGCTTTGCGGTACGAAAAGCAGGCTAGGCAATGGGAGCGGCCCACTTGGATTCATCACAACAAATCACCGACAAGCTGGCTCAATGGCTACGCCCTCGCCACCGCCGGGCGACCTTTGGAATCCTCTTGCTGATGGGCCTGCTGACGGCGCTGCACTTTTCGAATTTCCAAAAAGAAATCATGCGCTCTGATTTGCTAGACGGGGAACCTTGTCGACCGAGCCAAACACAGGAGATTGTCAGGGCACTGAATATTGAAGGACTGCGGGACTATGAGTTGGTAAATGGCAGTATCATGGTTCCCAATATGCTCAAACAAAAATACTATTCGGCACTTGAAAAACACGGAATACCGGGGTTTGGTACCCGGCAGGATGACTCCCTGAAATCGAATTTTCTTCTGGCCCCCAGCGAGCGTGAACGGATTGCGAAGCTGAGGAAACGTCGTGAAGTGATGGATATGATTGTCAGGCTGCCTTACGTCGATGAGGCATGGTTGGAGTGTGATTCTGGTTGCAACGGTATCTTTGAGCCTGTGAAAATGTCAGCCGTGGTGGTTGTCCAGCCAAAGTCGGAACAAATTCTCTCGTGGGACAATATTTCCACGATACGAGAAACGATCGCCGGTGCTTTTTCCGGGCTTTCACCCGAAGATATTGTGTTGACCGATTTAAACGAGGGTCGGGCTCATCCAGAAGATTCCGTTAATGGGAATGTACATGCCCAGTCGGCGCGTTGGCGCATCGATCGACAGCGGTATTACATGAAGAAAATTGAACGCATCCTCGTTGAATATCCCGGTATTGAAATCGATGTTCATGTCGAGCAGAACGGTGATCACCCGGGATCTGACAAGCTGACTTTGCACAACCAGGTTCAACCGCGCGGACTGAAGCCGGCAGAACCGATTGGCATCGCAAGTCGCATTCCAACCAAAGACGTCAATGCGGCGCTGCCCAGGGCTTTGAAAACTGCTGTTCCTGGAGCCAACGGAACGGCTGCTATTAACGTCTTTCCAGTGGTTACCAAGTTGGTTGGCCATCTGGAAACCGCAGATTCAGTCGATCGACTGAACGAGTCCAATGAACGGCACGCCGAACCAAAGGGTTCCGCTACGGAAAGCGTCCATGTCATCATTCGGATTCCCGCTAGATTATTGGGAACCATGCGATGTCCAACGGACTCGGCCAATGTGACTGTCAAATCTGCGGACAGTAAATTTAAACTGATCAAGGACGATATTATTAAACGTGTGAATCCCATTCTGCCAAATGCGGTTGCTCAGAATGAGTTACCCGTTGCGGTGGTTTTGGAGGGTGAGCCCTCGGGTGACCAGGCCAGCGCCGAGACATGGAATTGGTTAAGAAACAGTGCAAAACGTCATTGGCCACTGTTGGCAGTTGGATTGCTTGGGTTCATCAGTGTGCTGTTCAATATCATGCGAGTTCCCGACTTGCATCCGTCTGCGGAATCGACGTCCAATGCATCGGATTATGATCCAACTGACAGCGAAGAACTAAAATCAAAGTTGGCAAATCTAATCGACCGGGACCCGGAGACGGCTGCCAAGGTGATTAAAAGCTGGCTGCGCGACTTTGCTTGACCCGCTGCTGGCAGCCAAAGAATTGCACTTGCGATATCCAGCGATTTCCGCGAAAAGAACGGCCCAAAATTTGAATTTGTGAATTCAAGGATTTGAATTCAAGTCTATTTTTACTTCATCACTATCGTCATGGAAGATACCAAAGATGAAGTCGATTTTTAAAAATATTGCATCCGTTAGAATACGGCCATGGCTCGCCATCGTAGCGGCATTGGTATTCCTGTCCTGCGACAGCATGCTGTCCGCTCAGCAAGAATTCGAACCTTCTTTCGACGCACAAGATACATCGTCGGTTCACGAAGATACTCATGTTGCACCGGCCGATTTCCAGCCAATGGAAATCCCGCAGGATGGGTCCGTCGACCAGGCTGGCGCGGAATCGCTTGCAAGCGACATTCCAGCGGTTGAAGATTTCACCGTTTCGGATGAGATTTTTGCTGAGCTTGTGGAAGCAGAAAACTCGGATAGCAGTTTCCTCGCTGGCGTCAGTGGACAATTTGCCGACCTGGATTTGGCCAAGATGCTGGGATCGTTGGCAATCGTGTTGGGAGGCTATTTTGGAATTGTTTGGCTGTTACGCAAAATCAATCCTACCTCGTCACGAGGATTGCCGGTTGAAGTTGTCGAAGTTCTGGGTGCAACACCGTTTGGACCCAAGAAACACCTGCAGGTCATTCGCCTGGGCAGCAAACTGCTGCTGTTGATTAACAGTGCCGAGGGTTCGCAGTTGATTGGCGAAGTGTCCGACCCGCAAGAGGTGGAGTATCTCGCTTCGTTATGCACCGTCAAACGACGGAAACAAACGGTCAGCCATCCTGTTGCCCGTCCTGTAAGTGTTCCGGCCAACCAACCAAATCGTTCCACCATGGCGGACCAACAGCCCGCACCGCCAGCCGCGGATAACTTAAGAGACGTTCTGCAGCAGCTACAAAATGTCGTTCGCTCGCAACCCAACGGTTCGGTCTTCGAGGCGTGATCAGGACACTATTCATGCACTCAAATACTTCCCTAGCTCCATGGGCCATTCGACGATTGGCCGTGTTATTGCGGCGATGTCTGGTTCTTATCGTCCCGTTGGCATGGGGTGCAGGATGCGACTTGGTATGGGCACAATCTCTCGATGAAAGTCCCAGGATTGCCAACAGCCCGATGTCGATCGAGCTGCCCGATGATCGGGACGAACCAGCCGTCGAGCAACCGCAGACGGGTTCCTCGTTGACCGATCTAATCGCTTCCGAAGCAAAAAACCTCGTTTCGCGAGAAAATTCTGGCTCATCGATCAAAGCACTGATACTTCTCGGGGCACTCAGCCTGGCACCCGCGCTGGTATTGATGACAACCTGTTATGTTCGTGTCATCGTTGTATTGAGCTTGTTGCGTCAGGCGTTTGGTGGTCAACAATTGCCACCCACCCAGGTTTTAACTGCATTGTCGTTGTTCATTACCTTGTTGGTCATGATGCCTGTCTGGAATGAAGTCAAGCAGCAAGCGATTGACCCTTACTCCAATTCGGAAACCATCAGCTGGGACGAGGCGTGGGCTCGAGGATTGGTTCCGGTCAAGAAATTCATGGCAAAGCAGATCGAAATTGCAGACAACAAAGAATCGATCGCCCTGTTTTATAAATATCTTCCCCGCAATGAAGAAATGACTCGACCCACGAGCTTGGAACAAGTACCGGTCAACGTTCTGTTGCCCGCATTTCTCGTGAGTGAACTAAAAGTGGCTTTTTTGCTGGGATTCCAGATCTATTTGCCTTTTCTTGTCCTGGATCTCGTTGTGTCAACGGTTACCGTTTCGATGGGCATGTTAATGCTCCCACCGACCATGGTTAGTTTTCCTTTGAAACTCATCTTGTTTGTCATGGTCGACGGGTGGAATCTGGTTGTCGGAATGTTGTTGCAGAGTTTTGCACCGTTTACTTAGCTAAGCTAGCGCGGTTGTTTGTTCATGGTTTTTAAGTAAGGCAGGAGCCAATATGGAACCTCAAGACGCTGTCGAAACGGGTCAAAATGCCATCTTGGTCTGTTTAATGGTGGGAGGCCCCGTTCTGGTAATTGGTTTGCTGATTGCCATCCTGGTTGGTGTCCTGCAATCGATGACGCATATCCAGGACCAAACGGTTTCGTTTGTTCCCAAGATCATCTTGATTACGATTGTGCTCGCCATCAGCCTGCCATGGTTGACCGATTACATGGTTGAGTACAGCGCATCAATGATGGAATCCCCGTTCTTAATCGGGATGGATGGCAAGCCTTGATCGTTTTAACAACGACCTACTTGTTGATTACGGTTCGAGTTCTGTCGATGGTATTGTCAGCACCCGTGTTGGGGAGTCGCCAGATCCCGCTGATGATCCGTGTCGTGGGCAGTCTCATGATTTCACTGGTAGCACTTCCCTTGACTAAAATGCCGAGCGATGCGCCGGATCACTGGGGAGGCCTGCTTTCGGCCATGCTGTCCGAAGTGGTTATTGGGACGATGATGGGGCTTGGTGTTTTGATTATTTACTCGGCTGCCGAATCGGCGGGTACACTGATTGGCCAGATGGCCGGACTTCAGGTCGATACGTTTTCTGGAGCTCAGACAAGTGGCCAATCCACGATGGGGAGAATGTTTGCGATTCTTTCCGCTGCCATTTTTGTTTTGATTGGCGGACCCGAAATGCTGATCGCATCGGTGCTGGGGTCTTTCCAGGCGTTACCATTGGGGGCTCCGATCGATACGCAAAACCTGCTGGAACTTTGCGTAACTCTATTGCACCAGAGTTTTGTTCTCTCCCTGCGGGCAGTCGCCCCGGCGATGGGTGCCATTCTGATTGCGACCGTCGTGATTGGCATGGTGTCACGTTCGCTACCCCAAGTCAACATTTTACAGGTGGGACTGTCCTCCAACTTGATCGTCATGCTGCTGGCCATTTTTCTGACTTTGGGAGGGTGTATTTGGCTGTTTGTTGATGATATTCAGTCATCAATCCAATTGCTGAAAAACGCTCTTCAAAACTCGGCGTAAGGAAATTGCTATGAGCCATCATGATGATGCTGTTCACCCTGCCTCGGTCATTCACCTGCAGCAGGCCAGGCAGAGCGGACAGGTTGCCAAGAGCCAGGAGTTGTCGGCATCCCTGCAACTGGTGTTTAGTATTGCCGCATGTTGGTTCCTGTTCTCGATGATGGGACAGCGACTGCAGGATTTTGCCAGCGAAACCTGGAGCAGCCAGCGACTGGGCAGTGAGTATAATTCGACGGTGTTTAATGAGGATGTTCGACAGGGGATCATCGCGGCTGGCTCCGGCATCCTGCCACTGTTGGGTATGATCCTGGTCGTCGGGATTTTGTCGCATTACCTGCAAACGGGCCCCATGTGGGTCGCAAAGTCTGCCGTTCCAGATCCCAGTCGATTATCGCCGATGCACTGGTGGAAACAGTTGTTTTCCCTGCGGGGATTGTCTCGAAGCGTATTGGGGGTTCCCAAGTTAACGGTCGTTTTTGTGACGACCTCGCTGATCCTGTGGTACCGTTGCGATGAGTTGCTTGAATCCACGATGTTGTCGTTGTCACCGATGGTCGATGCGCTGTCACGGTTTGTTTTCGGGTCGTGCTTGGTGGTCGCCGTGGTGTTGCTGGGGATGTCATTGCTCGATTTTGTGATTGAGTACTTCTCATTTCATCAGCGGCTTCGCATGACGGACCAGCAGCTGCGTGATGAGCAACGCAGCCAGAGCGGTGATCCGCAGATCATCAACAAGCGAAGGCGGCTGCATCGTCAGCTGAATGGCCGAAAGTGAAAAATCTTGAAATCGATCCGGCTCCGCTTGGCGAAAGCGAGGCGGGTTCTGTGGCCAACGGATTTGGATGCGTGATGCAATGGGTGAACTGGTTTGGTGCCGGTTGAAGTTCCGAGAACGAGAACGTTATCCAGTTCCGGGTAACGTGCGTTTGACGGCTATATCAATAGATCGCGGATTACTTTGCCTTCGTCGGTCGGCCCAATCAACCGTTGGTTGAGTCCCTGATACGGAAAGCTGAAACGGTGGGGATCGATGCCGATCTGATGCAGGATGGTCGCTTGCAAGTCCCGCACGCCGACCGGGTTTTCCGCGATGTAGTACCCGATGTCATCCGTTTGACCGTACGCCCCTGGTTTGACGCCTCCTCCGGCCATCCACATGGTAAAGGCGTGGGGATGATGATCTCTACCGTAGAAACCTTTCTTCAATTCCTTGTTCACATTGTTTTGCATCATCGGCGTTCGGCCGAATTCTCCTCCCCATACGATCAGGGTCTCGTCCAATAAGCCACGTTGCTTAAGGTCGGTTATGAGGGCGGCGATGGCGCGATCCACTTGGGCGCATTTGATAGGAAGTGTTTCATCGATCGATTCACCGGGAGACGAACCGTGGTGATCCCAGCCCCAGTCATACAACTGTACAAAACGTACGCCATTCTCTACCAGCCGCCTGGCCAACAGACAATTATTGGCGAATGTCGGGTCATCCCCTTTGTACAACCGTCTCGGGTCAGCCGCCGATTCCGCTTCGGAGACATGTCCCGGCTTCGCTCCGTAATGTTCGAGTGTCTCCTTCGTTTCCCGGCTAATATCCATCACTTCGGGAACGGAAACCTGCATGCGAAAAGCGAGTTCGTATTGGGCAATCCGGGTCATCGTTTCAGGATCCCCAATGTGATTGTGTTGATACCGGTTTAGATCGCCAATCGCATCGAGCGTTTTGCGGCGGGCATTCCTCGACAGGCCCTTGGGATTGGAAAGAAACAGGATGGGGTCACCTCCATCGGTGCGGCATTGCACGCCTTGATAGACGGTTGGCAGGAAGCCACTGCCCCACAGTGATTTTCCTGCGCTCGGCGTTTTCCCACCGGATGAGAGGACCATGAATCCTGGAAGATTCTCGTTCTCACTCCCCAAGCCGTAGGTCACCCAGGAACCGATGGCCGGGTAACCGAGAAGCGGGTTGCCCGTCTGCATCAACAATTGGGCTGGCGAATGATTGAACTGGTCTGTGTGGACTGATCGAATCACGCAAAGTTCGTCGATGATCTTGGCCAGGTGCGGTAAATGATGCCCCAACCACTGGCCGTTCTCGCCATGCTGTTGGAACTTGGACTGCGCCCCCAACATCTTGGGCACACCGCGGATAAAGGCAAATCGTTTGCCATCCAGGTATTCCTGAGGACATTCCGTATTGTGAAGCTTGTTCAGGGCCGGCTTCGGATCAAACAGCTCGAGCTGTGAGGGCGAACCGGCCATATGCAGGTAGATGATCGATTTCGCTTTGGCCGGGATTTTCCAGTCAGTATCGGTTGCATGGCCATCCCGCGCAAGTAACGAGCTGAGCGCGATCGAGCCAAAACCGAGCCCGGCCTGGCCAAAAAAATGTCGCCGGCTGATGGCGCGCGTCTGTTGGAGAGGGATAGGTAGTGTCATGCTGGCTCGCTATTGTTTCATCAAGGTTTCATCCAGGTTCAACAGAACATTCGCCACGGCGACAAGCCGAGGATCCCCTTCGGTCAATCCGGCCGACTTGAGCAGCGCGTCGCCATCCGTCAGTTCGGTCTCTAGCGAATCGTACAGCGCGACCAATCGGTCAAGCTCCTTGGGATCGGCGTGCCGCACAAGAACCATCCGAAAACCGTTGGCGATTCGGTCCCGCGAGGTGCTGGCCGAATGCTCCATGCGTGTTGCCAGCGCCCCGGCGGCCTCGACATAAACCGTATCGTTGAGTGTCACCAACGCCTGCAGGGGTGTATTGGTCCGCACCCGTCGGATCTGGCAAACTTCACCACTGCCTGAATCAAATGTGAGCATGGCCGGGTAGGGACTCGTCCGTTTTTTATAAGTGTAAAGGGCCCGTCGGTAGCGATCGGCCCCCGTCGCGTTCTTCCATTTCTCGCCGCTGTAAGTCGATTTCCAAATCCCGCCCGGCTGGGGTGGCATGACCGAGGGCCCCCCGATTTGCCGCGTCAGCAAACCGGATACGGCCATCGCTTGATCACGGACAATCTCTGCCGACAGGCGGAAACGCGGGCCGCGCGATAACAGGCGGTTGCCTGGATCGATCTCAAGCTGTTGCGGGCTAACATGCGAGCTTTGACGATAGGTCCGTGACATTACGATCGTTTTCAGGAGCCGCTTTAACGACCAGCCATTTTCCTGGAAATCGACTGCCAACCAATCCAGCAACTCCGGGTGAGAGGGCAGGGTCCCCTGCGTCCCAAAATCTTCTTCCGTCTCAACAAACCCACGGCCAAAAAGCTGAGCCCAGATACGATTGACGGCCACCCTGCTCGTCAGGGGGTTGGCGGAGTTTATCAACCAACGGGCAACGCCCAGCCGATTTTGGGGCCAGGCAGCATCGAACCGACCAAACCCTTCCGGCACGCTTCCCTCGACAGGATCGCCCAGGTCCAGGAAGTTGCCTCGCACATGGATTCTCGTTTGACGACGTTTGTCGGCTGCCAGCTCCCGCATGACGGGCGTCGAGGGGACGGCCTGGCGAACACGCGTAATCTCTTGGCGTTTCGCGGCAATGTTTGCGTGAAGCTGCCGCGTGGCGGGGAAGACCTTGGTCTCAAAGAGGGTCTCTGTGCTGGGAATCTTAACTTCCGCTGCCAACCACGAGACAGGGTAGTTGCTGGCCGAAATTCGAAAACGTTTGAGTAGCAAGCCGGCGCCGTATTGCTGTTGGAGTGTCAGTCGCAATTGTCGACCTGTTCCCGGTTCGATCGGTTGTTCAAAATCGAAGACGGCAGCGTGGGCCTGGCCCGCTTGGGGTGAAAAGGCCCAGCCCGAGCTGGCTTGGCCATCAATCGCCTTGGCCACCGGCCAGTCCCGCTGGGAAAAGTCCGCCCGGGGACGCGCCAGTTTGCAGGGTACCGGATCCTGACCCGGTTCAATCAGCTCGACCTTGAATTCATTCAGGACAACATTCTTGTCGTTCCACTTCCCACCCTTTGGCTTGGGGAATGTATCGATGCGGATCGAAGTAAGTGGCTGCCCCGGTGGCAGCTGGAGCGTCAGTTTCCAGGTGTCTTTTTCAGGCAGTTCCTGGTCCACCAGCAAAATGCCCTGATCATCCTGGGTCAACACGATCCCCTGGGTGGATTCAAACCCCGAATAGAGCAGGGGCGCCCAAAGCGGTCGGCCTTTAAATTTGGCTTGCCAATCGGAAAAGGCCTCGGCATAACCGGGCGGCCGGTCAGCCAATGCCTGTTGGAGTGTCTTGAGCTCGCCTTCGAGTCGTTGGATCTGGTCCTGCTGCTCGCGCGTCGGTGTTTTCAACAATGGTTGTTCGCGGTCCGCGTCTTCGGTTTGATTAAACAGTGCATACATCTGGTAGTAAGCGTGTTGACTGATCGGATCGTACTTGTGCGAATGGCACTTGGCACACCCCATCGTCAAACCCATCCAGACCTGAAGTGTCGTATCCACCCGATCCTTGACGGCCGCCACACGAAATTCTTCGTCGTCGGTGCCACCCTCGTCGTTTTCCATCGTGTTACGATGAAAGGCAGTCGCCAGGAACTGTTCGTTTGTCGGGCTGGAAAGCAGGTCGCCCGCCAATTGTTCTGTCGTAAATTGATCGTAAGGCATGTCGTGGTTGAAGGCATCGATCACCCAATCGCGGTATCGCCAGATCGTACGGGGCCGGTCCTTTTCGTAGCCCTTGGTGTCGGCGTACCGCGCCAAATCGAGCCACATCCTGGACCAATGCTCGCCGTAGGCATCGGAGGCCAACAGGCGATCCACCACCGTTTCATAGGCCTCGGGAGAACGATCCGCAGCGAATGCGTCGGCTTCTTCGACCGTTGGGGGAAGCCCGGTAAGATCCAAGGACAATCGGCGAATCAAGGTCAGCCGGTCCGCTTCGGCTGTCGGGCTGAGCTGGGCAGCTTCGAGATGACGGAGAACAAAACGGTCGACGGGGTGATTGGACCCGTCGGCCTGGTTCGTGGGAGGATCCGCTTTTTTTGGCGCGGTAAAAGACCAGTGTACTTCGTATTTCGCTCCCTCGGCGACCCATTGCCGCAAGCGTTTGATTTCGTCGGCACTGAGCGAGTGACCTGAATCCGCAGGTGGCATGACGCTCTCCGGATCGGTCGATTGAATACGCTCAACCAAACCACTTTGAGCGGGCCTGCCTGGCTGGATCGCCTTCATCTCTATCGCGGCCGCGCGATCATCCAGTCGCAAGCCGGCTTGACGAGAGCCTTCGTCGGGACCATGACAGACAAAGCAGTGCTTGGCCAGGATGGGGCGAATCTCCCGGTTGTATTTCAATGGCTCATCCGCAACCAGCCAACCGCTCCATAGCAGCATGACCGCCATCAGTGCGGCGCGCGCGCCCAACAAGATACGGGCATTGAAATGTAAGTGGCACATCAGATTCAGGGCAGTCTGGCAAATTGGTTGGAGTTCTCACAACGCCGGCCTGGCCGTCGAACTCGGTACTCGACGGTAGCGTCGCGAAATAGTTTCCCAGCTCAGATTATGCTCTACCTCGGCTTGCGTGTCTTGCACGGAAACAGCAAACTCGTGCAAATTATCGGCATGAAATGTACATCACGGGTATGTGGGCTGGTCGCTACTGGTAACCGAATTGCTGTTTGTAATCGTGCCAGTTCGTGTCAATCCAGGATTCCAATGCCGGATTGAGCTTGTTTTCGTTTTTCTTGTGATCACCACGGCGTTCAAAATACTGTTTGATATTGTCCCGGTTTAATTCAAAATCACCCAGTTCCAGTTGCTCATAGATGGCCTGCATCTGCGCCAGCGGGTCGGCAACCAGTTCTTCGAATTTGACTTCGACCAATTGATCAGCCGGTAATTGGGCGCGGTCTCGCAAGTAACTGCCATACATGATTTCTTTGTTCTTGCGAATATACTCCAGTAACCAATCGTTATCGTATTTTGCTGGCTGAAACCCCTGGACTTGGTCCAGTGTCTGCCAGAGTCGGATGGTGGATGGAACCAACTGGTTAGGGTCGCGACTGAGGTGGATGAACTTGGCGCCCGGGAACCATTTGGCGAGTTTGGCGATCCGACCGGTGTGGGGAGGCGACTTGAGGACCAATTGCTTTTTGTGGCGAACCGTCAATGCCCGGTAGAATTTGTTCAGGCACTTAAAGAGTTCCGTTTCCTGGTCTTCCCTCAGGTTGTCCGTATCCAGCTGGAGATAATCGTCATTGGGCTGGTTCGGGAACGCGATTCTGCGATACGGCGTCGGTCCACCCATGGCACATAGTGCAAAATCATCTTCTTGTGGCAATTCGACTCGCATCGGCATCCTGTCCATCGGTCGCGTCGGTGGCAGCAAAAGCAGAATGAGTGGCTGTAGAACCACCTTGGATACAAGGAAATGATGCGGGACAAAGACTTCATAGTTGTTGGGGAACGCCATGCGTGGATCAAGAGACATCAACTCGTGCAGCAAGGTTGTGCCGCTGCGCCAGTGCCCCACAATAAAGACGGGTGGACTATCGAATTTCGAGTTGCGAATGGTGCGCTCATAGCAGAGCGTTTGCATGGCGGACAGGCATGAATTAATCACGGTGCAGCAACCGACCATAAAGGCCATCGGCAGCCGTGTTGGATGGATTCGAAACTGATTGGCATGCAGTAGCCTCCAGTAATCCAGCATCCGCATCCCGTTCCAAAAACGGGGAGCCCAGGGGGGATACCAATTGGCTTGGTGGTTTTCAGGAAGACGAGTTTCTTGACGTTCAGGCATGGGCCAATCAATCCAATTTGCTTATGCGACTTTGGATATCGTACCGTCAGGCGTCTTTAGATTAAACAGGCCAAAGATCTCTTCCTTGCTCAGGCCGTAACTTGCCGGATTACGGTTGTCGCTGAGTATCTCGTTGAATAGTTCTCGTTTGGATTCGAGAATGTCGTGAATCCGCTGTTCGATGGTTCCTGCCGATATCATTCGTGTAACGGTCACACTGCCCGCAGCACCAATACGGTGGGCCCGGTTGATCGCTTGGTCTTCCACCGCCGGATTCCACCAGCGATCGAACAGGTAGACGTAACGACAGAATTGAAGATTGAGCCCGACGCTGCCGGCACCGTAGCTCATCAACAGGATATGGCGATCGGGTGATTCCTTGAACTCCTGCAGAATGGCATCTCGTTTTCCCGACGGAATTCGTCCATGGTAGGCTAACGGATTAAATTCTTTCAGGTGACCATCGAGCGTATCCAATGTCTTGACCCATTGACTGAACACGATTGCTTTTCGGCCACTGGCTGCCACTTCTTCCATATCGCTCTGGAGCAGCTCCAGCTTGGAGCTTCGGCCAGTTGAAGGATCAAAATTACATATCTGCTTTAACCGGAGAACCAATTCAAAGACATGTTTAATCGTGATTTCGGCGCCGAGGTCATTTAATTTCAGTACGCCGTCTTTTTCTGCCTGCTGATACGAATCATATTGCTCGCCGGTCAAGCTCAACTCGGTGTCACGGATCAACTTGGGAGGCAAATCTTTGAGAACCATGTCTTTGCTTCGCCGCAAAACAAAATCCTTGACTTCCCGCCGCAGTTCGCGTGCGCTCATGGCATTATGGATGGCGCCTGGTGAAACAAATTCAAAAATACCGATCAAGTCTTCAATACTGTTTTCAATCGGCGTGCCGGTCAAAGCCCAACTGCGTTGCCGAGGAATGTTGCGAATAACCTTGCTGGTCGAGTTTGATTTGTTCTTGATTCGTTGGGCTTCATCCAACAACACCAAGTCATACGGGGCGTCGGGCTGGGTAACCAGCTGTTCATCACGGACCATTAACTCGTAGTTGGCAATCTTGACAGGAGTATGATTGTTTTCCCAATGCCACTGTCGTTTGGCTTGCGAACCGGAAACGACCGAAACGGGAACCTCGGGAGCCCATAAAGCAAATTCACGTTGCCAGTTGGTAACCAGCGGCTTGGGGCAGATCAACAACACATTTTTCAGGTAGCCACTCCGCAACAACATGCGAATGGACGTAATGGCCTGCATCGTTTTACCCAGTCCCATCTCGTCGGCCAGGATCGCAGAATGGCGAGGGAACAGAAATGCAACTCCTGAATACTGAAAATCGAAAGGCTTGAAGGGGAATTCAATTGTGTTACTGGCGAGAAGTGTTTCGAGGGGTGGCTGCAAAACATAGAATAGACGGTCGCTCAGCTTGATGATGTCACGAGGCGGTTTGATGCGGGTTCTTGATGGATTGTCGGGACGTTTGCTAGGTTTGATAGCTGATGGTGTCTTATTTGACCCGGACGAAAGAAACGCCTTGGCGGCGGATTCTTTTCCTTCGTTTTTTTGCTCGGATTCACAATTGAAAAAATAACTTTGTACCCGTCTCGGTTTGACTCGTATCGGCAGGGTAATGACCTGAGGTTCGCTGGAGTCCATCGACTCCCAACTTGTCGTTTCGATCTGGATTGGCTGAGTTAAATCAGCATTCCAATCGGTCATATTCCAAGGAGTATCAGTCAATTTGAATCGCCTGGTTTCCGGGCTTTCGTGACAGGTTTAAGCAGCCACCTTGTGTGCTTCGGCGATGGCCTGTTGAATTCGCTCAAACGGCTCATTTAACGGCAAGGTCTCGGTGAACTGGTTCAGCACTTGCAGGGTCTGGTCGGTGTTCGCAGAAACAAGCTTGGTAATGTGTGCGTCGATTTTAACCGAGGGATCTTTGGCAGTGGCGGTTGCGTCCAAATCCACCAGTGCGAACGGGATATTGACAGACGTAGATAGCTCGATCATTTCAGCTGCATCGGTTACGACCACATCAAGTGACGTGCTTGCCTTTTCAATCAATGCGATCCCGATTTGGTCACAAAACAAGAAAGATCTCAGCGTCTGTCCATAAAGAATTTCCTGGGCCCGATTGGCGTTAAGGGGGGCTGTGCAATGAAATTCAACTGGCCGACCTTTGCAGGACGTGACCAATAGCCCTCCACCAAATCCGGCAGAAGGGACTTCAAAAACGGTCAGAAAACCCAAATGTGGGTTTTTAGTAGCTGGGGTTTGGTTCAATTCCGGATCTCTGGGGAAACCAATATCTCAAGTCGGCCCGGGGGCAGTGCTTGGCGAGAACTGTTTGTCAACGATCAAAACAGTGAAATGTGACAACAATTGCCACCTAGCTTTGAATCGGAGGCTAGGGAATCAGTTCTTTAACACACGGTAGTGGGGAAATCTTGGCGTTATGATTGGAATCAGTGTTAAATATTTCGCAGCACGTACGTTTTATTAGAAGCCTTGACAGCAGTACCGATTTTTCACTTTAGAATAATTAAAAATTTTATGAATACGGGAAGGAGTGACAACGTACTGCTCGACACTTTTGTATCATCTGTTTATACTAGGTGAAATCGATGCGCAATTATTTGGAGTGATATTTAATGACACGTGACCCCCAAGATTTGTCACCGATTTTTCGGATCGACGTCAGTCAAGATGCTAGCAAACCCACGGTTGGCAATACCACCATGAATAACAATCAAGAGCTTAATACACTGTTGCAGCAATTAGTCTTTGGCCAAGAACGCCAGAATGAACTGTTGCAAGAACTGGTTGATCAAACGAATGCCAGCCAGCGCCAACGCGCTAATGAACTGGGTCAATGGAAAGAGGCAAACCCGTTGCTGGCTCGCCGTTGCCGCGCGGCGGCAGAAGCTTTGAGTCGGGTGCAAACCGAGTTTCTTGAGAACTTGACGATCGAAGTCAATGACAACTATGAAAACATGCTCGATGGTGAATTTGTTCTCAATGAATTTGTCGATCGCTACGGCCCTCGATTGGCCCATCTTAACGGTGTTTTGCAGTTATTGTCCCAATTGAGTAGTGTGCCGCATCACGCTCAAAGTGGTGCTTAGTGGGTTGTATTCCCTGGCAATTTACCAACGAAAACAAATAGATTACACATGCCCTGATTCGTATACCGCGAATCAGGGTTTTTTAATGCCAATTCGATTGAAGCAGGTGGAATGAATGCATGGCCAGTTGGTTAGCGTGATGACATCGGACCGGGTTCGATTGGATGGTTTCTACATGGCTGCCGAAACCGAGCCCAACGGAAAGATCGACGCGACCGTGATCACTCATGGACTGAGTGGAAATTTTTATACTTCTCGATTGCTCAAGCATCTGGCGGGGTCTTTTGTACGTCAGGGAATCAGTGCTGTGTTGATAAACACACGAGGTCATGATTACCTGAACCTGACGGTTCGGTCGGGTCGTTCTGTTACGCTTGGTGCAGCGTACGAGCGGATTGACGAATGTAAGTATGATATCAATGCCTGGGTTGATTTTCTGTCAGACGAGGGGCACCGTAATGTTCTCTTGGCAGGGCACAGTTTAGGAGCTATCAAATCTCTTTACGCTCAGGCACATGCTCCCCACCCTTTGGTGGCGGCGGTCTGCGGATTGTCAGCGACCCGATTAAGCTACAATGCGTTTCTGGCATCGAGCGAGGGTGATCGTTTTTCCCACTGGCTGAAGGCTGCCCGAGAACTCGTGGCCAGCCATCAGGCGGATGAATTAATGTACGTTGATTTTCCATTCCCGACCTGGATGTCAGCCGGCGCCTACTTGGAAAAATACCGGTCGGGAGATTTTCTTAACTGGCTGAATTTTGTTCATCAAGTCACGGTGCCAACCTGGATTGGTTTCGGCGAGTTGGAGTTGAATGAGAATCCGGTGTTTGTCGGACTTCAAGATGATTTGGAACGGATCGCAAATCAGCTCGATAACGTTTCAATCGAAACGATTCCCGGCGCCGATCATTTTTACTCGGCTAGATTTGATGTCGTGGAATCTGCCATTCACCGATGGCTGGAGTCCTGCACCGCATGATCGAAGGGCCAGGCCGTATGGGGAACTCGGCACGCTGGCTGGTGTTTCGGATCGGGTAAGGACGCATCTGGCGAAATCAGCGACCGTTTTCCTCAAGCCCATGTTCCAGCAGCAGCTCGCTGGACTCGTTCATGTTTTGCCGCATTCGAAAGATTGCAAAAACCCAGCCACAGAGGATAAGGAACGGCATGCTCATCATGAAAAGAATGCTCATGGCAAATGCTGTCGCAGTTTGATCATGCATTCCGTCCTTGCAGGTGGGACACGCCAATGCGTTGTTGCACAGCAAGGCAACTGCCAGAAAGCAGATCAGGGGCAAACATGTTTGGCGGAAATTGGGAGTCATGGGCGAATCATTTAGACCTGGGAGCCGGGTGGAAACCACCAATAGATCATAAAATATACTAAAACTCCCGTTACGGAAACATACAACCAGATCGGAAAGGTCCAGCGAGCCATTTTCTTGTGTTTGACGCGGTTGTCCTTAAAGCCAAAGTAAATCGTAATCAGGGCCAGGACGGGCACCGTGATGGCCAACGGAATGTGGGTTCCCAGCAGCACATAATAGAGTATGGCCGCGATCGGGTAGGTTTCCCGATCAAAGGTCGTATGACCATAACCATAGTGATAGGTCAAATAGCAGCCCAGAAATATGATCGAGATAGCAAAGCAACTAAGCATGGCTGCCTTGTGAGCCGTTTCCATTCGGTTGCGAATAAAGAAATAACCCGCGATAAGCACGACGGTTGCCAATGCGTTGAGGGATGCATTAACGTGAGGCAAAACGGAATCGGCCATTATTATCGATGAATTCATGAACGTGTGGATCATTCGTCGTCGGTGTCCTTGGAATCACTGGTTGGTTTGGGAGTCGGTTTGACCATTGAAAAACTGCCAGGAGGTACTTTTTCAGAATTCAGCTGGTCAATCAAGGCGAACATGCGGACCTCGTCTTTGGGTTGTTGCCAATCAAACCGGCCGCGTAGATTTCCCCAACGATCGACGACAAACAGCTCAGACGAGTGATGGGAACTCCCCGCCGCAGCTCGAAAAAATTCACTACTGATACGACGAGTCAATGTTTCATCACCCGCAGTGGTAAACACCCACCGGTCGGGTTTGGCCCCTAGTTTTCGCGCATACTCTCCGAGCACCTGGGGCGAGTCGGTACTGGGGTCCGTTGTAATACTCACGATCCTGGCGGGATGTTCTTTCAATCGGTCTTGCAATCCGGCCAGGTAATTGTTTTGTTCAATGCAGATGCCGGGACATGACGTGAAAAAGAAACTGCCAATCCACGTCTCGCCGGTAAAGTCTCGCGAGTACACTTTGTCGCCGGCCGACGACGTCAGAAAGAATTCGCGAATCCAGGGAACCGTATCCCAATCTCTTGGTTCAACGCCAGCCATTGCGTTGCGCGTCCGGACCACGGATTCCATGGGAGGTTCCGTTTCGGCAATCACCTCTTTGGCCACGGCAACAAACCGTTTCATGTCATAGGGATCATCCCATTTAAAACGATCCCGGTACTTTCCCCAGCGGTCAATTAACAGGATGTTATCGGTGTGTGTGTCCCGGTCAACCACGACGCGAAAAATCTGCTCACCAATCTCCCGAACCTTATATGGCTTTCCCGTGGCGAAAACCCATTGGTCAACGGTTGCTTCATAGTCCTTGGCGTAACGTTCAAGTACATCGACGGTATCATTTTCTGGGTCAACCGTAATGCTCAAAAAGAGAATATCCTGGTCTTTTAGTTGGTCGCGCAGTCGTTTTATCTGGGAATTCAAATCCCGACAAATACTCGGGCAGCCGGCAAAAAAGAAACTGACAACCATCGGTTGCCCAGCAAAATCCCTGTAACAAAAGGGCTGGCCATCCTGGTTCGTCATTTCAAAGTCGGGTACGTGTTGCAAGTGTTTCCAGGGAACATCGACGAGTACTGCACCGGTCGATTGTGCATCGGTTTCCGATTCCATGACGACCGGCCGTTTTGGCCTTGTCCATTCCACGTAAAACGTGAACCCGCCCACGACGATCACCAATACCCAGAGAACAATAGGAAGTGATTTTTTCATGATTCTTTACGTGTGGTTGATTCGGAGTTGGGCGTTGGCGATTCGTCACCTGGTGCATCCGGAACGGTAATCGACTCAGGGCTCAGCATTTGACGGGACCGTGGATAATGATCCGTTCGCATACCAATATCGGGAACAAGTAATAATACGAGCATGCAGCCCATAAACAACGTCGGGATGGTGAGTGCATATTTCCAGGCTTGTTCCCACCAGAGGTGCATGAAAAAGGTGGCCACCAGCATTGCCTTACAGACAGAAATCCCAACCATTACGCTCCAGCCGATGATTCGATCGTCCATAATCGAGGAGTTGGCCACCCCAAAGGATATGCCGGTAAGGACCACGAGTAAACCAAAAACAATCAGGAATACCTTGCGCTGGCTGGTCGGCGGCGAATCGGTAGTGTTGGTAGATTCCATCACATCAAAACAAGTAAATCATTGGAAACAGGAATATCCATACGATGTCGACGAAATGCCAGTATAAACCGACATTTTCCATGATCTTTGCCCGCCTGCGATTCAGCTCCAAGGGTAGCAGGAACAAAAACACAACGATTCCAAGTACCACATGCAACGCATGGAACCCGGTTATCAGGAAGTAGGTGTTGGCCCATGTGTTGCCACTGGGAATCACCATGGGCAATTTTAAATGAAAGTGTTCATTGACGCCCTTTTCAAATTGGTTGAACGCCGAATGCGATTCCAGGCGACGATTGATTGGATTCAGGCGTTGGTGAAAGGTGTTGATCGAATCCGTCACGGTTTTCGCTTTTTGCTCCGTTGACTCTAACAATGCTGTCTGTTGTAGTTCTTCCGGGCCCGGTTCCGGGAAATCACCATTTGCGTCAACTTTGGATTTGCGGTCACTTTCGAGTTGGGCGATTTCATCGGACAGGGCAACAAGTTGTTGCTGGAGCTTTGCCAAGTCAGCTTCCAGCTGTGTGAGCTGCGGTTCCAGTTCCTGCTGTTTTCCAAGCAGCTCCGCTTGCTCATCGACCAGGTACTTGTCGATATCCGGTCTTTTTGAGAGCGGGTGTATTTGGTGGGCAAACGATTCGAGGGCCATCCGCTTCATGTTGGGGTCGTCCGACATGCCGACTTTTTTTTCCGTCCAGTTCACCAGGCCGGATTGAATCAGATACAACGTTTCCAGGGTTGCCGGATCGTGGTCGTTGGCTGGACTGGTATTGGATTCCAGGTCGGCAATCCGCTTTTTGAGCTGCGCCGAAAAATTGGAGACGTAATAAACATCGGGCCGATCATGCATCAGGGAGCGGGGGAATTGGGGATAAATTCCATGAGTATATTTGGAGGTGTATTCGACTCCCTTGATTCCTAGAAAGACAAAGGCCAGCAACATGGTTGCCAACAACCAACTTCGCGCTGCCCGGATCCGGTCTGACTTTGCTGCTTCGTAGGAAAAAACGATCGTCATACTGGAACAAATCAGGACAAATGTGTTCAGTGCTCCAAGCGATTCCATCACTCCCACTTGCGAAGGAGTCGGCCAAGTCCCTTCCGGTGCTCCAAACCTCAAAACGATATAGGTTCCGATCAGCGCTGTAAAAAACATGATTTCGGTTGACAAAAATAGCCAAATGGCCACTTTCCCGCGCGACATCGGCAGCGCTTGCTGGTAGACCAGCGGGACCGCATGACCGTGAGAGCCATGGTCCGGTTCAGGATTAATCTTGTTGTTCACCATTGTGTCAATCAACTATCAGGAAAGGCTTGCAACGACAAGTGCCAACATGAACAGGGGGAGGTAGATGATCGATGTCCTGAGTAAACGGCGAGCCGTGGTTTTATTTCGATTGCCGGCAAAGCGGATCGAGTCTCGCATATAAAAGTATCCCAGCAAAACGGCGCTGAAAGAAAACAGGACGCTTTGCAGGCCCGTGCGAAACGTCAAGGCAGGCAAAAGACTGACCAATAACAGGATGGCACAGGTGACGACGGCCTTTTTCCCTGCCCGCCTGCCCGTGGGATCGATGACCGTTAGCATCTTGTGACCGCCCTCGCGGTACTGATCCCGATAAAGCCAGGCGATGGCCATAAAGTGAGGGAATTGCCAAAACAGCAGGGTTGCAAAGAACGCCCATTCCTGCAGACCGACCGTTCCCGTCGTGGCCAGTGAGCCCATGATGATTGGGAGCGCGCCTGGAATCGCGCCGATTTCCGTATTCAGCGAAGTTCGGGTTTTGAGCGGTGTATAGACGCAGACATAAAGAACCCAGGTCACCAGTCCGCACAGTGCCGTTTGCCAATTGACAGCTGCCAAAAAGATCCCTGCCGATATTCCGAAGCAGACCGATGCAAACATCACCACTTCCCCAGACGACAGTCGCTGATCGGGCAATGGACGTTTGGCAGTGCGGATCATCAAGAAATCGGTGTACCGCTCCAGGTACATGTTCATCGCATTACCACTGGCGGCCATAAACAAAAGCCCCAAAGCGGCCCAAATCAAGGTGCCCATTTTCACATCGGGCCCGGCCGCCAAAACGCCAGCTACACAAAATGTGAAGAGGACCATGATCGTGATTCGCAGCTTGGTCAGCTCTGCGAATGCGCGCAGCTTGGTGCTGAGACCACTCGATTCCATCGGTTTCGTTCTCGTTGCAATAATGTATTTCATCAAAATCAATATGTTAGTCTAATTTGTTTGTCAGCCTACGGGAGGTGATATCTGGTTTGAATCGGGTGGTTCAGGTGATTCGATTTGGGGCCAGTAGTCGTCCACTCGGTCGGGGTGACTGTATTCGTAAGGGCCGCGATACACTTGCGGCTGGAAATCAAAATTACCATGTTGAGGCGGGCTGGGCGCCGACCATTCAAGCGAGTTTGCATTCCACGGGTTGCGACCTGCTTTCTTCCCCCAGATCAAACTGCCAAAAAAATTGATCAGGAAGATCAATTGAGCGGCGCCCATTAAAAATGCACAGAGCGTGATGAATTGATTCAGCGGTAGCAGGTCCTGGAATTCCTCGAACCGGTAAGGGTCGGCATACCGACGCGGGAATCCACGAGCCCCCAGGAAATGCATAGGGAAAAATGTGCCATTCAAAAAAATGAACGTCAGAAAAAAGTGTATCTTGCCCAATGTCTCGTTCATCTTTCGACCGAACATTTTTGGATACCAGAAATAGATGGCACCCATCACACCCAGTACGCTGGCGCCAAACAACACGTAATGAAAATGTGCCACGATGAAATAGGTGTCGTGGATCTGGATATCGACCGGTGGGGCAGCCATCACGATACCGGACAAACCGCCGATGATGAACATCGACACAAAGCCAATGCTAAAAAGCATCGGCGTGGTCAAAAACAGTCGACCACCCCACAGCGTACCGAGCCAGTTGAATACCTTGATACCACTTGGTAACGCAATCAACATGGTGGAAACCATGAACGAGATTGCCAGGATCCGGTTCATGCCCGAAACGAACATGTGATGCCCCCAGACTACAAATCCCAGCCCTGCAATTGCCGTCAACGAATAAATCATCGGGCGATAACCGAACAGGGGTTTTCTTGCAAAACAGCTCAGCATATCGGAGACCATGCCCATCGCCGGCAGGATCATGATGTACACGGCAGGATGGGAATAGAACCAGAACAGGTGTTGCCACAGTAACGGCTCGCCACCACCACTGATGGTCGTCGTGTCGTTGACCAGGATGGCCTCGGGTGCAAAAAATCCGGTGGCCAGCAGCCGGTCTGACAATTGCATGAACAACGCGGCAGTCAGGACGGGCAGGGCGAACGCCTGTAGAATGGCTGTAATGAACATTGCCCAGACGGTCATTGGCATGCGGAACATATGCATGCCGGGTGCCCGCATCTGCAGGATGGTTGTCATGTAGTTGATCGATCCAATCATCGACGAGATACCGACAAATATCAGTCCCAGGATCCAAAAATTTTGCGCGTCCCCGGTAATCAGGCTTAATGTGGGATAGGAGGTCCAGCCCGAGGTTGGGCCAAAGCCGGGCATGGTAAAGCTGAGAATCATGCAGGCGAATGCCGGCCACATGAACCAATAACTGAACATGTTGAGCCGCGGGAACGCCATGTCTTCTGCGCCGATCATCAGCGGGATCAGGTAATTTCCAAAAGCACCGCTCAAGATCGGAATGATCACGAAAAAAATCATGATGGTGGCATGCATCGTAAACAGCATGTTGTAAAAGACGCCAGGGATTTGGCCTCCTTCGGATGCAAACAGTGTCGGTCCGAAAATCGGCATGTCACTCCATGGAAATGCCAATTGCCAACGGATGGCCAATGCCAGCATTCCTCCTATGGCAAACCAGATAAGCGAAGAAAACAGAAATTGCAGCCCGATGATCTTGTGGTCGCTGGAAAAGACGTACGTCCCCAAGAACCTCAAAATCGGATTGCCCGACCGGCCTGTGTTCCCTGTTTCGATATTTTTTAAGGTGTCTGTCATGGATAAAATGGTTAATGTTTCGGGCGAAGCCTACTCGGATCCGGGTTGGCCTGCAGGTGCTTTCTGTTGTTCGGAGTCGATCGGTGGATTCTGTAATGCGCGGCGCTCGGCCAACCACAGATTGTAATCTTTGGGAGTGACTAACCGGAGTCGCCCTTTCATTGTGTAATGCCCCCAACCACACAATTCGGTGCAGGCGATGTCCATTTCGGCCGTCGCAGTCCCGCGAAACCATATGAATTGCTTCATGCCAGGGACAATATCCTGTTTGACTCTTAACTGCGGGACAAAAAAGCTGTGGATCACATCCCTGGTTTCCAGTTGCAATACGATATCCGTGTTGATGGGAAGTACCAGCTCATTTTCGATGTAGTCGTCGTCTTGTGTCTCAATCAAACCATCCGGACCCGCATAATGGAATTCCCAGCCGAATCGTTTTGCCATCACCAATACCATCGGCGGCTTGGTCACGGGCTGGCCATTTTGCATGATCGTGGGTCGAATCATCTTGGTTTCTGCCCACGAGTTCATCTGGTAAAAGGCGATGAACACAAGAATGATGGCGGGAATAATCGTCCAGATTAATTCCAGCTTGAAGTTGTGTGAAAAGTAATTGGCTGTATCCCGTCGTCGATGATCATATTTCCAGATCACCCAGCCAATAACGATCCCCGTGCCAATGAATATCAAGGCTGAAATCCAGTTCAACAGGTAGAACAGGTGGTCAATTGTTTTGCCGGCAACACTGTAATTTTCTGGAAGCCACGCGCCTTGGAACGGAGGCATACCCCACGCCGCCATCACAAACGTTCCCATACCCAGGATGGGAACCAGGAAAAACAAAATGCTCCATAATCGATTCACTTGGGAAACGCCTTAATCTACGACACGTTCATTGACTGGCAGTTCGTTTCGCTTCACGCCCTGGTTTTCATAAGGCAGCGATTTGACGTAGCATACAAGCGCCCAAATTTCACCTGTTGAGAGGGTGGGAGAGGAGGGCATCGGCGTTCCTTCAATTCCATTGGCAATCCGACGGTAGACATCCGACGGCAGATTGCCGCCGCGGAAAACGGGTGTTCTCAAATTTCTGGGAACAATGGGCTTGGGGTACAACGCACCGGCCTTCAGAAAATCGACATAGGTAGCCGGCTGTTCATAAGCGACACCTGCCGTCTTGAGCCAATCGTTTGTCCAGTCATCAAAGTTGGCAGTTTGCCCGTCACCCAACCCGGTCTCGCCATGACATTGAACGCAGTTGGCCTTCCCGTAAAACAGTTCTTTTCCTTGAAGAATCAAGGTTGCATGAGCGGGGTGGTCTAACAGAAATGCCGCGGGGGCGTTTTCAATCTCAATGATTTCATCTTCGGGTTCGACCCATCGGGAAACGATATCTTCACCCAAGTACTCTCCGACGACCATGTAGAGTTGTGCCTGGAATTCTTCCAGGTTTTCAGCAATCGTCTCCTCGTCAATTTCCTGGCCTTGCTCGTCGGTCTCTTTTAAAAGGTCGAAATCCAGGATCGGTTGACCGTCGAGATTGGCCAGCTCGGCGATCAGTCGCCGCTCATGCTGGCCTCGAATCGTCAAGTACTTGACGTAGTCGACAAGCGCTTCAATTTCATTGTCGGGAAGCGTGCGAAACGATGGCATCGCCGTGCCCGGTATTCCGTTTTTGATGATCCGTGTCAGATCCTCGTTGGTTGGCATCCGCCGCAGGGGGGTCGATTTAAACTTGAATTTACCTAACCGAAAATCACGGGGATACGGTTTCAACGAAGGTGCTGTGCCCCCGGCGCCGTCTCCAGAAATTCCATGGCAGTGGGAACATAGCTCCCGGTAGAGTCCCGCCGTTTGGTGGAGTCGATCGATACTCACTGGACCTGCGGCCTGATTCAGGTTGTCCAGCGACAGTACTTCATGGGCCGGATCGTCGTCGCCCAGTGGAAATGGAAACCTTGGTTCATTGGGGGTTCCATACAATGCCGTCAAGATGTTACTGATCTCTGACTGATATTCGGCCGGGTAAATTTCTCCTTCCGAGAGATCGGTTTTTTCCTGTTTCAGCATTGCAACCCGATTGAAACGAAACTGCGGTTCCGGTGAAGGATTGCAGCCTGTCAGGGTGGTCAGAATCAAAATGACGACCAGTAAGCAGCTCGATTGCAGCAAAACGTTTCGCAAGGTTTTAGTTCCCGAATTTGAATCCCATGGCAGTCTTCCATTTTCGCCGATAGCTCTACCGATTGTCGACTAGACAAATTGTCGCATTGCCAATTAACTATCCGTAAAACAAGCCGGGAAATAACGTAATGGAGGTGTATCGGGGGCGTTTGGTCGTGACCAGGTCAGTCCTTGAACACACGGGCTGGGACGATGATTTGACCCAGCTGGACTGTGGATTCCGCTGAAATCTGAGCGGTGATTTCGCCCCGCTGACTGACCTCAAAGCCGGCGACTTCCATTTCGTCGAGGTAGCCAGTCTTGCTGTGCCAAAACATGAATTTCCATTTCCCGGCTGGTATGTTGTTGATTTCAAAACGTCCATCCGGCTGTGAGATATCGTTATAAGGATGGTCCTTCACCAGGATCAACGCGTCGATCCATTTGTGAATACCACATTTGACAGTACCTGGTGTTCGGTCCGGTTGTTGAAATCGAAATGAATATTCACTTTGGCGGGCAACCAACAGGTTACCACTATTTTGAAACGTATCAATTTGGCAATGATGTCCAACGTCATCATTGTTTTTCAGGACCAGCTCCTGTCCTGTTTGAAGAAGAATAGCGTGGGGCTGCAGTCGGCAATTGTCGAATTCCAGTGTAACGGATTGACCCTGGACCGCCTGGTAAGAAGGGTGGATGCTTGGTTTGATTTGATTGTCGTCGGGTATCAACATGACGAAAACATCGGCCAACCCTCCAGCCGGATCGACCAGTAAATTGTCGTCTTTGATACCCAATTCACCTTGCAGGCAGATGGCCAGGTCGGATGGTATCCGTTCATTCCTGATCGACGGAACATCTCCCCGCACGATAATTTGTCCGTGCAAATTTCCCCACCCCTGTTGGGTGGAGACCGGTTGGTCAGCCGCAGTAAGGGTCGCCGACAGCCACGTCGCCAGCAGCGTGACGATCATCAAGTTGAAAAGCACTCGCATCATTCATCCCACTCAAAGTTGTCGATTTGGGTTCGGATGTCATTCACTTTCTGTTGATCAAACTCCAAGGCAGGGGCCATGGAACCCTGGCTGCAGCCAGCCAGCGCCAGGGCCACAGTCGTGGCAAGAAGGATCAGCGTGAAGTGGAATGTGCGCATTGCTAGCCGGTAATGGTTGTCGGTGCCCGCTTGGTCCTGCATCCCGAAAACACCCCCGAGCGCGGAAATACGTTTGCGGCCACGAAACAGTTTTGGGACACGGTTATTTTTTCTTGATTGAGGATGCGGGCAAGGTCAGTTTTCCCAGATCCAGCGTCTCACCATCTTTGATAGTTACCTCGATATCAGCCTTGATCTTGCCGACCTTGTAATTGGGT
The DNA here is from genome assembly GCA_014237975.1 of Mariniblastus sp. Taxonomy (GTDB): domain Bacteria; phylum Planctomycetota; class Planctomycetia; order Pirellulales; family Pirellulaceae; genus Mariniblastus. Next base: position 30,948 of record JABACA010000008.1, on the reverse strand, counting down.
ACGTCCAGTTTTTTCATGAAACCTGTTTTCTTGTGCCAGAACTGGAATTTCCAAGTTCCCGCGGGAATATTTTTGATTTCAAACGTACCATCTGCCTTGCTGATTGCGGCGTACGGTTCGTCGCGTACCAGAATGATGGCGTCCATCCAATTGTGGATATCACATACCACATTGCCCGGTGTTTTGTCGGCATCCGTAAAGGTGACCTGGACGGAGTCCTTGGTGGCCAGGTTGATGTTTTCCTCATTGTTGAACGTGATGATATGGCAGTTGTGGCCTACGTCATCACTGTTGCGCATCTCCAATGGCTGTCCGGTCTGCAGGAAAATAGCGTGAGGGACAAAACGACAGTTCTTGTTGTCCAGCACAACCGGTTGCTTTTTGGCATCGGCATAGGAGGGATGTATGGCCGGTGTCGGGTCTGTACCTTTGCGGTACATCATGACAAACGCATCCTTGAGTTCGCCGCCCGGGCCGACCAGCAGGTTGTCATCATCAGGGGCTGGCTTGCCAGACAGACAGGACGCCTGGTCTTTGTCAATTTTTTCCTTGGAAATCTCTGGAGCGGCTCCATCGACCACGATACTGCCCTTGAGCGAGCCCCAGCCATCATCGCTGACCAGTGGCATTGAAATAAAACCAAGTATTATTACGGCAAACAAGAAAGACTTTCGCATTTTTTTTCCATTGATGAAATCGTGATAGGGCGATCGGGTGATCGGATATGAGATTATTGTAATCCGATTTCACCCGTTTTTCACACCTTCAATTCTTCCAACGTCTTTAGGATTTTTCAACAACCTGTAAAATCAGCCCAGTGTTTACCGCTTGTTTAACGAATCCTCTAGATACGACAGTTTAAAAAATGAACGTTTTAATCATTGGCAGTGGTGGTCGAGAGCATGCATTGGCCTGGAAAATTGGCCAAAGTAGCAGGGTTGACCGGGTCTTTGTCGCACCTGGGAACGCGGGAACCGAGGTGGATGCGGAAAACGTTGACATTTCGGCAACGGACACGGCCAAATTGATCTCGTTTGCCAAGCAGAACCAGGTCGACATAACCGTGGTCGGCCCCGAAGCGCCGCTTTGTGACGGGATCGTCGATGATTTTTCGGAAGCCGGATTGAGGGCCTTTGGTCCAAGTCGGCGCGCAGCGCAGTTGGAAGGAAGTAAAGTTTTCTGCAAAAAAATGTTGCGTACGGCCGATGTGCCGACAGCTGATTTTCATACATTTGAAGATGCTACCAATGCCGAACGGTTTATCAACGAGCGTTATGGGGAGACTCCCGAAGATGTGCCGTTGGTCGTCAAGGCCGACGGTTTGGCTGCAGGCAAAGGGGCGATCGTCTGCGGGACCCAGGAGGAAGCCCTGTTAGCGATCGAGAAAATCGCCCGTAGCCGCGAATTCGGAACGGCCGGTGATCGGTTTATTATCGAGGATCGTATGTCGGGGCAGGAGGCCAGTATCCTGGCCATTACCGATGGCCAAACGATCTTGACCCTGCCGCCTGCCCAGGACCATAAACGAGCCGGTGACGGCGACACCGGACCCAACACGGGTGGCATGGGCGCTTATTGTCCAACACCTGCCATCAACGACGAAATGTTGAGTTGGGTCGAGGAGAGTGTTCTCGTGCCGACCGTTCACGCGATGAAGCGGTCGCGAAACCCGTTTCGGGGAATCCTGTATGCCGGTTTGATGCTGACACCCCAGGGCCCCAAGGTGCTCGAATACAATGTTCGGTTTGGCGATCCCGAGTGTCAGCCGATGTTGATGCGAATGAAGACCGATTTTATCGATGTGATTGAAGCCACACTGGATGGCCGCCTGGCCGAAATTGAACCCCTCCAATGGGATCCTCGACCCAGTATTTGTGTTGTGATGGCTTCCGAGGGTTACCCCAACCCGTATGACAAAGGGCATTCCATTCGGGGGCTGGAGGAAGCGGCCAAGGTTGAGGATGTTAAAGTATTTCACGCTGGAACCAGAATGGTCAATCATGATGTCGTGACCAATGGGGGCCGGGTGCTGGGCGTCACCGCGCTGGGCGAGAGCGTGGCGACGGCCAAACTGCAGGCGTATCGGGCAGTTCAGTGCATTCGGTGGGATGGCGCCTGGTGCCGTAAAGACATTTCTGACAAGGCGATCACACAACAGATCTAGAAACCTGGGTTTGCCTGTGTCCGGTCTTGTTCAGGCATCGTCTGGCGGGCGTTTGCCCAAATAACGCTGTAGTTCGTCCAGGTAATCCTGTGGAAAAGGGCTGCGGTTGTCCAAGGGTGGCGCGTCTAGCTGGTCGCCCTCCTTGGCCGTTGCCTGGCCATCGTCCGGTTGATCCGCCAGTTGCTGGGCCCACAGTTCCCAGGATTTTTTTTCCGCATCATCAAGCAGATCGTCACTCTGACCGGTCGGTTTACCTGTGACTTCGTTGTCCTCGGCCTGATCCGCCGTGGGTTGGTCATCGTAATACCAGGCTTCGGCATCCACAAACTTGGCTCGGCGGCGGCGAGCCGCATTTTGAACCCAATGATCCGACGAGACCACCGTTAGGCGTTGTGGATCCGGATGGGCGCCAATCAGCTCATCGATCAACAGGTCTGCATTGGAATAACCAACGGAGTAATAGACGTCCACGCCGAGTTCGGTTTGCCGCTCGGTTTGTCCCGTCAAGGCCGCTCGTTGTGCGTCGAAAACGACGGTAACCTGGTTAGTCCGTTTGCCGTAACGTTGCCCGATCTCTAACAGCAGGCGGTGCCGAGCTTGGGCCAGCGATTCTGCGGTGGCATGCTTGCCATACAGTCCACAACCGAAAATCACGTTGTAGCCGTCGATCAGGGTTGTGCAGATCATGGTTTATATGGGATTTGTCTTGCGGTGATCGCCTGCCGTTAATACGAGTTCAGCGTGAAAAAGTAATAGAACAGATCCGCGAACAGTGAATCGGGTCGACATCCTGTACCTGTATCGGTCCTGGGAGGCTGATGGAACAGAAAATTTTTCCCAACAAGCGGGCCGGGTTGCTGTTCATCGTAAAGCAACGGTTTAGAATTCCAATGAACCTTAATCGTAGAATCTGATGGATGTCATGCAAGACAAGACGTTATCCGATATTTCCCGGACCAAAACGATCGCCACAGTGGGCCCCGCCTGCGAGTCCTTTGAGATACTCAAAGACCTGATTTACCGGGGGGTGGATATTTTTCGCCTTAACATGGCCCATGGGAGTCGGGAAAGCCATGAAACGGCGATTGCCAGGATCCGCCAGGCAGAAGCTGCCCTGCAGACGTCGGTGGGTATCCTGATCGATCTGGCGGGACCCAAGATTCGCCTCGGTCAGCTCGCCCAGGACCCGCTGGTGGTCACCAATGGCCAGCAATTGACGTTTGTCCGTGGTGTGGAATCAGCGGGCGCCGATGAATTGACCTGTTCGTATGAAGGCTTGGTCGATGAAGTTCAACCGGGTCAGGCAATCGTCTTGGCCGACGGCCTGGTCCGTTTGCAAGTGACGGCTAAAACGGATGATCGGGTGGAATGTGTGGTGATGGATGGCGGCACGTTTCGCAGTCGGCAAGGTGTGAACTTGCCTTCCACGCAGCTCAGTATTCCAGCCTTGGGAGAAAAAGACCGAGACAATGCCGTTTGGGCGACGACCCAGTCAGTCGATTTTGTCAGCCTCAGTTTTGTCAGGAATGCGGATGAGATTAACGAGTTAAAAACACTGTTGCGGGACCACGGTTGCCAGGCCGGCGTGATTGGCAAAATCGAGAAACGCGAGGCGCTGGATAATCTGGATAAGATTGTCCTGGCCTGTGATGGCGTCATGGTCGCGCGGGGCGACTTGGGTGTCGAAATTGAAATCTACAAGACGCCGGTTGCCCAGAAAAAAATCATCAAGACCTGCCTGCGCCATCGCCGGCCCGTGATTGTTGCCACGCAGATGCTCGAAAGCATGCATACGTCAAAACAGCCGACCCGCGCCGAGGTCAGTGATGTGGCTAACGCGATCCTCGATGGTGCGGATGCCTGCATGTTGTCGGGAGAAACGGCCATCGGCCAATACCCGGCCGAGGCGGTCACGATGATGCAGGAGATCATGCTGGAAACCGAGCAATTGTTGCGACGGACGGCTTCGCAAATTTCAGGTCCGGATGATCCGAATCCGAATGATGTTTCCGAGGCGGTCATGTTCGGGGCGGCCCAAATTGCCCAACAACTCGAGGCCCGGATCGTGGTGATTTCCAGTTCCACCGGTGAAACCGCCTTAATCAAATCAAAACAGCGAGATTTCATTCCGACCGTTTGCCTGACCCACCATCGAGAGGTTGCCCGTTTTATCTGTCTCTATTGGGGGGTTATCCCGATCTGTACCGGTCAACCTCACACACCGGAACAGTTTCGGTCGTTTGTCAATCAATGGGCCAAGTCGGTGGCGCTAGGCGAGATAGGGGATCCGGTCGTGATGGTCACGGATAACCAATGGATGCCCGACGTGCACGACAATATCCTGGTCGGCCGTATTTCCTGACCGAAGTTTGGTCTTGCCGGCGAACCGATCCCGATGGGAGACACAAAAAAAACCCGCCGGTGAAAGCGGGTTGTTTCGTCGTGAAAAACTGGTTTGCCGGGTTGGTGATTCGGCTTTCGTGGGTCACGGCATGATGTGACGGTACCTTAGATTCACGAGCGACGTCCCTGTCCGAAACAGTTTCCCAATCCGGATGATGTGACCCCATCCAGTGGATGCCGAATCCCGTGAGTGATTCGGCGGACCCTTGATGGTTTCACTTTCGTTGTTTCGAACGTCGTCTTGGGTAGCTGATCGTATTGCACTTGCCGTGCCAAACCTAATCAAATCGTCAGGATCCACGTTTTTTCGGGAAACCAGCCAACCGCGAGGTGTGGGTTATGTGTATTTCCGGCAGGTGATTGTAGAAATTACAGGCTACGGGTTCTAATTTGCCGATGCAGGAAGTCTTTCAGGCGATGTTTTTTAATAAGCTCGTAGTGATTGCCGCAAAGACTTCTCTCTTCTCGTCAAATTCCCGACTTTCAGCCTGACAGCAAATAACCAGCACATGCCGCGGTGTGGAAATGACACTTAGATTGGCGGTCACCAGGAAATCCAGACAATAAAAAAATGCATCGGCGCCGATGCATTCGTAGATTTCATCCAGCGGGCCAGTGGGAGCTTGGAATTCAATGTCCTCATACTGGTCGACCAATCCCTGTTTCGCGTTTTCTAACAACTCGTTGGCGTCAACGTCCGGAGGAAAGATCAGTAGAGTCCAAAAACCACCGTCTGGTGTTTCCAGTGAAACTTCTCCAGAAAATGGGGCCTCTTCTACCGTCTCGGTGAGTTGCCAGGTTTCGGGATAGATAAACTCAATGTGTTCTCGTTTGAATGTAGTTGTCATAGTCCTGCTAGCAAATAAGTAACGGAGTGCCTTTCTTTATATACCATTCCAACTGGATGAACATTGCTGGCAATTCGGATCATGACGAATGGGTCGAGATTCCGATATAGATGCAACGGGCCAAGGGTGTTATGGTTGGCCGCTGCGCTGATAGCAAGGGACCTTCCGGGGAAAAAAAAGTTGAGCCGATTGTTGAACAAACGACTGGAAAACGTAAGCCAACAAACATTTTTGATTCTGGTTGTTGTCGTTATCAGTTCAACAGGTTGCCATGTGTTCCGACCCTTTAATCAAACCAACAGCACACTGGCGGATGCGCGGCTTTGGGAGCAGGGTGGTCGGGATGCGCTATCCAACGGTCGTATCGAAGAAGCAAAAAACTGCCTGCGGCGTGCCATCAACAATGCTCCTGATGATCGTCGAATTCGAGAGCAATTGGCGGATATTTATATTGATAACGGTGAATATCCGGAAGCGATTGCCGAGTTGACGCGAGCCGTCGAGCTGTCTGACGGAGACGCCGATTTGAGAGTCAAACTGGGCCGCGCTTATTTAAGAAGTGGTAAACTGATTCCCGCTAAACGCCAGGCCGAGTTGGCCCTTGAGGGAAACCGGCAGTTGGCAGCAGCTTGGGAGTTGTGTGGGCAAACCCACTGGTCCCAAAGCGAGTTGCCCGAAGCGGTGGCTGATTTTCAACGCGCATTGAGCATTGACCCAAACAGGAGTGGTGTTCAGATCCAGATAGCCCAATTACATCGGCAGATGGGTCAATCCAAGCGCGCCTTGTCCGGTATCGAGCAGTTGTTGAGTCAATATCCTACCGGCCAGGAACCCCAAGACGCCCTTCTTTTTCAAGGTGTCGTGCTGATTGAGTTGCAACAGTTTGAATCGGCAATGGAGAAACTACAGGTGGCAGTCAATCGCAACGATGCGACATCCGACACATTTGTACAACTCTCACGAGCCCAGTTCCTGGCGGGCCAACCGTCGTTGGCTCGGTCCACATTGACCCGTGGACTCGAGAGATATCCTGCCGAAGCCAAATTGACTTCGCTATTGAATCAGTTGCGGGAAAGCGAGGACGAACATGTCGCTGCGCTGGATCTCATTCATCGATGATCCCCGGTAAGGCTGTGAAATCATCCCGCATTTCCGATAATATCCGCATTCTGATCTCAAAAAAAGAACGCATTCTGCGAGGGATTCCCGGTTTACTTCGACCCGTGTTACCGGCGTAACCTATATAAAGGTAAACCCCTTGTCCAGGAAGCGATGCAATGAAAACCGGTAAAGAAAATGGCGCTGCCGTCCATTCCCGCCCAACCGTTTTTGTCGATCGACGAAATCTCAGTAATCTGGCAAATCAGAATGGTCGGGAACGGCGGCAATTCAGTGATTCTCATAGTGAACTGACCGACGATGCCGCCGAATTAGGCCATGCGATGGATAGTTACAAGGTCACACACCGACGTCGTTACATCAACTATGAGGAGATGTTGGAAGTGATCCGGTCACTCGGTTATCGCAAAGCGATGTAGACCTGCTAGCGACGAAACGATCCCAAGGGGCCCTTCAATAAAGGGTCGGTTAACTGGTCAATCGATAAGAGTCCAACCGTCTGTCCGTTCTCGCGTATGACACGCGCAATCGTCTCCCGGTTGGTTTGCATCCTAAGCAGGGCTTCGCCAAAAACCTCCTCTTCATTGATCTCGCTCATCGTTTGGACATTACGGATGGTGCCATCCGGCTGATTTTTCAGTAACAGGTCAATGGTTCGGACGTAGCCCACAATATTGTTCCGGTTGGTTTGGTAGAGCGGGATGTCAGCCAATTCGTGCTTGCGAGCATGTCGGATCGCAAGCGAATTTTCTGTACCCATGGCAATCGGAAGGGTTTTGGCTAATGGAGTACAGACCGAGCGCACGGGGTTGGATGCCACCAGGAAAAAATTCTGTCCCAGGTGCCGCTGTGTTGGGTGCAGGATACCTGCCTGCTGACCTTCGACCAGCACTTCCTGCAGCTCCTGTCGGGCCAACATCAGCCTGACTTTGTCGGGCGATTTGCCGAGAATACGTTCCAGCATGCGTGCCAGTCCCCAGAGGATGACGGCGATGGGTGTAAAGAGCAGTGTAAAACCGAGAAACAAAACTCCACTTCGTCGCAATAACCGGTTGGGAGCATTGTAAAACAGGTGTTTTGGCAATAACTCTCCGTAGACAAACAGGAAGGGGGCAAACAGGATGGGTGCCAACATTTCGGCCAGGCCCGGATCGTCCAGGTAAAGGGCTCTAGTCAACAATACGATTGCCAGCGAAGTCAGGTAGTTTGCAACATTGTTTCCAACCAGAGTCGTCGCGACAAATAGGGTCGGGTTGTTGGCAAACTTTAATAGATATCTTGAAACCCAATCACCATCCAAACCGTCCATCACCAATCTAACCCGACTGGCTCGATAAAAACCTGTCTCATTGCCGCTGAAAAACGCGCTCAGGAAAACCCCTGCCAGTAACAAGACGATGGACACCCCGATCATTGCTGGTCCTCGTCGGTCGCATTCAATGTCATTTCGACGATCATATGGCCACGATGCGGGATCTCGATAACCCGGAAATGTAGCGGTCCCCAATCGCATTCGTCCTGTTGGGCGGCCAGCCGTTGCATGCTCTCTTGAATCACACCGGCAACCGTGACACTGTGGGTTTCAGGGATGGAAATATCCAGTTCACGGCTCAACCGACGCAGGCTCATCATTCCTGAAACCACCCATTTTCCATCCTCGATCTTGTGCAGGGGGTTTTGATCCAAGAGTCGCTTGGTTCGACTGGGGGAATAGTTAAAAACGGTCTCCAAAACGTCTTCGATCGTCAGAATACCAATCGTTTCACCGTATTCATTAAGGACAACCGTTACCTCGCGATCCCGATGTGACATTTTTTCCAGTGCGTCTGCAACCGTCGCCGACCAGGGCAGATAAAGGACCGGCTCCGCCAAACGTTCGACGTTTTCATCCGGCAGATCGAACAGGTTGTCCAGTCGAATTGCCTTCGCAATTTCTTCCGAATCAGGTTCCGTCACCAGGAGATAACCACTGGCCGGTACTGATCTCAGGTCGTTCAAACTGACAGGTGGTTTGTAATTGACGAACTGGGTTCGGGGACGCATCCACTCATCAATTCGAATCTTGGAAAGTTGCACGATGTTCTGCAGAACAGCCTGTTCCTGTTTGATCACGCTGGCATCATTGTCCCCGGTCAATTCGATGGCACGTTCCAGATCGCCCGTTTCCATGTAGGGCTCTTTCTTGAAGGACGGCAACAATATCCTTTTTGATATGAGATTCACACTCTGCAATACGGGCATGACGGGATCCAATACCCGCACGGCAATCGATAATGGCAGGCTGACGATCCGGGTAATCGAAAGGGGCTTGATAACGGCCAAGCTCTTGGGCAGCATTTCACTGAAAAAGATGATTGCCAACAGGGAAAATATAGCGAATCCGATGCCAATACTCTGACCAAGTAATGGATCGCTCTCCATCCTCAGCGTAATGATGGAGCTAATCGTAAAGTAGGCGATATTGATGACCAGATTCCAGAACAGGACAGCCGACAACAGCCGATCCGGATCGTCCAGCAGTTCCCAGGCAAGTTGTTCACTGGAGGAACCATTCTTCAGCGAACGTCGGTCACTCGGCCGCAAATAGAAAAGGGCCGCTTCACTGGCCGAGAAAAATCCCGAACAGCAGACCAGCACTAACATTCCAATGAACCATGGCAAAAGTTGCAGAAGGCTATTCATTCTCAGAAATTTTTGAACGACCCGTTGACACAAGGAACTCGCTCAACCTTGGCATGATCATGGCAGTCGTGGTAAATCCATAGGTAAACGCAACGACCAATATGACGGATAAGTAGTTTTCCAGAAGCAAACTGGTAATCGAATAAAACATTGCCAATGGTAATATCGCCGAAGCCAATGCCAACGCTGGCGATGGCGTATTCCAGCCAAGCGCCACGTACAAACCGACAGCTCCACCTACGATACACGCCAAAAACGGTGTCAACTGGGCTTCGACGTTGCCCGTAAATGAAACCATCATGACCATGCAGGTTACAATTCCCAGAAACAGGAAAAAAACCGTTCCCAGGCTGACGCCGATTGCCTGGCGACTGCCTCCGTAAGACATCCCGCAGTGAATTCCAAGAACTGAAACAAACACATTGAGGACCAATATCGCGAATAGCAGGTACAACAGGTTCTCATACGTAATGGCACCGTTGAGAGATAAATACAGGCACATGACCACTGGAATCAGTACGATATCAATCGCGACGTACAGTACACCAAACAGTTTCCCAAACAGGAATTCTTTGGGTGAAATATCAGTGACCCGTAACAAATCCAGAGCTCGTCCATCCCTTTCGTTGGTAATCGAAGTGACAGCCAGTGCATTAACCATGACGAGACTGACCAACATGAACGGGGCCAAGGGGCCGGCAACGACAGGGATCGACACCGATGAATCGGCGGTGGCCCGGGTTGCTTCGCCACTGGTAATCAGCGAATAAAGTGCAATAAATACGAATGCGGCCATCAACCAATAGGCCATTCTGATAAACAGTATTTTTCGCCCGTAGGCCCAGGTGCACATTTCCCGCCACAATACGGGATTGTCCCAGACGCGGCGACTTTCTTGGTTGACCGTTCGTGAACGGTCATCGACGTGGTGGCTTGCTTCTGATGGGGTGAGAGGATTCCCGTCACTGTCCAATTTCACCTCGCCCGTGAACAGGTCAATGCCCCCTGAATAATCTTCTTGTTGTCCCGGCCGAACATCACGACTGGGGTTCCACTTGCGAACCCGCAATACCGATAAACCGCACAGTAAGATTGTCAGCATCGTGGCAAAAACAAGGTAAGGAAAAACTTCGATTGACCAATTGGAGGCGATCGACGGGTTGCTCGCTGCAAAGATGGCCGAAATGGGGCTCAGGGCCGATGATAACCATTGGGCATTCACTCCCAGGATAGGTTGTTGTATCAGCCCGATGCCCGCTGCCAGGCCAAGCCAGAAGACGATTGACAATGCAACCAGCGCGAGTGTTTGAAATGTCTTCTCGCGCCATAATGCAACGGTTGCCCCAATCGATCCTGCTGCCAATGCAGTGACAAACGTGACCGCTACCGTCCAGCCTACCTGATCGAACGAAGTGCCGCCGAATAAGACAATCAGCATCAGGATCGGGATGCTTGTCATCAACATGACACCGTTGTTGAGCAGGCTGGAAAACAATTTCCCCAAGACTAGCTCGCTATTGGTCAGACGACTCATCAATAACAGGATTAGTGTCTGCCGATCTTTTTCAACAGCGATGCTGCTGGCTGATTGAATGGCTGACAAAAACAGGATAATGGCTAATTGGAGTGGGGCCAAAATCTGAAAAAGAATCGCACCAAAGCGGGCCATGTCACCCACATTTCGAATGACCTGGGTGCCAGCCAAAATCATCCAAGCGGTGCAAATCAATAGTAATAATGCCAATCCATAAACGGTTCGCATCACGTAATGTCGGGGACGCCGCGGTGCGACGACCGCTTCACGAGAAAATACAGGGCCGACAAACAATGGAAATGGATACTCCCAGGACCTCACGCGCGGCTGGTAGAAAACCACGGTTGGCCAAAAAAACCGTATGACTGAGGGACTTGAAAATGATGACCGTAAATCCAGATTATGGCAAGGCTTCGATGCTGGGCAGTCATTTTCCAGTGCCGCCCACGCTTTTCTACGCCAACTCAACCAAATTGCCTCGGTTTTGCCCGGAAAAAATCCAGCTCGATCCACGATCAAGGCGGGCAGAAATACATGGTTTTGGCGGTCTGCTGGGCTTTCTGTCCTCGGAGATGCCTAAATTCATCGCTTTTTTCTGGAACCCAAGGGAATTTGGCAATAATAAGTACTCAAAACGTATTAAAAATGCGTCGCTTGGACTTTGTTTGTCCAACTTGTTTTTTCGATGAAGGCATTTGAGCCGAGCGGCTTTTGAATTGAACGACGAACCAAATTTTTCAGACCGGCTGGATGATGCGAATGCCGAACGGGCGTTTGAAGCTCATGCGGCAGAAATTGAGCGGTTTTTACTGGGCCTGCTAAAAGATCCGGCGCTGGCCGCAGATATCGTTCAAACCACGTTTGTCAGGTTGATTGAAAAAGGGGGGGACATCACCAGCAAGGCCCGGCGTGCTTGGCTGTTTAAAGTCGCCTACAACGAGGCGATGTTGTCGATCCGTCGAGGTAAGGTTGCCAAGCGAGCGAATCAAAAATTGGCTTGGCATGCCAGATCCCGGGAAAACGCCCAGTCGCTCGATGAGAGCATTCAAGGGGTAATACGTGCGGAAGATGTCGAACAGATTCGATTGGCCTTGGGGGAGTTGAGCCCGGAATTGCAAGTGATTGTTCAGTTACGGATCTACGAAGGATTGAAATTCGCCGAGATCGCCCAGCGGCTAGAGGTTCCCCTGGGAACCGTGTTGACGCGAATGAGAAACAGTCTTGCTAAATTGAGAATGAAATTAAACGAACTAAAGTGAGTATCCATTTTGGATTCTCCCAGGAACTTGAATCAGGAAAGTGTTGAAATGAGTTTGGATCCCAATTTAAATCGCGGTTCGAACGAGCTGGACTGGCAGGCGTTCTGTTACATTGCCGATGAAATGACAGAGTTGCAGCGGCAGGAGTTCGAAGACCGCATGGCTGAGGACCAGGCAGTTCGCGATGCGGTCGTCCGGGTAATGGAACTCGGCGAGTTGGCGTACCCCTGTTTTGGGCCGGCGTTGTCGGATTCAGATTCCCGGCAACACAGAACGGGACGTGCCCCTGTTGTGGAACGTCGGGCAGCAGGATTGTCGACCGATCGAACGGTCGCACCTGTAACCAGGCGCCGTCTGCCAGCAGTTCTGTTTGCAGCCGCGGCTTGTATTGCTCTGGTTGCTGCCGTTTGGGCTTGGCAGTTGTCACCAACAGGAGAGCGTGATTCACTGGCCGTGATGACCCTGGATGTGGTCGATGCTTGGAGTAACCTGGTAGACTGGGACGATCGGGAGTCGTTTGTATCCCAGCCGGCCGTCCCGGTTTTTTCCGATGATGACCCTTGGTTGACCTTAAGACTTACCGGGATGCCTGGCGGCGAACCGAGTTTGGATCCTGCTGGAAGTGATATAGAGAATGATCTTGATAGTGAATCTGGCAGCTGGATGCTGGTGGCGTTGATGGACCTTGAGCGTGAAGAGGGAAGCGAATCGAAATGAAGCTTTCTTGTAACAGAGTTGGGTGTGGCGTTGGTTTGCTGATGGTTGGCGTTTTGCTCAACGCCGGAATAGCCCAGGAAGGGAGCGTCCGTTCCACTGGTGATAAAGTGGATACCCACCAAGACTGGGAAACGCCCGAACAAAGTTCTCTGTTACCTCAACTTCACCGGGCGTTTACCGATACTGGGCCACAAACCCTCGAGCAAACGTATCCCTTCGGTCAGGGCGGCGGGCTTCTCCCAGTCGACCCCACTGCGGCGCAGGTGAGGCGGGTGCAAAACGTTGGACAGAAGCCTAAAGATTCCCCAACACAAGCCGAAAAACCACCGATCAAAATCGATCGCAAGACCCGTGAGACTCTGCTTGCGTTTGTTCACCAACATCACCCCGAGCTGACACGGTTACTCAAGTCGCTCGAGAAAAATCGTCCGCGTCAGTACCAATCGGCCATGCGGTCCCTCTCCAATTCCTATCACCGTTTGCAATTGTTGAAGGACCAGGGAAAAACCAAGCAATATGACGCGGCACTGGAGCAATGGAAGTTAAGCTCCCGGATCAAGCTCAAAGCGGCTCAGGTAGCGGTCAAGGATACTCCCCAGCAACGTAAACAATTGGAATCCCTGATCGCCAAGCAGTTCGATAACCGAACCGATGCGCTGCTGGCCGAAGAAGTCAGGCTGCGTGAGCGTCTCAAACGTTTGTCGGAACTGGTGGAACAACAATCTGATCGTCAGCTTGAAATCCAGAAAAACATGGATTCGGTCATGCGTACAGCAACCCGGAACATGCAGCGCGCCATGTCGGATCAAGTTGTAGACGGTGATGCACCCACTGACAAAAAATCGCTAAAACAATCGACTGATGAAAAAAACAAGAAGCCGATTCGTGGCAAGAACAAGAAATCGGATAAGGCAAGTGATGATGGTTCAAACTAGAAATACACGCGTGTTGCAACGGTTGATCAACATGTTGGTAATGGTGGCAATCGGCCTGTTAATGACTGGCTTCTCAGCTGCAGAATCACCCCACGAGGGTCTACAGCCAAGTGTCGAAAAACGATTTGCCAAACAGACGGATGAGGTCCCCGATTTTCAGCGGCATGTGACGCCGCTGCTGAGTCGTCTGGGTTGCAATGGCCGCGCCTGCCACGGATCGTTCCAGGGTCAGGGTGGTTTCCGATTGTCTCTGTTTGGTTATGACTTTGCCAAAGATCATGCTGCCTTGACGGAAGCCGACAGTGGTCGTGTCGATTTGGATCAACCGCTGGAAAGTTTGATCCTGAGAAAGCCGACCGATGAAGATATTCATGAAGGGGGCCAGCGTTACGAAACGGGTAGCTGGCAATACAACGTACTGAAAAGTTGGGTGGCAGCGGGTGCCATTGCAGCCGAAAAGCCTCTGCGATTGGAGAAATTGGAAGTCTTGCCGGCCGAGATTATCCTGACCGAGGAGGACAATCCTGAACAGGTCGAGTTGCAAGTGATTGCCCATTGGCAAGGCGGAGTCAGCGAAGATGTAACTCCGTTATGTCGGTTCCAGGTCAACAATACGGCCATTGCAAAAGTGACTGCCGAGGGAATGGTCAAACCGGCAGAGGTTCCCGGTGACACCCATTTGGTTGTCTTTTATGACAATGCAGTGGCACCGATTCCCGTCATGAGGGCGTTAGCCAGTCGACCTGCCGGCCCAAAATATGATTGGCAAGGTAACCTGGTCGAATTGAAATTTGCCAAGTCTGCCAATTCAGTTAAGGATGCTTCGACCCAGATTGATTCCCTGGTATTCCAAAAGCTCAACAAACTCGGGATTCGGCAGTCTGCCGTAGCGGATGACGTGACGTTCCTGCGGCGGGTCAGCCTTGATATTTCGGGGACGCTGCCAAGTCCGCAAGAAATCCGCCAATTTGTTGCGGACAGTGATGTTCAAAAACGTAGCCACAAGATTGACCAATTGCTGAATTCCAAGGCGTATAACGCATGGTGGACCACTTTTTTCTGTGACCTGACCGGTAACAACACGCAGCAATTGAGGAACATGGGAATCAGTCAGGATAAGGCCAGTTTGCAATGGTACCAATGGATTCATGACAAGATTGAAAAGAACGTTCCTTATGACGAAATGGTTGAGGGAATCGTGGTCGCTACCAGCCGTCGACCGAATGAAGATTATCTCGCTTATTGCAAGCGGATGAGCAAAACCAGTCGAGATCAAGAAAATGACTCGTTCGCAAAAACCAAATCGATGCCGTATTTTTGGATGCGGCGCGAGTTTCAGGAGCAGGATACACGGGCGATCAGTTTTGCTCATGCCTTTTTGGGGATTCGTATACAGTGCGCCCAATGTCATAAACACCCCTTTGACCAATGGAGTCAGGATGACTTCCAACAATTTTCCAAGTTTTTTACCGGTGTGTCGATTGGCCGAACTCAAGGTGGAAGTAAAGAGAGGGCGGCCCAAATCAAAAAAATCTACCAGGACCTGGGTATCGATACCGAGAAGACTCGTGGCGGCATGTTGCAACGCGCTCTGGTTGCCGCGCTGCGAGATGGCAAAACGATTCCGTTTACAGAATTATTGGTCCATGCACCCAAGATGGATCTGAAACGGGAAGATCGAGTCAATAGGGGCAAACGGGGCAAGTTCCACGAGACGGCTACTCTGCTGGGTAGCGAAACGATTGATCTAACTCAATACAACGATGTTCGCGAGCCATTAATGGAATGGATGCGACAATCGGATAACCCCTATTTCGCCCAGTCGATCGTCAACCGGGTTTGGGCACACTACTTTGGTGTTGGAATCGTGGAACCGGCGGATGATCTGAATCGGGCCAATCCCCCCAGCAATGCACCTTTGTTGGATTACCTGGCAGAAGGGTTTGTCAAAAACGGCTACGACCTGAAATGGTTACATCGGGAAATCACGAACAGCCGGACGTACCAGGTTGATTGGGTCGCCAATGAAACCAATGCGAACGATCGTCGCAACTTTAGCCGGGCACAGCCTCGCCGACTTCCTGCCGAAGTGGTCTTTGATGTTGCCCGGCAGGCAGTCTTAAACCGGGAAGAGAATCGTCTTTACCGCAACAAGATTGACGGTCGCTCCATTTCCATTCCTGGCACGAACCTGAATTACGGAAATCGAAAGGGTGTGCCGACCTCTGCGTTTGCACTCCAGGTGTTCGGCCGATCGGAACGGGCCAACAGTTGTGATTGTGACCGGTCAGACGAAACCAGCTTGATTCAAACCGTCTACCTGCAAAATGACCGAGATATCCATTCCATGCTGGCGGATCGGTCGGGATGGGTTGCGGAAATTGCGAAATTGCGGAATCAATCAGGTCTGGCAGAAAGCGAGCAAAAGCAGGTTGTGCAATTGCAAAAACAGCTGGACCGTTTGAATCGGATGGTCAAGACAAAAGAACAGCAGGGTGATTCCAAACAAGTGGAACAATTGAAACAACAACGTCGCAAAGAGGCTGCGAAACTTCAGAAACTGAAGAAACGAGAACAAGAGTATGAGCAACAAACGATTCCACTGGAAAATCGGAAGTTGATCACGGAGGCATACTTGCGAACCCTCGGTCGCTACCCGACCGATCTAGAAAAAGTTGAATGCGAGAAGTTTCTGGTTGGAGAACAAGATTTTGCCACGGGCCTGCGCGGGATATTGTGGGCCTTGATTAACACCAAGGAATTTGTTGTCAATCATTAAACAGTCAGCGTTGCCTGTTCGATTGCAGGCTGCCGAAACAAATCCTCGAAAGGGAAATTATGGGACGTCATCAACAGTGTGACGGCATGGCTCGCCGCGATGCGATCAAAATCGGAATGCTTGGTTCTGCCGGTATTACCATGAGCGGTTTTATGCGGATGGCCGATGCAGGAGAAATTCGTCAAGACGCCAAAGCCCAATCGGCCATTTTCGTTGAGTTACCGGGTGGCCCTTCCCATCTCGATACGTTTGATCTGAAGCCGGAGGGGCCAACGGAAATCCGTGGCAGCTTTAAACCGATCAATACGAATGTTCCTGGTATCCAGATTTCGGAGCATCTGCCCAAGTTGGCCGGTTGCGCGGATAAGTATGTCATTTTCCGGGGGGTGTCCCATTCGCTTGGCGCACACCCCTTGGGCCAGCGGTTTCTGTTCACTGGTAATCGCCCTAATCCCTCGGTGGAATACCCCTGTTTCGGATCGGTTGTTTCCAAAGAGTTGGCTGGCGCTGCGGACCTTCCGAGTTTTGTCGCGATTCCAAAATCGAACCAGGGTCCAGGGCATTTGGGTGTGAAATATGCACCGCTTGCCACCAATGCGATACCGCGCGCCGGTCGACCGTTTAATGTGCGAGGCGTGTCGCTGGCTGGAGGAATGACGTTGCATCAAGTCGAGAAACGCCAGAATTTATTAAGAAATCTTGACACGAAATTTAACGCGATCAAGAAACAGGATGACCTGTTAAGCGGTCTGGACCGGTTCAGTCAGAAAGCGTTTGACATGATCACATCCAAGCGAACCCGGGAAGCGTTTGACATTAGTCATGAATCGGAGAAGTTGCGGGCACTCTACGGCGAAGACGATTTCAGCCAAAGCTGTTTGTTGGCAACACGACTGGTCGAGTCGGGTGTGCGATTTGTGACCGTCACCCTTGGCGGGTGGGACACGCATCAAGACAACTTCAGCAAACTTAAAACAAATTTATTGCCCAAGCTTGACGCGGGCCTGGCCGGTCTTTTTAGAGGCCTGGCTGAAAAGGGTTTGCTGGATACGACGACGGTGTTCGTGACGGGCGAGTTTGGTCGAACTCCAAAAATCAATACACGGAGTGCCGAGGGCGGGCGAGATCATTACCCTCGCTGCATGTGTATGTTGATGGGAGGTGGTCCAGTGCTGGGCGGACAGGTGATTGGCGAAAGTGACGAAAGTGCGGCCGGTCCAAAAAATGATGCGGTTATTCCGGAGGACGTTGCCGCCAGTTTCTATCACAGTTTGGGTATCGATCCTCACAAGGAATACCAGACCAGTATTGGTCGTCCCATCTCAATCGTACGCGATGGTTCGGTATTGAATGGCCTGTTCGCCTGAAAATCAGGTAATCTTGCCACGCTCAACCGTTTTTTTTCGTACAGCCGACCTTCTCGGCGGAATCGCCGTGGCATACGGCCCTTGATTACGGTTTTTTGGTTCCAGCAACGAAAAAAACTGGGCTATTATGTTTCAGAACGTGGAATTCTAATAATTTGATGCCAACCCCGGCCCTGAGCAGCGAATACCGGGTAGGACATCGACGAGGGGTGCAAACAGGCCCCTGTCACGGAACTGAATTTCTGGATCGAGTCGCCCATGCAACTTCGCAAAACCATGTCCGGTTTTATGATGATCGTCCTGGCTGCATTTGCAGGCTTGGCGTTGATCTATTTACCGAATTGGTTGCTTTCAAATTACAGGGCGGCTGCCGAGCTCGGGCAAATCTGGGGAACTCTTTACCTGGTAGTTGTCGGTTCCGGACTATTGCTGGTTACCGCCAGCGCAGTTTGGATCGTCTGGAAATTGTGGGGGGCCTCGATCTACAAGAAACGCCGCCGCCAGCGCCGTGACAAGAATCCCAGCCAGTTGTCGCATTCACAGCAGCAGCGCGAAATCGACGAAAATCTGGAGCAGATTGAAGCTTTAAAAACCAAGACCGACGGGCAAGGAGAAATCAACCGTCAACTGGACCCGCTGGTACGCCAGGTGTTGGAAAAACGGGAACAGCAGGTTTTGGAAATCGTTGCCTTCGGAACGATTTCCAGTGGTAAGTCGTCGGTTTTAAACCTGCTGGCAGGGCGCAACGTTTTTGCAACCGATACCCGTGGCGGGACGACCGTTACCCGCAACGAGATTCCCTGGCCAGGTATGGACCGGGTCACATTGGTCGATACCCCGGGCCTGGGCGAGGTCGACGGCGAATCTCATGTCCATATTGCATCCGAAAGTGCCAAAGATGCCGATCTCGTCATCTTGGTGGTTGACGGGCCTTTGCGAGCCAGCGAACACGAATTACTTGATCGCCTGGGGCAGATGGAAAAACGGATTGTCGTTTGCCTTAATAAAGTCGACTGGTACTCAGATCAGGATCGAAAAAAACTGATCGGGCAAATCCAACATCAAACTCAACCGTTTGTTCGAGCTGAGGATATTGTTTCCATTCAAGCCGAAACGGGTAGCCGTGTACGGCGACGGGTCCAGGTAGATGGCAGCGAAATTGAGGAACAGGTCGATGTCCCACCCTCGATTGAGCCCCTGGCCGATCGAATGATGGTTGTGTTGCGGCAGGATGGTAAAGAACTGTTGGCGGCCAACCTGTTGTTGCAATCGCGGGGACTGGTTGAAAAAGCGAGAAGCCGGGTTCAGGAATCGATCGATAAGAAGGCTTGGTCCATTGTTGACAAGTATATGTGGGGTGCCGGTGGCGTGGCTGCCATCAACCCGTTTCCCCTTGTTGACTTGGCGGCCGGAACCGCGATTTCGTCCAAAATGATTCTCGATTTGGCCGAGGTCTACCAACAAAAAGTCGATCTGCAGACCGCATCACAATGGCTCAGCGAAATGGGAAAAAACCTGGTTGGCTTTCTGGGGGCCCAGGGTGCTTCGATCGCCGTGACGTCGGTAGCCGCATCCTTGATTAAAACGGTACCTTTGGCCGGGACCATTGCGGGAGGCGTCATGCAGGGAGCCGTGCAGGCGCTCATTACCAAGTGGATTGGTGCTGTTTTTATTGAGTATTTTCGTAATGAGATGAATACTCCGGAAGGTGGTTTAGCCGGATTGGCTCGCCGGCAATGGGATGTCGTGACAAGTGTTGATGAATTGCGCAAACTGGTTCAATCTGCCCGTTCCAAACTCGGTTCTTCATAGGTGCCGTCGTGAATCAACTGGACAATCATTCAGAGAATACTGACCGGCAATTTCAGGAAGCGGTCAATTCCGTTGAAGCGACCCTGGAGCGCTTGCGGGGTTGCTCCGATCGGGAACGAGCCGAGCTGAAATCCGATTTTGTTCAATTGAATGAAATGTACGACAAGATCAGTAATGGCCGTGTCGAGATCGTGATTTTTGGTGAGATCAGCACTGGGAAATCAGCGTTAATTAATGCATTGATCGGGAAGCAGATTGCCGACGTTGATGTTCAGGGTGGCTGGACCCAGCAGGTTTGGGGAACACGGTGGGAAGGTGCCGGCCATCGTATTCGCGGTTTTGATAATTCTGAATTGGTGTTAATTGATACACCGGGAATCAACGAAGTGGGGGGGGCGGATCGAGCTGAGCTGGCAGAAACGACGGCTCGACAGGCCGACCTGATCTTGTTTGTAACGGACTCGGATTTGAATGAAACGGAGTTTGCCGCACTGGTTGAATTGGCGGCGGTCCAGAAGCCGATCATTTTCGTGTTCAACAAAAAAGACCTCTATCCAGAGAAAGACCTGCAAGCACTGCTTAAAGTACTTGCGCAACGACTGGGAGATTTGATATCGCCGAATTTGGTGGTTACCACTGCGGCCGATCCGAGAGCGGTCGAATACGTGATCGAGAAACCGGGTGGCTCCCATCGAGCCGAATGGAGAAAACCGGCCCCCGAAGTGGCCGAACTCAAATCCTTAATCCTGAAAACGCTGGATAAAGAAGGACTTGGATTAATCGCTATCAATGCGGCTCTGTTTGCAGCGGACAAGAGTGATCGAATTGCTGCACTGAGAGTGGAAATGCGGAACCGTCAGGCAACGCAGCTGATTTGGACCATGGCTGGAACCAAGTCAGTGGTCGTCGCATTTTCTCCGGGAATCGTGGATATCATTAGCGGATTGGCGATCGACGCAGTCATGGTTTTTTCACTTTCCAAAGTCTATGGTCTGAATTTTTCAATGGCACAGGCTCGTAATCTCTCCAAGGCGATCGGGAAAGCGGCAGGCATTTTTGCATTGGGCGAGATTACCTCGTGGGGTGCCAGTGCCTTGAAGGTAGCCACGGTACAGCTGGGAGTGGTCCTGACAGCCATTCCCCAGGGTGCCGCGGCAGGATTCAGTTCCTACATTATTGGTCAGGCCGCGAAGCACTATTTCGAGCATGGTGGATCCTGGGGATCGGGTTCTGCCAAGTCGGTCGTATCCGACATTCTCAAGAATACCGACAAGGACTCGGTTTTGAATCATTTAAAAGAAGAGATCCGTTCAAAGCTGAAACGGAATCGCCACGCCCGAGATGCGGCCGAATAATCGGCATGACCGTTATAAGCCTATCCCAACGGGGCTTGATCGTCCAAACCAAAGCCATCCATCGAACTTGGGGATCCAAATGTTGATTTGTGACATAGGTTTGAAATGGCACCGCTATCGCCCAGGTGACTTGTTATGGGAGGAACGGTATTTCCAGCTTTTGCGTGCCGTCTTCTTCGTTATTCCCGCCATAGTTTGGAAGGTAGCCTAATGATACGCGGAGTATTTGAATCGATAAGGCGTTTCTCAAAGAATGATGATGGTCCTACGGCAATCGAATATTCGGTCATGCTGGGTGTAGTCGTGATTTTTTGTCTTGCTGTTTTGATCAATTTTGGGCAAGTTCAAAACGAGATTTGGCAAGATAGTAGCCAGGCGTTATCGGGTTTGGGTGACGATAGATAGTGTCCTCGAAGTCGAGAATTCGAGCCATATAGACAGCCTGGGGAAAAACCATTTGTCCGTGATTGGTTGCGCAAATGTTCTGCGGTAGCCATGTTGATGGCTGGTCCACCCTTGCCATTCTAATGATCATGGCCCCGCAGGTTTCTGCATTCCTCTGGCTCCAACCCAGAAATAATTCTCCAAACTCATTGCCATTCGTGCCTGGAAACCGACAGCCGCTTTGCATAATCGGTTGCCTGCGTATTAAAATATGGACCGTCGCAAATTCTTCGAACCGTTGAAGCATGCAGAGCGTTTTTGCTGTATCGACGATTGATCGATCCCGATGGTGGAACGATGCCGGAAACCAAATCAGTTTTGTTTGTCTGCCTGGGTAATATTTGCCGTTCTCCGACCGGCGAGGGGGTCTTGCTTCGCTTGATTGAAGAGCAAAATCTGGAATCACGTCTCTTGGTTGATTCGGCGGGAACCAGTGGGTATCACGTTGGTCAACCGGCAGACGGCCGAATGAGTGAGTGCGCAGCACGTCGTGGTTACCCGTTGTTGAGCCGTTCCCGACAACTGGTTCATCAGGATATGCACGAATTTGATCTGGTCATCGCGATGGATCGGTCGAACCAACGGGCGATCGAGGCCGTCAATTCCCAACCGACTGCCACGATCTGTTTGTTGAGTGATTTTCTCGCAGACGACTGGCCCGTCGACGTGCCCGATCCGTACTACGGTGGGGAGGCAGGGTTTGAAGAGGTGCTTGATATGATCGAGGCCGCATGTCCGCAAATACTGTCGACGTTACTGGAGTGAGAATGCTCGATTCGGAGCTGTTGGCGTCGATCCAACAGCTGGTTGAAAAAAAAATTGGCCGGTCGATTCAACTGGGACCCACACGAACGGTTAGCGGTGGCTGCATCAATCATGCGATCATCTTGGAAACTGATATTGGCCTCTCGCTGTTCGTCAAATGGAACGAACAAGCACCCGGCAGTCTGTTCGAGTGTGAAACTGACGGCCTGACAGCGATCCGTTTGACACGGTCGCTGCGGGTTCCCGAGGTAATAGGCAGTGGCGTTTCTGCCCACGGAGTCCAATTCCTGGTACTGGAGGCGATTCAAACGGCTGCTCCTGGTGCCCATTTTGAGCAACAACTGGGCCGGCAGCTGGCGGAATTGCACCGCCATGGGGTCGCTGAAGAATTCGGGTTTGCCCGTTCCAATTTTATCGGGAGCACGCCCCAACCCAATCGATGGAATTCCAGTTGGATTGAATTCTGGAAATCGTGTCGTTTGGGTTACCAGCTGGATTTGGCGCGGAATAATGGATACGGGGATCACCGATTTTCGAGACTTGCTGACAGAGTGTTGGATCGAATGGACGATTTGTTAAGTCACGAAGTACAACCTGCATTGATTCATGGTGACTTGTGGAGTGGGAATTACCTGGCAGACGAAAAGGGCAACCCGGTCCTGCTGGACCCCGCCGTTTACTTTGCGGATCGGGAAGCAGAATTCGGGATGACGACGTTGTTTGGTGGGTTGAGCCATTGGTTTTACGATGCCTACCAGGAAATATGGCCCATGCAAGCAGGATCGGACGACCGAATCGAAATCTATCGCTTGTACCATCTGTTAAATCACTTGAACCTGTTCGGCACTTCCTATTTGGCAGACTGTTTGCAAATTATGCAAAAATATGCCTAGGCTATCCGGGAAATCGATGGCCAAGCCGAACGCAGGTTCAAAGATCCGACGGGATCGGTTCTATTGATGAAAAATAATTTTTCCCGTTTAAAACCAATCAGGCTTACCATGAAACTGAACTCTGTCTGTATTTTGGCAATATTTGGATGGGCCTGTTGCGGGAGTTTTGTCTGCTCATGCTATTCACAGGAAGTCGCCCAGCCGGTGGACCAGGAGGGCAAACAGGATTTCGTGCGGTTTGCAACATTTAATATTGCCTTTCAAGATCCAAAAGCTGGTGGTGTGGCGAAAAACCTGGCAGGCGGTAATTGGTCGCAAGCCAAACAGGTTGCCGAGTTGATTCAGATGATTCGCCCGGATGTACTGTTACTCAACGAATTTGATTACCAATCGGACAATGCCGGTGTCGATTCATTCCTCAAGGAATACTTGGCTGTGGCTCAAAATGGTAATCGACCGATTGAGTATCCCCACGTGTTTACTGCCGAAGTCAATACGGGGATCGGTAGTGGATTTGACCTCAACGAGGACCGCCGGACAGGTACAGCGAATGATGCCCTTGGTTACGGTCGTCACCCGGGGCAATACGGAATGGTGGTCCTTTCCAATCGTGAATTTGACCGAGACCAGGTCCGTACATTCCAGAAGTTCCTCTGGAAAGACATGCCGGGTGCACGGTTGCCGATCGATAAGGCGTCGGAGCAGTCCTATTACCGCCCCCGGGTGCTTGAGATTTTCCGGTTGTCTTCCAAGAGCCATTGGGATCTGCCCATTCAGGTTGGAGGTCGTGTGGTTCATTTCCTGGTCAGCCATCCGACGCCTCCCGTGTTTGACGGATCAGAAGACCGAAATGGACGTCGCAATCATGACGAAATCCGATTGTGGTCAGACTATGTAAAGGGCCAGGCCGACTACTTGTACGATGATCGTGGTGTGAAGGGTGGGTTGTCATCAGGGGCAGCATTTATCGTGGCTGGTGATCTGAACGCCGACCCCCACGATGGAGACAGTCTTGATAAAGCGATCATGCAATTATTGGAAAACCCGATGGTGCAATCGGAATTTGTGCCCGAATCGACCGGCGGTGGGTATTGGGCCGAGCAGCAAGGCGGCATGAACGCCAGGCATACGGGAAACCCGTTGCACGATACGGGGGATTTCCCAGATGAAAATGTTGGGAATATGCGGATCGACTACGTGTTGCCGTCGCAGGATTTAAGGGTAGTCGCCAGTGGTGTGGTATGGCCGAAACCGGGTGAGCCTGGAGCAGAGGCGGTCACGGCTTCTGATCACCGAATGGTTTGGGTGGACATTGAGAAATAGCCATCCAGATTTCTCGTTGCAAGGCTCCGGCCAGGCCGGTGGTGTTAGCGGAAATCCTTGGATTTGATGTTGTGGTCTGGCAGTCTTTCCGAAAGGTCTTCGATTCGATTGACGACAACGTGAATAACGCCATTTTTCTTTTCCAGTTTCCCATGAGCGATCCAGGCTGAGCTGCCCTTGGCAATTTTATAATACCGTTCCCAGATGGTGGGTTTGACGACCAGGTTGGCGGTTCCCGTCTCGTCCTCAATTGTCACAAACGTAATTCCTTTGGCCGTGGAGGGTCGTTGTCGCAAGATGACCATGCCCGCGACTCTCAAGTGGCGATTGTCGGATTGGTTTTTTAAGTGGCTGGTGGGCGTGATTTTCAGTCTGTCCAGCAGGCAGCGATGAAAAGAAAGAGGATGGGCTTTTAAAGAGAGACCTACGGTTCGGTAATCTTCGACGACCTGTTGTTCCGGTGTCAGCCGGGGTAGTGAAGAGATTTCGTCATCGCCCGCATCCAGCCCGTCGAACAACGGCTGGTGTACCGGTTTTTGTTCCTGCGCCAGTGCCTGCCACAATGCGGTCCTGCGGTCCTGGTTCAGTGACTCAAAGACGTCGGCAGCACTCAATTGCGAGATTACGGATTGTGCCAGGCGGGTTCGCCGAGTCAGGTCAGTGACGCTCGTAAACGTTCCATTGCGACGCGCGTGCAGAATGGCTTCAGCGTGAGCGGTTTGCAATCCTGAAATCATCCGCAGTCCCAGTCGCAACGAAAAATCGTCGACCGAGCCTGGCTGGCCGGCAGTCAGTGTTGGCGTTGTCGAGTTGCCGTGATTCATGGGAGCCGGGTCGTGATGGCCAGGCTGCCTGGCGTGTGGATGTCGCAGAGGTTCCAGCGTGCAATCCCATTCGCTGTGGTTGACATCAACGGGCATCACTTGGACGCCATGCTGCCTGGCGTCAGAAATCAGTTGAGCCGGAGCGTAAAACCCCATGGGCTGGCTGTTGAGAATGGCCGCCGTAAATGCTGCCGGGTAATGGCGTTTAAGCCAGGCTGAGACGTAAACCAGCAAGGCAAAACTGGCAGCGTGAGATTCCGGGAAACCGTATTCACCAAATCCGCGGACCTGCCGGAATACCTGTGCAGCAAACTCATCGTTCAATCCGTTGTTGCGCATGCCGAGCATCATTTTTTCACGAAACGTTTCAATCACTCCCGTCTTCCGCCAAGCCCCCATAGCGCGGCGCAGTTGGTCCGCTTCTCCTGGTGTAAACCCGGCAGCAACCACCGCCAGCTTCATCGCCTGTTCCTGAAAGATCGGGACACCCAGGGTGCGCTCCAGTACCGAGCGAATGGCATCGTTAGGATAAACGGCCTGTTCTTCTCCGTTGCGGCGACGCAAATAGGGGTGGACCATGTTTCCTTGAATGGGGCCCGGCCTGACGATCGCAACCTCGATCACCAGGTCGTACCAACAGCGCGGTCGCAAGCGGGGCAGCATGCTCATTTGTCCACGGCTTTCAATTTGAAATACGCCAACGGTGTCTGCCTCGCAAATCATGTCGTAGACCAACGGGTCTTCTCGGGGAACGGTTGCCAGTGAGACATGTTGGTCCCAATGCTGGCCCAGCAAGTGAAAACATTTGCGAATTGCAGTTAGCATCCCCAGACTCAGGCAATCGACTTTCAACAGGCCAAGTTCCTCGAGATCCTCCTTGTCCCATTGAATCACGGTCCGACCATCCATCGAGGCATTTTCAATGGGGACCAACTCATCCAATTTGCCGCGGGTGATCACCATGCCACCTACGTGTTGCGATAGATGGCGCGGGAAACCGATCATTTCATTGACCAAGTGATCCAGTTGACGGCCTGTCTGTGAGTTGGGATCCATTCCAACATCGTTCATTCGTTCGGCCAGCTGATCTTCGCGGGAATAGCCCTCCACCTGTTTTGCCAATGCATCAACGCGGTCGAGAGATAGTCCCAATGACTTGCCTACGTCGCGTACAGCACTGCGCACCCGGTACGTGATGACGGTAGCCGCCAGCCCGGCTCGATCGCGGCCATATTTTTCGTACAGGTACTGTAATACTTCTTCACGTCGTTCATGTTCAAAATCGACATCAATGTCGGGTGCTTCATCACGTTCCTTGCTGACGAAACGCTCAAACAGGAGGTCGGTGGTGGCGGGGTCGACCGAGGTGACTCCCAGGCAATAACAAACGGCCGAATTGGCCGCGGAGCCCCGACCCTGGCAGAGGATTCCGCGGTTTCGGGCAAATCGAACCAGGTCCCAGACGGTCAGGAAATAGGCCTCGTACTCCAATTCCTCGATCAGCCGCAGTTCGTGGTTGATCTGGTGTTGCACGGTTTCCGGAACGGTTCCTGAGTATCGCTGGCGGGCACCTGTCAGGGTCAGCTGCCGTAGATATTCGATCGGTGTTTTCCCGTCTGGGGCGAGCTCCTCGGGATACTCATATCGCAATTGACTCAGGCAAAACGAACAGCGTTCAGCGATCTCAAGGTTTCGAGACAGGGCGTCGGGGATGGCAGCAAAGGCGCTTTTTCGTTGGGCAATCGTTTGCAGGTGTCGCTGGGCGTTGGGTAACAAGCGATCACCGGCCAGGTCGACCGTGGTGCGATACTTGATCGCCGTCAGAACATCGTGCAGTGGCAACCGATTGGGGACGTGATACAAGACGCTACCGGCGGCAACCAATGGCATCCCCGTTTGTCGAGACAGTCGCTGTAGCTGGTCAATCCGCCATTGATCATCAACCCCTTGATACAACTCTGCCAGTAAATAGGCCCGGTTTCCAAACAGTTCCCGGTAACGCTGCTCATGCCCAGTCGCGGTCGGGCGTCCAGAGAACCACTCATAGCTGGGATGCGTTGGGTCAATGTGGTCGGTTGGCGAACGGTCACCGGCGATCTCAGGCACAACGCCGGCCAGCAGCTCCGTGCTGTGCGTGGCAATGTCATCAAACGCCAACCAACATTCTCCTTTGGGAGCCCGCCTTCGTCCCACCGTAATCAACCGGGCCAGTTGTGCATACGCGGTGCGGCTGGGAGCCCATAGCACGACCGTTGGTGCGTCATTGGAAATGATCTCGGCACCCACAATCAACTTGATTGGATGCTCCCGGGCGGCCGCATAGGCCCGGACGATTCCTGCCAGGCTATTTTCATCCGTGACAGCCAGAGCCGAATAGCCAAGTGTGACGGCCCGATGAATCAGTTCATCGGCATGCGATCCACCGGTCAGGAACGAGTAATTGGTTTTGCAGTGAAGCTCAGCATACATTGAAATCAATCGGTTTGGAGGAAAACTTAAAAAGCACCATGTAGGAACCAATCTCCGTTTTTAAGATCCCGAAAGATCCAGAACTGCTGATGGGAACCGGTTTCGACTCGCCAATAGTCGCGTCGCGTCATGGGCCCGCGCCACCAACCGGTTTCAATCCGTTCAGGACCCCAGTGGTGAACGATCCGGTACTGAGTTGGCGACGATGATGGTAACGAGGGACCGTCGGTGTTCGTTCGTGCAACACTCTTGTATCGATGGTCTGACGTAGGCGGTGAGCGGGATTCCGGGTCGTTTCTGGCCGTCATCTGGGTTGGCGGTGAAATGACAGAACAGGACATCGTGGTTGAAGAAGCCCCTGGTTTTAAAGGGATGGGCGGTTCATAAAGCTGCAGGGGGCGAGACATGACATGTGATTGGCCGTCCGGTTTTCTCCTTGCCCGCTTGTGCCGCTTGCCAGGCTGAATCAAGGGCTGAAACTGGAATGCATGCTCGGGCTGGGCTTGGTGGCGAATGGTCGGGTAGACCACCTGGTCGGTTCCCAGGCGGCTGGCCAGTCGGTTGATCAATTGCGCCAGTTCCCGACGATCCTGTCGAGGGTTTTCATCAAACAGTTGTCTCTGTTGGTGGGTTAACAGTGCGCAGGAAGTTACCCCGACAGAAATCTCGCTGATTTCCATCTTCTGGCCGTCCAGCAATTTTACAACGTGTCGCCGTTTGCGACGTTTCGGTTTGCCGCGACTGTTTAACACGGTCTTTTTTTGCTTGTGATCGGATTGTGGCTGCAAGGCCTGTTCCAATTGCATGCGAACCAATTGCATGATGTGTTCGACAGTAGAAGTTGGCTGAAATAAACGGACGCAAAACTGGAGGGGCAATCGCTTGTTCTGGCAGTACATTTTCACGGTCCATTCCAGCGCACCTTGTTGCCTGGCAGCCAGCTTATTGCAAAGCTGGCTGGTCAGTTGCTGTATGATGGCATCGACCGTTTCCCGATCCGAGGTTGGGAAGTCAAGTAATTGTTGGGCGTAGAATGCGGGTGGTTTCTGGCGAGCGACAATCGGTTCTTCCAGGACGGCTGTCATCTGGTCAAGACGTCGATGAACTTCGCTTCCAAAACGGGCCGTCAAATCGTGACGTGGCAACTTCAAAAGTTGCCCGATTTTCAAAATACCCAACTGGTGCAAAGTTTCAGTGATGGGGTCGCTCAGTCGCAGTGCCTTGATTGGCAAGCTGGGCATGATTCGAGAATCGTGCACCGGGATCACGACTGGACCGGTTGCGTCCTGAATTAAAAACCGAGCCGCTCCCCATGCTAGTCCCGGCGTGTCGGCAAGGGCAACTCGCACTACATAACCACGGACTTGGCAGTGTTGTGAAACCTGCCAGGCAAGTTGGTCTTCGCCATGAAACAGGTGAGCTAGTCCTGTGACGTCCAGAAACAGACAGTCCGGTTGATCGACTTGTTGCAATCCGATAATTGGGCTGAATGGCTCCAGTGAATCGGCCAGGTCTTCCAGTGCAGCCAGGTCTTTTGCTGGCTCGTGCAGGAAAATATTCAAGTCGCTCGAACAACCATTCAGTGGGGCGTGGCACTGGGAATCTTGATTGTTCGTCTCTCGTTTAAGTAACGATTTGGCTTCGGACAATGGCATGTTGTATCGTGCACCATGACGGCTCGCCAACGGAGAAACGGCTGAAACCAGCTGGCCACGGCGTGAGTCCCGGCGAAACAGGATTACCTGTTGACGCTTAAGCTCGGGCTGGGCGGCGACCAGTCGCTGGATGGGCCAGCTGGGTAGCCAAAGACAAAGCGCGCGTTTGGATTCGGCTGTGGTGGGCATGTTCATTTCGTGCATGTTGCACACTCCCTGTGACGGTGTCGATGTTCAACGAAACGGTTTTGCCGGCTTTTCCCGACCGGCAACGCAGCAGTTGTAGAGAGATTTGGCGTAATTGACGGTTGTCAGGGCAAGGTTTGGATTGAACCTGCCATTGGATTTCAGCCCAGCTCGGTTGCTGACATGTCCACGTCGGACGTACAAATAAACCGAGGCAACCACTGGATTCTGCCGACAGTTGAAAACGTCGGAACCAACGTTCGTTAATTTCCGTAAAGCAACCCCAGACCGCAGCCACTGCCGTTGAACGGAGTGCCTGGTCGACTGCCCAGAACAGATCGTTACGTTGAAATCCGGATGGACCAACCGAGGTTGGCTGGTCCGGTGGGCCTGGACGCAGAACGACCAGATCGGCGAGATTGATTCCCAGCAATGCGGCGGCGGGTGGATGGAAACGACGGTGTGGGTCGGCGATCACCAAGGCACCCCCGTCTGCCAGTGCCCGCGAGGCTGCCAGCAAAGAAAGAAACTCACCCGAATTTCCATGGTGATCTACTAACCACTCGGCCAATGTTCCACGCGGAATGCCACCCGCAGAAAGGCATTGGTCGATATCCGGGGAACCACAGGAAACCAATGCACCCTCGTCATTTCGACGGGCCGTTTGGCTGTCGTGAATTTTTTTACGCAGTTGATCAATCAACGGTTGATTGTTGGTGTGATTCGCTTGCGTTTCCGTTGTAACGTTCGTAAGCATCCCGGCTGCCTCGAGTATCTCCAGTTTCGGTGCAACATTACAAAAGGTTTGACAGACACCTTTGGTCAATATCGGCTGCGAAATTGCAAAAATCTAATATAGTGTACAAAAGTACATTTACGCAGTGTGGGGGTGTTTTGCAAGCAGGAAGTCTGGGATTCATCGTTTGCCACCAAAAACGATCCACCATGACGAAATTAACCGGCAGCCGTTTGTTGAAAAGCTGTAGCCAAATCCATTTTGACAGCATGCCCCATCGGTCGATGACGGCGGCGTTTACTGGTAGTGGATAACAACGCTCGGGAAAGCCAAACGCCCCAGCAGCAGTGGGCCATGGCCCAGGGTCAGAAATTGGCTCTGATTGGCCGTCGGATCAAGCATCCCATTGCGAGAAATTCTTGATGATCTGCAAGCCGACTGCCTGGCTTTTTTCAGGGTGAAACTGGGTTGCGAAAACGTTGTTGCTGGCGGCGGCAGCACAAAATTCATGTCCGTGATTGGCGGTCAGTGCGACAACATCCGAATGTTTGGGTTGGACATAGTAGGAATGAACAAAATAAACATATGCCTTGGATGCCACACCTTTGAGAAGTGGTGAATCGTGACAGACGTTGATTTGATTCCATCCCATATGGGGCACCTTGAACTCGGTTGGAAG